>NZ_CP098806.1:3135000-3448500 GCF_023822005.2 Dyadobacter fanqingshengii
CGGCTTCGATCCCGATTGCCATGGCCGAAGCCTGGGAACAAGGCAGATTGCAGGACGGCAACCTGGTTTGTCTGGCAGCATTCGGAAGCGGGTTTACCTGGGCTTCTGCGCTGATCAGGTGGTAAAATGAACTAATACTGTCCTATTGAAAGCATTACAAGTGTACATCCCTCTATTGGTATGATATTTTTATCAACTAAGATGCTTTTAAATTCAGGATTTTCTGTACCAGGGTTAAAGATGACGCGTTTAGGGTTTAAAGAAATAATATAATCATAGTACTCGGGCTGATGGCTTGGATTAATGTATAATGTTACTGTATCCACATCCTTCCAGTCTTGTTTGTCCAAATGAATTTCTTCCCCTAATGCAGTTCCCTTTCTCCGGCCAAGGAGCAATATCGGATGTCCGTAGGTTCTGAGTTTTTGTGCAGCCAGATAAGCGTATCTGGAAGGATTTGGGGTTGCCCCCAGGATTAGCGTGCGCTTCATATTATTGGGTTTGGTAAGACAAAAAAGGAATCAGCTTCCTTGCACATTAGCATAAACAGTGAAAGAGTAGAAAATCGTTTCCCAGATAAAAAACAGGAGTCGATGGTGTGTTGAAAAGCTTTAAAAAACTATATTATCTTGAATCAAAATGAATGAGTCAAATGTGAGTCGGAGTTTCTGGAACGAAAAGTGGGCTAAAATTATATTCAGCGAAATTGAGAATGCTCCTCATTACGAAGTTTCTAATTATGGCAGGTTGAAGAGCTTTCAGAATAATCCAAAGGAAGGTGCAGTGATAAAAGGTTCGGTGATACAAGGTTACAGGTCATTAAACATTCGCGTAGCTGGCGGCAAAACCATAAACAGATATGTGCATAAACTCGTGGCTGAGCATTTTGTTGATAAACCAAGCGACGATCACGTGTTTGTGATCCATTCGGATTTTGAAAAACAGAATAATTATTTTGAAAATCTGAAATGGGTAACGAAGGCTGAAATGATTGATCATAACCGTGAAAACCCGGCGTTCATCAACCGTGTGATCCCGAGAAGGACCAAAAATTACAAGCTGACGGAGAGCAAGGTAAGGATCATCAAGAAGTTATTGAAAAACGATAACAACCGCTTGAAAATGATCGCAAAGCAATTTGGAATTACACATACACAGCTTAACAGGATACGTTCAGGAGAAAATTGGAAACATGTAACCATTGAAGATTAAAGGAAATACTAAATCACTTTTTTTCCTCAGCGGAAACCGTATAACCTGTGCCGTTCGCGCCCTCTTCGTAGTCGACCGATAAACCGATTACGTACATGAGGTGTCGCCTGTCCACAAAAATCTTGATATCGTCCACCATATAAGTCTGGTCATGCTCTGTTGCAATGTCGAAACCGAGCATGAACGAACCGCTGCATGCACCGCCTTTGAGTCCCACCCTTAATCCGTAAGTATCCGGAATTTTGTTGGCGGCTAATGTTGTCTTAATTTCTGATTTGGCCTTTTCCGTGAGCTGAACGGGACTTTCCATTTTGAAATATAATGCAAGGTGGTGTTAAGTATAACCATGAACACGAAAGGCTGTTAATCCATTCGCTATTTCAAATAATTCTCTGCTTAATGCAGTTATTCCATTAATTTTGCGGTTTATTGATAAAATCAGCATGCTAAAAACGATGGAATATTACTCACTGCTTGTCATTTTTGTTCTTGGAATAGCCATTATATACGGCATTTATGCAACGATCACGACCGTAGCAGCCAAATTATCCGATAAGCAAAGATGGGAGATCCGCGGCAAACATACCGACATTACCCTTCCTTTAAGATTACAGGCTTACGAGCGCATGTGCCTCTTCCTAGAACGCATCACGCCCAATAATTTGTTGTTAAGGCTGGTGCCCTCTGCAATGAGCGCACTGGAATTGCAACAAATATTGTTGCATGAGATCCGCGAGGAGTATAACCATAATGTTGCTCAGCAATTGTATATCAGTGCTAATGCGTGGGAACAGGTAACCAACGCCATGAATGAAACCGTTGCGGTCATTAACCAGGCATCTACGGAAATTCCCGCTGATGCGCCTCCCGCGGATCTTGCCAAGAAAATATTTTCCCACGTAATAGAAAAAGAAGTCCAGCCCGCTTCGCATGCATTAAAAGTGCTGAAAGAAGAGATTAGGACATTGTTTTAAAAAGAAAAAAGAGCTGACGGCATCGCCCGAAGCCTGGCCATAAAAATGCTTTATCCCAATACATTAGAACAGAAATTAGGTTTTGACAAGTTACGAGAGCGGCTCAAAGAGGCCTGCATAAGTCCGCTTGGACAAAATTTCGTTGAAAAAATTAAGTTCTCCGAAAACTTCGGGCTTGTTGAAAAGCTTGTAAGCCAAACCGCCGAAATGCAGAAGATCATGCAGATCGGTGAAAATTTTCCTTCCCAGAACTACATTGACGCCACTTCCTATCTGAAACGCGCCGCCATTGAAGGAATGTTACTAACGCAAGCTGAGTTTTCAGATATCAAAGTTTCGTTACTAACCATTCGGCTTTGCCTTCGCTTTTTCGAGAACGAAGAGCCGGAAGCGTATCCTATTTTGGGTGAGTATGCCAAAACAATCCGCGTTGATAAGGCCATTACCGACGCCATCGACCGCATTATTGACGACCGCGGACAGATCAGAGATTCGGCTTCTTCTGAATTATCACGCATCAGGAAAAGGCTGATATCGGAACAGGCAGGCATTCGCAAAAAGCTGGATACCATCCTGAAATCGGCCAGAAGTAGCGGCTGGATCGCCGATGATGTTTCGCTTACTGTTCGGAATGGCCGCATGGTCATCCCCGTTGCGGCGGAGCACAAGCGCAAGCTGAGAGGGTTTATTCATGATGAATCCGCCACGGGACAGACTGTTTTTATTGAACCAACGGACGTTTTCGAATCCAACAACGAAATCCGTGAATTGGAATACGAGGAGCGCCGCGAGATTAACCGCATCCTGCTTGAACTGACCGCTCAGCTTCGGCCATTCGTGCCTGATTTGCAAAAAGCATATGGATTTCTGGGATTAATGGATTTCCTGAGAGCGAAAGCAAAACTGGCCGCTGAAATGGGGGCGATTAATCCGCCATTTCTCAATAAGCAGTTCATTAACTGGCGCGACGCACGTCATCCGCTGTTGCATCTCTCCTTTCAAAAACAAGGAAAAAAAGTGGTTCCGCTGAACATTGAGCTGGAAGAAAAGCGTCGGATTTTAATTGTTTCGGGACCTAATGCAGGTGGAAAATCGGTTTCGCTCAAAACTGTCGGGCTGATCCAGTATATGTTCCAATGCGGCTTGCTGGTTCCTGTTGCGGAAGGTTCTACCATGGGTTTTTTCCAAAATATTTTCATTGATATTGGCGACGAGCAATCCCTAGAAAATGACCTTAGTACATACAGCTCGCATTTGACAAACATGCGCCATTTCCTGGCCATGG
The DNA here is from genome assembly GCF_023822005.2 of Dyadobacter fanqingshengii. GTDB lineage: Bacteria > Bacteroidota > Bacteroidia > Cytophagales > Spirosomataceae > Dyadobacter > Dyadobacter fanqingshengii. Next base: position 3,138,472 of record NZ_CP098806.1, read on the forward strand.
CAAACCGGCGCACATTGTTCCTGATCGATGAATTTGGAACAGGAACGGAACCCGGCCTAGGCGGCGCCATTGCAGAAGCAATCCTTGAAAACCTGACCAAATCGGGCGCTTATGGCGTTATTAATACACATTATACCAACCTGAAAGTGCTTGCGGATAAGACCGAAGGGCTTGTGAATGGCGCCATGCGTTTTGACGGCGAACATTTGGAACCGCTGTATCAACTCGAAATCGGCCGACCGGGAAGCTCTTTTGCATTCGAAATCGCCTCAAAAATTGGTTTGCCCAATGCTGTGGTTGATCGGGCAAAGGAAAAGCTGGGAACGCAGCAGGTGAATTTTGAGAAGCTTTTGAAGGAATTGGACATCGAAAGAAGGGTTTTTGCTGAAAAGAACATTGAAGTCGGCATTAAAGAGCGCAAGCTGGCCAAGCAACTGGCAGATTACACTTCACTGAAAGAAAACCTTGAAAACAATGAGAAAAAGATCGTTAACGAGGCCAAGCAGAAAGCCAAAACGCTCATTTCTGACGCTAATCAACTGATCGAAAATACGATCCGCGAGATCAAAGAAAATAAAGCGGAGAAAGAGAAAACCAAGACTGTACGGGTTGAGCTGGAAAAATTTGGCAAGAAAAATCTCGAACTGGAACAGGTTGTCGAAACCGCGCCGGCAGAAGAAATTTTCGAACCCGAAAGTGGTGACATAGTCCCAGGAAGTTACGTTCGCATCGCTGGGCAAACTGCTATTGGCGAGGTGATTGGATTAAGAGGGAAAGATGCCGAAGTGCGGATTGGGGATTTGAAATCCACTATTAAACTCAACAGGCTCGAAAAAGTTTCGAACAAAACATACAGGGCAGCGACGGGCGAGAAAAAGCTGAAAACCAGCGCAAAAGGTGTAGACTTGAACGAGCGGATGCTAAATTTCAGTTTCAACCTGGATATGCGTGGCAAACGCGGCGAAGAAGCATTGGGCCTTGTGGATCAGTTTATGGACAACGCTATTATGCTTGGCTACGATGAGCTGCGCATTGTGCACGGTAAAGGCGACGGAATCCTCAGGACTTTGGTCAGGAACCATTTAAGAGGTTACTCGCAGGTTTCCGGCATGCAGGACGAGCATCCGGATCGTGGCGGGGCGGGCGTGACCATTGTGAAATTGAAATAAGCTATTAACATCATAGCAACAAAAAAGAGGGTGCCGATGGCACCCTCCCGCATTTTATTACATTAAAAAATCAATGTGCACCAGCTGCTGCGGTCGTCGTAGCAGGGCGGCCCTTCATCCAGAAGTATAAAATACCGAATGCTACAATCAGGATCGCTGGGAAAATGATCATGGTGCTGAGCGTTGCCTGACCGGCTGCCAGTTCCATTTCATCGCCTGTTAACCCTGCTGCTATTTTTTCAGCTTTGGCATCATCCAGCCATCTACCGATAACCGGCTGCCAGATTGCAGTCGAAAACATGCCTACGCCACCTACGATGGACATTCCCAAAGCACCGCTTAGAGGCACATTCTGGGCAATAAATCCAATCATTGTAGGCCAGAAAAGCCCAACGCCCATGGCAAAGATCACCGCAGCTGCGTATGCCGCTCCGCCAGTTACTGTACTGAACAAATAAATACCAATTGCGGCCAATATGGACGATCCCCAAAGAATTCCCGTTGCGCCAAGCACTTTCACGATTGGTGCGGCGAAGAAGCGAATCAAAGCCATTAAACCCGTTACAAGCGCAAGGATAAGCATTGGACTTGCACCGCTTTTACTCATGATCAACCCTGTCCACTGCTGCGGCCCGAACTCCGAAATAGCAGTTAGCATCATGCAAAGGAAGATAAATATGAACAAAGGCGAAGCCATCGCTTTCAGGTTCTCGCCTATTGAAGTTACACCTGCTACATGTGGCTTAGGAAACGCCTGGCCCCAGAATAAGAACGCGTAAATCACCGTTGGAATCATAATCACCCAAATTTGCGCCTGCCATCCCAGGTTAGCATCGGTCATAAACTTGGAAATCAAACTGCCGACAACAATTCCGCCGGGGAACCACATATGGAAGCGGTTCAGCATTTTATTCATTTTCAACCCTGAATAAGTGTCTGCGATCATGGGGTTACAAGCAGCCTCCGTACATCCGTTTCCAATTCCGATGAAGAATGTAGAAATAAGAAGTCCTGTATAACCGCCTGCATAAATTGTCATCAGAATACCGATAATGTGGCAGACCAAAGCAACTTGCATGATGATTTTTGGTCCCACAGAATGGTAAACAAGCCCTCCAATGATCATAGACAACGGAAATCCAAGGAAGAACATTAAATTAATAAAGCCGAGTTGTTCCGCCGTTAGATTGAATTCAACACCCAACTGTGGAAGGATCCCCGCCCGGATACTGAAAGAAAAAGCGGTTGTGATGAGCGCAAAACAACTGGCATTAAAAAGCCTGTCGCTATTGATTGTTTGAGTCATGAGACTAAAAGGGTTTGTTATTTAAAATAAGATAATTACGAGCCTGACGACTAATGTTTTTATGAAAGAATTTCACAGAAAAAACAAATAAACGCTTTTTCTACTGGTTTTAATTATGCCTGGGCAGTGTTTTTTATGTGTTAAAATTATATTTGTAAGAAGTAAGAGTCATCTATACTACTCTTTAATATTGTAAAAACCTTTTCAAAACTTTAAACCAACTGGAATGTCAAGAAAGATTAGGATGGGTATGGTGGGCGGATCGCTTGATGCCTTTATAGGCGGAGTCCATCGCCGTGCTGCTATTATGGATGGAGAAATTGAGCTGGTTTGCGGTGTTTTTAGTTCAGATCCTTCCAAATCAAAAGAAACCGGCAGGGCGTTGTATTTGCCGGAGGACAGACTTTATAACGATTTCGAGGAGATGATCCTCAAAGAGAAACAACTTCCCGAAGGAGAACGCATGGATTTTGTGGCCATTGTAACGCCCAATCACATGCACAAAGCGCCTACAAAGCTGGCGCTTGAAAACGGATTTCACGTCGTTTGCGACAAGCCTATCACATTAAACACGGAGGAAGCAGAGGAAATTACAGCACTGGTTGAGAAAACAGGCCTGATTTTCTGTCTTACCCACAATTATACAGGTTACCCGATGGTTAAGGAGGCGAAGCATATGATCGCATCGGGTGCTATTGGTAAAATCAGGAAAGTGATCGTTGAGTATCCACAAGGATGGCTGGCAACATTGGTGGAAGTGACTGGTAATAAGCAAGCTGCATGGAGAACAGATCCGAAACGCTCCGGCGCTGCTGGCGGCTTAGGTGACATTGGAACCCACGCTGAAAACCTGGCCGAGTACATTACAGGGCTGAGAATCACACAGGTTTGCGCCGATCTGACCATTTTCGTGGAAGGCCGCTTACTGGATGATGATGCCAACATTCTTTTGCGTTTCGACAATGGTGCCAAGGGAATCCTGCAGAACAGCCAGATCGCAAATGGCGAGGAGAATGATTTAAACATTCGTGTATATGGCGAAACTGGCGGCTTGCAATGGAAACAGCTGGATCCCAATACATTAATCCACAAAACCAACCAGGGCGCACGCATTATCCGCACAGGTGTTGGCAATTTGTCCAAGGCCGCGCAAGTGCATACCCGCATTCCCGCAGGCCACCCGGAAGGTTACTTTGAAGCCTTTGCAAATCTTTACCGCAATTTCGCATTCCATTTGAGAGCACGCTGGGAAGGCCGCAATGTCGATCCGGTTTACGATTTTCCGTCTGCACAGGATGGCCTTAGGGGTATGAAGTTCATTGACGCCGTCATTGCATCAAATGCTTCGGATACCAAATGGACTAATTTCTGATCTTATCTTTTTTCACCTTTTCATTCAATACCCGTTTTATGAACAAAATTAAAGTTGGCGTTGTCGGAACCGGCTTCATTGGGCCCGCACACATTGAAGCTTTGAGACGTCTTCCCAATGTAGAAGTTGCTGCACTTTGCGAAGTAACCGCCGAGCTTGCCAAAGAGAAAGCAGATGGACTTGGAATTGCTCGTTCCTATACATTTGATGAATTACTGAAACAAGATGACATTCAGGCTATTCACATTTGTACACCAAACTTTCTTCATTATTCCCAGTCAAAAGCCGCATTGCTGGCCGGGAAACATGTTATTTGTGAAAAACCCCTTGCGAAAGATCTTCATGAGGCGAAGGAACTGGTGGAACTAGCTGCCGAAACCGGACTTGTGAATGCGGTGCATTTTAATTTGCGTTATTATCCTTTGGCGCGCCAGATGAAATCCATGCGTGAAAAAGGGGAATTGGGTGAGATTTATTCGTTCATCGGTTCTTATCTGCAAGATTGGTTGTTTTACCAAACAGACTACAACTGGCGTCTTGAACCAGACAAATCAGGCGATTCCCGTGCAATTGCCGACATTGGCTCGCACTTAATGGATATTCTGGAATACATTACCGGATTGAAAACTGTCGCAGTTATGGCCGATTTCAACACCGTTCATAAAACGCGTAAAAAGCCGCTTAAAGCTGTTGAAACGTATTCTGGCAAAATGTTGCAGCCGGAAGACTACGCGGACGTCCCCATCACAACCGAGGATCACGCGAATGTTTTGCTTCGTTTTGATAATGGTAACAAAGGTGTGATCACCGTTTCCCAGGTTTCTGCCGGCCGCAAGAACCGCATGAGCCTGGAAATTTCCGGATCGAAGAAAACATTCAGCTGGTGCTCAGAGTCGCCCAACGAAATGTGGATCGGAAACCGCGACAAAGCTAATGAGATCCTGTTGCGTGACCCATCATTGGTAAACGAAGATGTGCGCTCAACGATCACTTTCCCAGGCGGCCACAACGAAGGCTTCCCGGACACTTCAAAACAAATGTTCAAAGAAGTGTACGCCGCCATTACAGCCGGGAAACAACCCGAAAACCCAACATACCCAACATTCGCCGATGGATATCGTGAGCTGTTGATTTGCGAGAAGATTTTGGAAAGCAACAGAGCGGAAGCTTGGGTAACTATTTAATTTTGAATCATTAACATTATGAAAACAATAAAAGGACCTGGAATTTTTCTTGCTCAATTCTTGGGTGATGAGGCTCCGTTTAACTCGTTGGATTCTATCGCAGACTACATGGCTGCTTTGGGCTATAAGGGCTTGCAGCTTCCTACTTGGGATCCGCGTGTGATAGACGTGAAGCAAGCAGCGGAATCGCAGACTTATGCGGATGAGCTGAAAGGAAAATTGAAAGATAAAGGACTGGAAATCACTGAACTGGCTTCACATATCATCGGACAATTGGTTGCCTCGCATCCGGTTTATGACGAAATGTATGATGGTTTTGCTGTTCCGGAAGTAAGAAATAACCCAAAAGCCAGAGCAGAATGGGCGACGCAGCATTTGAAATATGTGGCCAAAGCCAGCGCTAATCTTGGACTGAAAGCAAGCGCAACATTCTCAGGCGCATTGGCATGGCCATTCCTTTATCCGTGGCCACAACGTCCTGCGGGTCTGGTTGAAACTGCATTCAAAGAATTGGCAGCGCGCTGGAAACCGATCCTGGATGTCTATGACGAAAACGGCGTGGACGTATGTTACGAGCTGCATCCGGGCGAAGATTTGTTTGATGGCTCAACTTTCGAAATGTTCGTGGATTACCTGGACGGTCACACGCGTGCGAACATTAATTATGACCCAAGCCATTTTGTATTGCAGCAATTGGATTATCTGCAATTCATCGATCTTTACCACGACCGCATCAAAGCATTCCACGTAAAAGACGCTGAATTCAATCCAACGGGTAAGCAAGGCGTTTACAGCGGCTTTGCAGGCTGGGCCGATCGCGCGGGTCGTTTCCGTTCATTAGGCGACGGTCAGGTTGATTTCAAGAGCATTTTCTCGAAATTATCCCAATATGACTACGATAGCTGGGCGGTTTTGGAATGGGAATGTTGTATCAAATCTCCTGTTCAGGGAGCTGCGGAAGGCGCACCATTCATTGAGAATCACATCATTGAAGTTACGACAAAAGCATTTGACGATTTTGCAGGAACAGGTGCTGATGAAGCATTCAACCGCAAAGTGTTGGGACTTTAATTGTCGACTTCACAAGTATATTGAAAACCTATTTTCCTTATGGAAGATAGGTTTTTTTGCTATATCAGTTAACTTATATATGACTCCAAGAATGCGTAATTTTTTTTATCAAATTTCACGAAAGCAGCTGCGTGCGCTAGGCATTATAGCGATGGCCTGCTTTTGTGTGAATGTATTCGCCCAAACCGTTACGCCTGAGAAACGGATCCTTGTTTTCTCAAAAACAGCGGGTTTCCGTCACTCGTCTATCCCGGCAGGGAGAACTGCTCTCATCAAACTTGGCCAGGAAAAAGGCTTTGCGGTTGACACAACCGAAAATTCAATCGTCTTTAATGAAAAAAATCTACAAAAATATAGCGCAGTCGTTTTCCTGAACACAACAGGAGATGTGCTCAATGACAAGCAGCAGGATGCATTTGAACGTTACATTCAGGCCGGCGGTGGTTACCTGGGCATTCACGCTTCCACAGACACGGAATATGAATGGCCCTGGTATAATAAGCTGGCAGGCGCACAATTCCTGAGCCATCCGGGCAATCCGAATGTGCAGGAAGGCGAGGCTTATGTGGTCAATGACAAGCATGAATCCATGACCGATTTTCCCAAAAAATGGAAGATCAAGGATGAGTTTTATGATTTCAAAAACTTCAATCCGAAAGTGAATGTGCTGGTTAAGATTGACGAGAAATCTTACAAAGACGGCAAAATGGGTGACAACCACCCGATGTCCTGGTATCACGAATATGACGGCGGAAAGGCATTTTATACCAATTTCGGCCATGAAGACGCAACTTTTGTCAATCCTGTTTTTGTCAAACATTTAACCGGTGGCCTTAACTATGTGATGGCCTCTAAACTGGATTATTCCAAATCACGTCCCGAAGAAAACCGCTTCACCAAACAAGTTCTTGCAACAAAACTGGATGAGCCTACTGAGCTTGTTGTGCTTGAAGATCAGCGTGTTTTGTTGGCTGAGCGCAAAGGGAAACTGAAACTTTATAACCCCAAAACAGGAAAAATTAAGATTGTTGCGCAGGTTCCTGTTTATACGAAGCAAGAATATGGTTTAATGGGCTTGAACATTGATCCAAATTTCAAAACCAACAAACTGGTTTACCTATATTATTCTCCACCATCATCCGAAAAAGACACTGCTCAACATTTGTCGCGCTTCAAGTATGACGATGTGAAAGACACATTGTTACTTTCGACGGAAGAGGTTTTGCTCACTGTTCCTGTAAAAAGAACCGATTGCTGCCATACGGGCGGTTCAATTGCCTGGGACGCGAAGGGAAATTTATATTTGTCGACAGGAGATGACGTAAATCCTTTCCAGTCAAACGGCTATGGACCGATCGATGGTCGTCCGGGACGCGAAGGTTGGGATGGCAGACATTCATCTTCCAACACCAATTCTTTACGCGGAAAAGTTCTCAGAATCAAGCCAAGATATGGTGATCGCCGCGCCAATATGCCCGGTGGAACTAACTTATACGACATTCCCGAAGGAAACTTGTTCCCTGCTGGCAATCCTAAGGCTAGACCGGAGATTTATGTAATGGGAACCAGAAACCCATATCGTATTTCTATTGACCAGCATACAGGCTATTTATACTGGGGCGATGTAGGGCCAGATGCTTCCGACGATAATCCAAAACGTGGACCTCGCGGTTACGATGAAGTGAATCAGGCAAGAAAAGCGGGTTACTTCGGTTATCCCCTATTCATCGCGGATAATAAGCCTTATATTGATTTCAACTTTGCGGACAGCACCTCAGGAAAGCCCTTCGATCCTGCCAAGCCGATCAACAACTCGCCGCATAACACAGGTTTGGAAGAACTTCCGCCTGCCCAGCCCGCATTTATTTACTATCCTTACGCCGATTCACCGGACTTTGGGGCGATTGTAGGCAAAGGCGGTCGTAATGCAATGGCCGGACCGGTTTACTATGCTGCTGATTTTCAGGCTGGCAAAGGAAAATTCCCCGATTATTACAATGGTAAATTCTTCGCTTACGACTGGATTCGTGATTACATTAACATTGTAACAATGAACGAGCAAGGCGACCTTCAGAACATCGAGCGTTTCATGCCTAGTGCAAAGTTCAGTCACCCGATTGATATGCAATTTGCCAACGACGGCTCATTGTACACATTGGAATATGGCCCGAACTGGTTTGCGCAAAATGACGAAGCCAGCTTGTCACACATCACTTACAATGCGGGAAACCGTGTTCCCGTTGCCTTGGCTACGGCCACAAATACTGTCGGCGCAGTACCTTTAAAGGTTAATTTTTCATCAAAAGGCTCTGTCGATCACGATGGCGATGCTGTGAAATATGAATGGACATTTGGCAAGGGTTTACCAAAAAGCACGGTTGCTAATCCAAGCTTCACCTACGCCAAGCCAGGAGAATATGTGGCCGTTCTTAAAGTGACAGACAGCGCCGGCAATTCCAACACGTCCGAAGTGACTGTGAAGGCAGGCAACGCTATTCCGAAGGTGGATGTGGCTATCAAAGGAAACAAGACATTTTATTGGAATGATAAACCGGTCAACTATGAAGTTTCAGTAGCGGATAAGGAAGATGGCAGCCTGGCCGACAAGAAGATCCCGGAAGACGAAGTAACATTGACCATTAATTATCTGGAAGGCTTCGATAAAACGCAGCTGGCGCAAGGCCACGTGGCTAACACTGGTTTTGAAACAGGCAAGCGTTTAATCGAGCTCAGTGATTGCAAAGCCTGCCATTCGATCGACAAGAAATCAATTGGACCAGCTTACATTGAAGTGGCGAAACGTTATGAAAAAGAACGTAACTCCGTTAAAACGCTGGCTGATAAGGTAATCAGAGGCGGTGGTGGCGTGTGGGGTGAGCAAGCCATGGCAGCGCACCCGCAGCATAAGCCGGAAGAAGCGGAAGAAATGGTGAAATACATTCTCTCACTTGCTCAGGAAAAAGCAGTTGATAAAAAACCATTGAAAAGCACATATGTGACCGAGGCAAAGAAAAAAGACGGTTCATATATATTCACGGCAAGCTACACGGACAAAGGCAACGCAACAATGGGTCCATTAACCGGCTCAAAAACAATTGCATTACGCCCCGCCACAATCCTGGCAAATGCAGCCGACAGCACAAGCAATGTTTTCAAATTCAAAAATGAAAAAGGCACAGAAATCGTGATAGGCACGAAAACTGGGAGTTTCATTACATTCGAAGACATTGATCTAAATGGCATTTCGAATCTGTCAGTCGCCGTAACCTCCGTTGCAGAGAGAACAGCAGGCGGAATCCTCGAAATTCACCTGGACGGCGTTTCCGGACCCAAAGTTGGCGAAGGAAAAGTGGATAAGTCTGAAACGATCAACGTTCCAATAAAAGCTCCGGCAGATAACCAGCTGCACAAACTGTTTTTCGTCTTCAAAAACCCCTCCGCAGGTTCTAAGCCACTTTTTGGAATAGAATGGATCAGGTTTGATGGTGCCGCTATGTAATGCTTTTAGAGTTTATTAAAATAAAAATGCTGGCCCATCAGAGGTCAGCATTTTTTGGTTATTACGAACAGAACGATCTGGACTCAACTTAAAAACTACTTCGCAAACCCTTCAATCCCTAACCCAAACAACGCAAAATCATACTTTACAGGATCGTTAGGATTGAGCTGCTTCAATGATACAGTAAGTTCTTTGGCAGTTTGCCAGTCGGTGAGCGGTCTTTTAATCAGACCTAGCAGGCGGGCGACGCGGTCTACGTGGACGTCGCACGGGCAGACGAGCTGTGCTGGCTTAATGGTGTTCCATATTCCGAAATCTACGCCTCTGTCGTCCTTTCTGACCATCCAGCGCAGGAACATGTTGAGACGCTTGCAAGAAGATTTTCTGACGGGCGTGGCAATGTGTTTGGCGGTTCTGGCCGGAAAATGTTCAGAATCGCGGAAGAGGTCGTAAAAGCCGATTAATGCGTTTTCAATGGTTTCTTCGTCTTCCTGCATATGACTGCTGAATGCGAACTCGAGCGAATCCTGCTGACGATAATATTGCTGAAAGAAATGCAGAAAATAAAGCGTGTCCGTGGCGTTAAATGTGCGGTGCTTGAAATGCAGGAATGGCTTTAAATCACTTTCTGTGTGGTTGAGCACGAAGTCATAAGGAGCTCCGTCCATTAATGCGGACAGCTCCCGACATTTGTTAATGATCGTTTTTCGCTGTCCCCAAGCAAGCACGGCTGCCCAGAAACCCATTATTTCAATGTCCTGCTTTACAGAAAATGAATGTGGAATACTGATTGGGTCGAAAGGAATAAATGCGGGCTGATTGTATTGCTCAGCCTTCTCTTCCAATAAATCCGTAACGAATGATGAAAATGTAGGAATGATCGTCTCAGTGCCGTGCATGGCTTCCTCCGAACAGGTAAGCCAAAACCTTTGAAATGCCTGAAAAAAACATGATTATGCCTGAAAACAAAAAGGTAAAAATAGCAATGAAAGGATAGAGAATCGTAAACATAATGCTCCACAACTTATATCCGGTGGTGTTTTTCAGTGCTGCTCGCTCCTCTTCTCTTTTGGAACGAAATTGGGGTAAATGCTTCATAATGTTGATGTAGGTGCTTACTCAAGATAACTGACAACCGCTCTGAATCGTTTGCTGTTAGGCGAAACTTTTTCAAAAGCCCTTGATGATAACTTGATTACAATGTCATCGTTAATGCTCGTATCGGGAATGCGACCAATGATCCGCACGATAATTTTTTCCTGATTGTATTCATTCAAAACCTCAACCAAAGCGCCTACTGGAGCCGTGCGGTGCAATCCCAGAAATTTGCTTGTGCTCTCATCCGTTTCAATCACTTCTGCCAAACCGGATTCGGATTTTTTCTTGCCCTTGACGACTTTTGGCGGCGCAACTTCTTCTACGGGCTTCACCACTTTTTCGGGAACAATGGCTTTCGCCTTTACTGAATCTTTCACGACCGTGGTGGTTGTGGTTACTTTTGGCGCTGGCGCAGTGACTGTTGGAGCCGGTTTTTCCGTTCCTTTTTCACTCACGATCAGCTCCTGGCCGTCTTTCAGGTTGTCGTCCGCTAAACTATTCCATTTTCTAAGATCAGCCATCAAAACGCCATACTTCACGGCAACACGATAAAGCGTTTCGCCGGGTTCAACCTTGTGCAGGCCATTAGCTGGTGCAGGCACGGTTGCACTGGCCGTAGGAGCCGAGGTGGTTGTTGGTGCAGGTGTAGTGGGTGTGGTTGATGCAGGCGTTGCAGCGGCTGGTGCAGCCGGCGCCGGAACTGTTGCAGTAGGAACTGCTGCCGTCGGAACTGTCGCCGCTGGCGTTGTTACCGTGGGCTTCACTTCCTTTTCCTCGGCTTTTGCTGCCTCTTTTTTATCTTCTTTTTTTGAATCTTTTTTGCTGGTCTTGGGCGTGTAAGGGACCCGGATCGTCTGCCCAGACTGAATGTTGTCGGCCATGCCAGGATTGGCATCACGAAGTGCCTGAATGGAGGTGCCATACTGACGAACCACCGCAAACATGGTTTGCCCCTGGTTTACTCTATGCAGAACGAATATCTTCCCGCCCACTCTTTCGACCCCGACGGAGTCAACCTCATAATTCCCGCTTGCCCGGGCCTCGATCAAACCTGTCAACAAACCTGCCAGAATGGTCAGGCAAAAAACGTATTTCATTTATTATGAAAGTGTTAAACTCGAAAACTCGTTATTATTTTTTAGATAAACCAATGTAGATGCTTTTAACATCATCGTTGCGCGGCCCATTCCTTCGCGTTCTTCGGACAATTGTTCGTGTAAAACCAACTGCTTCTGATCTGTAACAATGAGGAGATATTGAACTGATTTATCTTGCTCGTAAATATAATAAGAAAACATTATATAGGGTCTTTTCTCCAGATAATCAATGCTCACCGCCGTATGCCCATTCGTTATATTCTGAATAAATGTGGCAAGTTTTTCAAAGTATACGCTGTCTTTCCTGTAACGAACCGGTTCCTGTAAAATTACTTTTTCAAATTCGTCCGCGTAACTTTCTTTCAATGGCGATAGCGCGCCGGTTTCCGCATCGCATGCCTTGTAAATAAATTGTTCGCCCGACTTGCCTGCAACTTCTATATACTTGTTATCCAGCGACTTGACCATTAAATGTCCTGGCAAAGCCCATAAAAATTGTCCGTTAATAGCAGAGAATGCAAGCAGATCGGTTGGTTCGGGGACTTCGGGATAGCGGTAATTGTGCAGGAAAATGTTGTTATGCGAAAACGCTGTCAGCGAACTCCACCAATCCGCTTCCGGCGGCGAATAGTGCCATAACTGCTTCATTTGCGCCGTATCCATCATTGCAAATGAAACTTGCTTAGACTCACTATCCCGCAACTCAATAATCCACAGATCGCTTTGCGGATCCGGATTGGGCAAAATCCGCCAGATATTTTGTGAAAACTTTTGAGAAAAAACTTTTTGCAATTTTTTAGCTTTATTTTGAAACAAAATTCAAAAAAATATAGACCAACTGACCTCGTGCGAATATTAGGAATAATCCCTGCCCGCTATGCTTCTACCCGTTTTCCAGCCAAAGCATTGGTTGATATAGGTGGAAAAAGCATGATCCAGCGGGTGTATGAACAATCATCCAAAGCTACACAACTCGATCAGGTAATTGTTGCTACTGACGACGAAAGAATCTTCAACCACGTGATGGATTTCGGCGGGAAGGCCATTATGACGGCAAATACGCATCAAAGTGGGACGGACCGTTGTTTTGAAGCACTTACAAAAACCGACGGCATATATGAATATGTGATAAACATTCAGGGTGATGAGCCATTTATCAGCCCGGAACCGATTGATAATCTGGCAGAAGCGCTGGACGGCGAAGTTGCGCTTGCTACACTCGTGAAGGTGATCGACAGTGACGAAATCCTTTTCAACCACAATGTGCCCAAAGCGGTTCTGAATAAACGGAATGAAGTCATGTATTTCAGCCGCCAGACGATCCCTTATCTGCGCAACCCGGAATCTGGCCAATGGCTTGGCGCTCACACATTTTACAAACATATAGGCATCTACGCATATCGTGCAGATGTGCTGGCGGAGATTACAAAGCTGCCTGTTTCATCGCTCGAAAAAGCGGAGGCTCTGGAGCAACTTCGCTGGCTGGAAAATGGTTATGCTATCAAAGCCGTGATCACGTCAGACGATTCTCACGGTGTTGATACACCCGAAGACCTTGTGCGTGTAAGCAGAAAGTTTTTGTTGTAGAAACGCGCGTCTGGAACGCTATTTGTAATTTTAGGACAACGCGCTTTCAGATTCCATTCTCTTAAAAAACGTTAAAATGGGTATTTTTATACGACCTGTTTGCATTAGGGCGTTACCCTTGTATTGATTTTATTAACCACAATTGAAAAACCATACATATGCAATATAACATTCTTTGGGCCGATGATGAAATAGATCTTCTCAAACCACATATCATGTTTTTGACCAACAAAGGTTACAGTGTTACGCCCGTTAACAGCGGCGCGGATGCATTGGACAGGATCGAAAATGACCGGTTTGACATTGTTTTTCTGGATGAAATGATGCCGGGTATGACAGGCCTCGAAACATTGGCACAAATAAAACAGCAACAGCCTAATTTGCCTGTTGTGATGATTACAAAGAGTGAGGAAGAGCATATTATGGAAGATGCCATCGGCTCCAAAATCGATGATTATCTCATTAAACCATTGAATCCCAATCAGATATTACTTTCCGTTAAAAAGATCCTTGATAACAAGCGACTGGTTACTGAAAAGACAACATTGAGTTATCAGCAGGAATTCAGGAACCTGGCCATGCAATATCAGGACAGGATCGGACATGAAGAATGGGCTGATATTTATAAAAAGTTGATTTACTGGGAATTGGAATTGGAAAGTTCCGAAGATCAGGGAATGGCAGAAGTTTTCAGTATGCAAAAGAGCGAGGCCAACGCCAATTTCTGCAAATTCATTGAAGACGAATATGAAGAGTGGTTGAACGATCCGCGCTCGGATAAGCCCATTTTATCACATCAATTGATGAAACAAAAGGTTTTCCCGCATCTCAAAGGATCTGAAGAGCCTTTATTTTTCTTGCTGATCGATAACTTCCGTTATGACCAGTGGAAAATGATACAGCCGATTTTGCAGGAATATTTCAACATTGAGGAAGAGTCTTCTTATTACTCAATCCTTCCTACAACGACCGGATATGCCCGTAATGCGATTTTCTCGGGCCTTATGCCGAGTGAAATGGAACGCAAGCACCCGCAATGGTGGGTAAGTGATGAAAATACGCCCGAAGGTGAAGAAGGGTTAAATAACCACGAGCACGACTTTCTGCAAAAACAGTTGGAAATGAACCACCTGAACAATGTTAAAAGCTCGTATCACAAAATCCTGAATGCAAACCAGGGCAAAGCATTGATAGACAACTTCAACAACATGCTGAATAACCAGCTGAATGTGGTGGTTTATAACTTTGTAGATATGCTTTCGCACGCACGTACGGACGTTCAAATGATCAAGGAGCTGGCTCCTGACGAAGCGGCTTACCGGTCTATCACCAAGTCCTGGTTCCAGCATTCACCGCTTTTGGATTTCATCAAAAAGGTGGCTGAGAAGAAATGCAGGCTGATACTAACGACCGATCACGGCATGATCCGCGTTCAAAAACCGGTCAAAATTATCGGTTACCGTGAAACGAATACAAACCTCCGTTACAAGCATGGAAAAAATCTGGGATTTGACGACAAAAACTTAATGGTGTGTCGTAAGCCGGAGAGAATTTTTCTTCCCAAACCGCACGTATCGACCTCATATGTGTTTACCAAAGAGGATTATTTCTTTGCCTACCCAAACAATTATAATCAATACGTAAATTTATACAGGGACACATTCCAGCACGGAGGCGTCTCACTCGAAGAAATGATCATTCCGATCATTGATCTGAAAGCGAAGTAAATTTGGGTTCATATAAAAGTGGAAAAGCATCCGATCATTTGACCGGATGCTTTTCCATTTTTATGCTTGAATTAATCAACCTTCTATAACACTTCCGTTTTCGCATTTCAGAACGCGCGCAGGGAATTTTCGCAGGAAGTCATGGTTGTGCGTCGCCATTAAGATTGCTACGCCAGCATTGTTTATCGTCCTGAAAACCTGCATGATCTGCTCCGCAACTTCCGGATCAAGATTACCTGTGGGCTCATCGGCAATCAGTATCCGGGGCTCGTTCAGCATAGCCCGGGCGATTACCACCCGCTGCTGTTCACCACCGGAAAGCTGGTGCGGCATTCTTTTCTGGGCTGTTCCCAATCCCACCTGCATTAAAACCTCGGCAATGCGTTTTGAAATTTTCCCCTTGTCATCCCAGCCAGTTGCTTTTAATACAAATGACAGGTTATCCTCAACAGAACGGTCGGAAAGTAATTGAAAGTCCTGAAAGACGATGCCTATTTTGCGGCGAAGGAAAGGAATGTCCGACCTTTTAATATTATGAAGCTCATAACCAGCGACCTTTGCAGAGCCTGTGTGCAGCCACAGATCTGCGTACAAAGTCTTTAAAAGAGAACTTTTCCCGCTTCCGGTCCGTCCGATCATGTAAACGAACTCGCCGTTTTTTATTTCAAAATGTACATCGTTCAAAACAGGCCGCTCACCCTGATAAATATCTGCCCGATCCAGTATGATAATTGGCTCTGTTGACTCCGTCATAAAAAATTAGGTATTTGGATTTCCTTTTTTGTAATCCGAAAGGAATTTTTCCAGTCCAATGTCCGTAAGCGGGTGTTTCAGCAATGCTTCCATTGCGCTCAAAGGACCTGTCATAACGTCTGCACCAACTTCTGCGCATTGGATAATGTGCATTGGGTGACGAACAGATGCCGCTAAAACTTGTGTATCAAAACCATAGTTTCTGTAAATCAAAAGAATTTGCTCGATCAGCGCGATACCGTCTGTTGAAATATCGTCCAGACGACCGATAAATGGAGAAACGTATGTTGCGCCCGCCTTAGCAGCCAAAAGTGCCTGTCCTGCCGAGAAAATCAATGTACAGTTGGTACGAACTCCTTTACCAGAGAAATATTTTAAAGCTTTAACGCCTTCTTTCGTCATGGGAATCTTCACAACGATTTTATCATCGATCTCGATCAACTCTTCACCTTCACGGATCATTCCAGCCAAATCGATTGAAATAACTTCCGCACTCACATCCCCATCCACAATGTCACAGATCGCTTTATAGTGGCGCATGATGTTGTCCTTGCCCGTAATTCCTTCCTTCGCCATTAACGATGGGTTGGTAGTAACGCCGTCCAAAACACCAAGTGCCTGTGCTTCCTGAATCTCTGCCAGGTTAGCAGTATCAATAAAAAATTTCATAACGGGAATTTATTGGTTAGAATATTCCACAAAAGTAGAAAACCCTGGTCAAAAGCAAAACGAAAGAGGAGAATAGAACCGAAAGGGCATAAAAAAAGGCAAACCGAGAATCTCACCGCATCGACCACCTACCCTTGCTTCCGTCAGGACCTGGGGGATTCGGAAGGAGCTGGTAGTTCCGATTTGCCAGCTGCAAAGATAAAGACATTTTATTGACAAAAAGAAAACATTCATTTAACGTTTGGGCTTACTTTTGTGCGAATCAATTAGAAATGAACAGTTATGCCGCGTTATTTTTTTTTATTTTTCCTCTATTTATGCCTGTCATGTGCCCAGTCTTCTGATGCTTTTTTGAAAAAAGGGAAAGAGTTAATGCAACAAGGCAAAACCCGGGAAGCCATCGAATTTATTAATAAAGCGATCGAGAAAGACGATGCGAATGCAGATGCCTTCAACCTCAGAGGTGTTGCTTATTACGAGCTGAAAGAATATCCGAGTGCGCTGCTGGACTTCGGCCAGGCGATCAAACTAAAACCAAATTCCTACCGTCCATATTTTAACCGTGCGCTGCTTTACACGGACGAAAACCGCCTGGATTCAGCATTTGCCGATTACAATAAGTCCGTTGAACTCGCACCGGATACAGCTGACGTCTTCCTTAACCGTGGCCAGTTACTGGTTTTGATGGAAAAACCAACCGAAGCGATCGCTGATTTTGAAAAAGCGACCAAGCTTGACGACAATAACAAAATGGCCTGGTATAATCTTGGAAACACCTATTATCGCAACAAAGATTACAAAAAAGCGACATTAGCATTCCGTCAGACGGTGCGCCTGGATGCAGCGTATGGCAAAGCATTCTACGGCCTTGGACTTGCACAATGGAATGACGGCGAAAAAGATTTGGGTTGCACCAATCTGAAACAAGCGCTGAATGTAGGTTATTCGGATGCCGCCAATGCACTGGCTCAGTTTTGTAAATAAAACCATTTAAACCCACTAAATCATGAGACTCTTCAAGATAGCATTCGGAATAATTTTTGTCGTTTTTGCGTATCTGCAGCTAAATGACCCCGATTCAGGCCTCTGGATTGCCATATATAGTTTTGCAGCCCTGGCTTGTTTCATGAGTATCCGTGAGCTATGGCCGAGCTGGGTATTTTATGCGCTTGGTGCGGGATATCTGGTTGCCGCCATCTTGCAATGGCCACCGGAATTTGAAGGAATATTCTTTGGGGAAACTGCCATGCGAAGCCTGAATATTGAACTGGCGAGAGAATCGCTGGGATTGGGGCTTTGTACCATTGTAATGGTTGTGATCGGCAAGTGGGGTTGAGTTAATCTCTGAGCCACTCTATTTCTTTCAATCCAACTTCCAATGTGCCGCCTTCGGAAAGCAGTTGCATAACAAGCCTGCCCTGCTGGGTAACGTGGCTTACGGTGCCTTCCAAGACTCTGTTTTTGTGCTTAAACCGCACCGGATGACCGTATCCGTACAGGTTGGTCAGATAATCTGCGCGGATGCGCTCGTGTAAGGTCTTCGATTTCAAATCAGCATAAAATGCATCCAGACGACGGAGCAGCTTGTGAAACTCTTCGCCGAGAACAAATTGCCTGCCGGTTTCCTTACCGATTGAAGTAGCGTATCCGTTTGAAAATACAGTTTGATTAACATTTACACCAATTCCGATAACTGAACTTGAAATCCTGCTTCCCTGTATGGAATTTTCGATGAGTACGCCACATACTTTTTTACCATTCACCTGAACGTCATTAGGCCATTTGACCTTGGAATCACTGACATACCTGGCCGCATAAGCCCGTATACCCAGCGCCACCGCCTGACTAAGCAAAAACTGATCACCAACGGGCAAAAAACCGGGTGTTAAAATGACCGAAAAAGTCAGATTCTGACCTGGATTTGCAACCCATTCAGTGCCCCTTTGCCCCCTCCCTTTTACCTGATTGTCGGTTATGACAATGGTCCCCTCGTCGAACAAGCCTGCGTGTACTATTTCAGCCGCTATGTCGTTTGTAGAGTGACAAGTTGGCAGGTATATAACTTTTTTACCAATAATTAAGGTATCCTGTATAGAGTTGTACAATTTTTTTGCTTTACTTTAGGGTTTGTAAAAGGAATTAACTACGCATGAAAGAACGCAAAAATAAAGAACTATCCTCAAAAGATCTCTCTGAGCTGGTAGCAAAAGGAATGATAGAAAAGAAAGGCTTGGACATCGCAATACTTGACCTCAGAAAAGTAAAAAATTCAATAACTGATTTTTTTGTAATTTGTTCGGGTAACTCCGACACTCAGATAGATGCTTTGGCCAATTCGGTTGAAGACGAAGTTTACAAAATGTCCAAAACGGAACCCTGGCAGAAAGAAGGAAAGGCGAATGGAGAGTGGATTTTGATTGATTATGTCGATGTGGTAGCACACATTTTCAATAAAGATCGCCGCAAGCATTATGATCTGGAAGAACTTTGGGGAGATGCAGAGGTAACATACCTGGAAGATTCCATGGTATAAGTGAACGGCAGGTGAACATTCACCTGAACCGGAATGTTGTTTAGTATATTTCCTCTTAATTAAAAACACAGAATGTCTGAAAACGATAACAAAAGAGGGCCTCTCAGTCCTAAAAGTCCCCAAAAAGGATATCAGGGCTGGATTATCGCCGCTCTGATTGCCACTATACTTGGAATAACATACCTGAACCGGACTTCAACCATTCGCGAAACGACGCAAAAACGCTTCGAAAAGATGATGGTCGATAAGGAAGTGGAAAGGGTAACCATTGTTAATGACAAGTCGGTTGAGGTTACGCTGAAACCAGAGGCATTAAAACAAGATAAATATAAGGTTGTAGCGAAGGAAAATAATTATTTCGGTGGGGAAACTGCATCGCATTATCAATTCCAGGTAACATCTGCTGAAACTTTCAAGAAAGATTTCGATAAGATGCAGGAAGGTATCCCGGACGATGACAAAGTGCCTTTTGTAGTGGATACCCGTAATGACTGGACCAGTTTCCTTGGAACCTGGGGCTTTTTCATTGTAATGATCCTGGTAATGTATTTTATCCTCGGCAGAATGTCCGGCGGAGTTGGTCCAGGTGGCCAGATCTTTAACATCGGCCGTTCACGTGCCACATTATTTGATGCTGAAAACAAAGTTAAAATTACATTTAATGATGTAGCAGGTCTGGATGAAGCAAAGGAAGAGATCAAAGAAATTGTAGAATATCTGCAAAGTCCTGATAAATTCAAGAAGCTGGGTGCAAAAATTCCAAAAGGTGCATTGCTTGTAGGACCTCCGGGAACTGGTAAAACTTTGTTGGCCAAAGCCGTTGCTGGTGAAGCTGGTGTTCCATTCTTCTCTTTGTCAGGTTCTGACTTTGTGGAAATGTTCGTTGGTGTGGGTGCAGCAAGGGTTCGTGACCTTTTCAAGCAAGCAAAGGAAAAAGCGCCTTGTATTATTTTCATTGATGAAATTGATGCGGTAGGACGCTCACGTGGACGTGGTGCTATGCCGGGTTCTAACGACGAGCGTGAAAATACATTGAACTCGCTTTTGGTAGAAATGGACGGTTTTGCAACCGATTCAGGTATCATTATCGTAGCAGCAACCAACCGTCCTGACGTTTTGGATCCGGCTTTGCTTCGTCCAGGCCGTTTTGACCGTCAGATTTCAGTAGATAAGCCAGATGTTATTGGTCGTGAAGCAATCTTCAAAGTGCATTTGAAACCTTTGAAATTGTCGACTGACGTGAACATTCAAAAGCTTTCTTCACAAACACCTGGTTTTGCCGGTGCTGAAATTGCGAACGTTTGTAACGAAGCAGCATTGATTGCAGCGCGCCGTAACCGTGAGGAAGTTACGATGCAGGATTTCCAGGATGCGATGGACCGCGTAATTGGTGGTTTGGAAAAGAAAAACAAACTGATCTCACCGGAGGAGAAAGAAATCGTTGCTTACCATGAAGCTGGTCACGCAGTAGCAGGCTGGTTCCTGGAACATGCCGATCCGTTGGTTAAGGTTTCTATCGTTCCGCGTGGCGTTGCCGCATTGGGTTATGCCCAGTATTTGCCAAGAGAACAGTATTTGTATCGCACAGAACAGCTGTTTGACGAGATGTGTATGACATTGGGTGGCCGTGCTGCCGAAGATGTAGTTTTCGGTAAAATTTCAACCGGCGCTCTAAGTGACCTGGAACGCGTTACCAAAGTAGCATATAGCATGGTGACGATGTACGGTATGAATGAGCGCATCGGAAATATTTCTTATTACGATTCCAAACAGAGCGATTACGCATTCACAAAACCTTATTCCGAGTCAACCTCTCAGGCAATTGATGAAGAAGTAAGAAAGCTGATCGATCAGGCATATCAGTTTGTTAAAAATCTCCTGAGCGAGAAACGTGATAAATTGGAAGTGTTGGCGAAAGAGCTTTTGGAAAAAGAAATTTTGTTCCAAAGCGATCTTGAAAAACTGATCGGAAAACGTCCTTATGAGAAGGAAACGAGCTATCAGGCTTACATTAACCGTCGCTCAAATGAAGAAGCTGCCATTCACGAAGAAGTTGTGAAACATACGCTTGAAAATGAGAAAAAAGAAGAGGAAATGGCAGAAGCTGAAAAAGGCGCTTCAAATGAGTAGTCAATTCTTTCGATATAATTAATTTCAATAGCCGGACAATGATGTTGTCCGGCTATTATTTTTGCAACAAACCTTACATTCACATTCCAACACCCGAAAAAATGTCTTTTGAAATATTTAAACAGCAATTTGGCAACTTAACCGAATTCGTCATTCAGGAAGCATCCACCGGAAATCGCTGCGTTGTAATCCCCGAACTGGGCGGAATCGTTCGTCAGCTGTCGCTTCGCAAGGGCATTACGCTCTTCTCATTATTGAAGACACCTCCAACGCCGGACAGCCTTTTAGCTGACATGAAAAGCGCAAGTGAGTTACTGTTTCCATTCGCAAGCCGGATCCCTGATGGCAAATACAAATTTCTAGGAAAGGAATATCAATTGGCGAAGAATGAGACCGGCGGTCTGAATGCCATTCACGGCCTTGTACGTAAGCGGCAATTCAATTTGGAAGAGCAAATTATTGAAGCGGACCACGCTTCCATAAAGCTTTCCTATGATTTGAATGATCAGGAAGGCTATCCATTTTCTGTGAAGTTTTCAGTACTTTATACATTGCATGCCGACGGACGATTTGTTTTAAGCTATGAGGCCTTAAACAATGGCGCTGAGCCAGCTCCGGCGATGTTCGGCTGGCATCCTTACTTTCTGCTGGGCAATGAGGAAGTGGATGCCTGGAAAATCAACATTCCTTCCAGCGAGATCGTGGACTTCGATAATAACCAGATCCCGGTTGGCAAAAAGCCATTTTTGGTTGAAAGACCCACAAAGCTATACCAAAAGGCCTTTGATAACTGCTTTATAGTGGACTCGGCAGCAACGAGCGTAGTCACTGAGCTGATCTCTGAAAATCAAGACATTACCCTGCGCATTAAGCAGGATACGGGCGAAGGGAAGTTCAATTACCTGGTCGTGTACACGCCACCTGCGCGCGATTGCGTTGCGATAGAGCCACTAACGGCGAATGTAAATGCATTCAATTCGGGTGAAGGACTGAATGTGCTGGCTCAGGGCAAGAGCGCTAGTGGCGCCATTACAGTAAGTTTGGTTTAAGACCGATGGTTTTTATACCAAAGTGCTTTATGCCAGAGCAATCGCAAGTTGGTTAAATAACGCAAATGGGCCAGCAGAATTGAAAGTTTCACGGCCAAACTATCTCTGTGGCGCATATTGTAAAGGAATATGCGCCACGATTTGGATTTCAAGGCAGGACGCTCGTTTTCCCAATGTTGGAGGATCGTATTACGGAAATTATCCGAAGGGAATGTTGAAGCATTGCTGGAATCGTTACTTGCAAATCCTTCGCCCGTCAGCAAACGCACCATCCCCAGCGACTCATTCAACAGGCGATTGAAGCCTTTTCGCGTGGAAACATCTTGAATGTGAGCCCAATCCATCGTATCCGAATGTTTGCGCAGCAGACGGACAAAGTCGGCCATGTATTTCAGCTTGTCCCACTGCTCCACGCCTCCGTGATGAATGACCATCATCACCAGCTGGTTTTCCATGCCTGGAATTTGAACGGACGAGCCAGCCATGCTGACCGAAATCATATTTTGAGAAAGCTCCTCCCAGGTTAAATCATAGCAGTAACGAGGGTAACTGGGCCGCCACTGAATTTCCAGGGATTGTAATGTATGATCCGAAATCGGCTCTAACGGAAGTTGGTAATCCGTGTCCAGATAACTGGATCGTAACGCATCCTTATCGAATAAATATTTGCGGTAAGCATCTGGGACAAAGCCGTTTCTCTTTAATGTGATAAGGCTTTTGTCAATGTCACTTTGCGCCACGAAAAAATCAATGTCGCCAAACTCACGCTGATTGGGTTTTTCATACAACAGCCAGGCCCACAATGCGCCTTTCATCAGGAATGCCTTGACATTATCGTCGATAATCTGCTTGTATAACTTGACAGAAATTCCAAGAAAGGCCATATTCGTCACTGCCTGGCCCATCGCAAATTCCTTCAAACCAGCTAAATGTTTGGCAGAAATTTCAATTTGTCCCTCGCTATTTTGGAGATAATCCAGCAACAAAGGCCTCACCTGATGCCAATTGGCCAATCTCGTTGTTCTTGCCGAATTAATCTCTTTTTGATTTAAAGCGGATGGCGATTTCGACTTCCCGCCAAGAGCAGCTTCAATCAGCATAGCCAGCTCGGGTGAAACTTTCAGATCTGGCATATTATCCGGCTGTTAGTTGTTCCGCAATGCTCTCGCTAACCCATTTTTCAAGGTTTTCAAATCCGTCAGGACGTTTCTTTTTCCATAACCTGGCAGACCTTGTGCATTGAAAGCTTTGGGAAAAATGCCTTTTCAAAGCATCTTCCGTAAGCAACTGGCTTGGCAAAGGGAAATTTTTAAGCGTTTCGGTGGGAATTTCGGCAGCGGATAATGGCACCAATGGCTTCCTGTTCCGTGCCTTGTGCAGGAAGAAAACCTCCTTTAATGGCACGGGCTCTTGTAAGAAATCGGATTTGGGCTGATATGAGAACTTATTAACGCCTTCGCTTACCGGCTGCAATTCTGACTTTTCGTAATGCAAGCCATTTGCCGTCTTATCCCAAATTTTGAGCTGTGGATAGGCCGGAACAATGTATGCTAATCCATTGTCATTAAATCCAATGGCTGTCAAATCGTCGCTCAGCAACTTACAACCTGCCTTAATAAACGCAGCAGCAGTGGTTGATTTTCCGGCACCGGGCATTCCCATGAAACACCAGCCTTCATTCCCGACCCGCACGGCGCTGGCATGCAAGAGAAAAAGTCCTCTCTGAAACAAGATCAGCCCCAGCGCTTCGCTCACTGTGAAGAGGCTTACTAAATTATTATCATCGACCAATGGCCTCACAACCAGGCAATTGCCATTTGAAGCCTTAAAAGACGCGACATTATTCCAATGCAGATAGAGATTTTCATCCGCATCTTTCGCGAAGCCTGCCCTCACCCCTCTTCTATATAATTGCGTATTTTCCAGTGCAGGAAGTTCAAATGATGCGGATTGAATATATAAGTCGTGCCTTGTACTAGCGTCTCCGTCACTCAATTCAGGAAGTTCAATTTCGGAAAGGATATTGAGCCCGAAGGCTTTATAATGATGCATGTGTGTTATAATAAAATCATTTCCAAACCCAAATGCGCTGATAGAGAACGGATTCTGGCCAGTTACCCATGATTACCGAGCCGTTTTTCTCCACCCAGGCATGTGCTTCGAATTTTTTAGCGGGGTTTACTTCAATGCCAATTTCCAGCGTTAATGCAGGGACTTTTCTCAGCAGATATTTGGTCGCGAGCGCACGCGGGAGACAGAGCAGTTCCATTGGCAACAAATTGGCTGCGGTATCAATGGCCCAAACAGTCAAATCTATTCTTTCCTGAGATATTTCACGCGTAGATTTGGAGTTGCACAACCAATGAAACAACTTTCTGAACGTTCCAAAAGGCAAAACCATTAATCCTGTTTTGATAAGCACCAGACTAACAGCCGCTTTCAGAAAGATGGCCCTTCCTTCGCCGGACAATTTATTCCATTTGGTAATATGGTGCTTAAATGTTCCCAAACGCTTATTTAATTACCTCAACCAATTTCTCAGAAATAAGATCTTTGAGGAGTGTATCAATATCGCTTTTGCAAGTATCTGGATCCACCTCGTATTCGCTGGTCACAGCATTGCAAAGTGATTCAATGGTTTGCGGTCCTTTTTCCAAATTGTCCCAAACCAGCACACCAACGTCATTCAGTCCGTAATAAGCTCCTTTGTTGTGATTAAGTATCACCGTTTCGCCAGCAACTTTGGAGGAAATCTGGTCGGATGTAAGTTGGTATTTTGTCATGAAAGGGGCTATTCTTATGTGATATAATGTGTTTTGCTTTGTACAAAGTTAAAAATTTTAATTACTCAATCTCAAACTTTATTCCCTGCGCCAATGGAAGCGCAGTTCCGTAATTGATCGTGTTGGTTTGTCTACGCATATAGGCTTTCCAAGCGTCCGAACCGGATTCGCGACCGCCGCCTGTTTCTTTTTCTCCGCCGAAAGCGCCGCCAATTTCTGCCCCCGAAGTCCCGATATTCACATTGGCAATCCCACAATCCGATCCGGCGTTAGAGAGAAAGATCTCTGATTCTCTGACATTTAGGGTGAAAATTGCTGACGATAATCCTTGCGGAACGTCGTTTTGAATGGCGATTGCTTCTTCGAGGTCATTGTATTTGATCAAATAAAGAATGGGCGCAAATGTTTCGTGTTGTACAATAGCATATTTATTCAAAACCTCAGCAATACAAGGCGCAACATAACATTCCGACGCAAAAGCATCACCATTCAGGACTTTTGGCGCAACAATAAAACTGCCACCGGCTTCTTTCACTTTTTCTACGGCAAGCTGATACTGCGAAACGGCTTCCTTATCGATCAACGGTCCGACGTGAATGTTACTATCCAACGGATTTCCAATGCGCAGCTGCGCATATGCTTTCACTAGCCGCTGTTTCACTTCCTCATATATGTCTGCATGAACGATTATCCTTCTCGTTGAAGTGCACCTTTGTCCTGCCGTTCCTACTGCCCCAAAAACAATGCCCGGAATGGCCACATTCAGATCTGCGGATGGCGTAACGATGATTGCATTGTTACCGCCCAGTTCAAGCAAACTCTTACCAAGCCGCCGGGCAACCGCTTCGCCCACGGATTTCCCCATGCGTGTGCTGCCTGTCGCCGAGACCAATGCGATCCGCGGATCATTAGCAAGCCATTCTCCTACTTCTCGTCCGCCGGTTAAAATGCAGGAAACGCCTTCCGGAACGTCATTTTCTTCGAGAACTGTTTTAATGATATTTTGTGATGCCAAAGCGGTCAAAGGCGTTTTTTCGGACGGTTTCCAAATACAAACATCCCCGCAAACCCAGGCCAGCATCGCATTCCAGGACCAAACCGCAACCGGAAAATTGAATGCTGAAATAATGCCAACCACACCGATCGGATGCCATTGCTCGTACATGCGATGCTGGGAACGCTCGCTATGCATGGTCAATCCATAAAGCTGGCGTGACAAGCCAACGGCGAAATCGCAGATATCGATCATTTCCTGCACTTCTCCCAAACCTTCCTGCAAGCTTTTGCCCATTTCATAGCTTACCAATGTGCCCAGCTCAGTCTTATATTTCCGAAGCTGGTCTCCCATTTGCCGCACAATTTCGCCGCGTTTGGGTGCCGGGATCCGCTTCCAGACCTGATAAGCTTCCAATGCTTTCTGAACTACAAAATCATAATCAGAGCGATCGGCCTGGTTTGCCTGCGCTATTCTTTTACCATCGACCGGCGAAAAAGATTCCAAAATCCCGCCATTGCCCGACTGATGAATTTTTCCCGTACTAACACCATTATTAAGCTGCTGAATGCCTAGCGCATCCAGAACCGTTTGTATATTTTCCATTACCAAAACTTTTGTGTGTAATGTTCCTCATTAATTGAAAAAAGCTCCATTCTGCGTTTGCAGGAAGTCTTTAAGCAGAATATCTTCCTGGCGAATAAATCCTTTATCAGGCAAAACACCATCTGCAACCATCTCCACAACCGACGCGATGGAAGCGGCAGTGGTCCAGGAAATGGCCCGCCAGTGTTGTCCATCAATGTCAATAGGATGATATGCTTTGTAAAACTCCTCCCTTTCCAATCGGTTTTCTTTCCATCCTTCCACCACTGCATACACATAAACCACATCCTGCTGCACAGGTGGCTTTGCCTCGGTAAGGATCTGCTCGATCAGCTCGCGCTTGTCTTTTAAACAAAGCTCATAGAGCATAAAACGCATCAGACTGCAATGTCCAGGATAGCGGATTGTTTTGTAATTCAATGTATCCAGCTTCCCTTCCAACGTTTCACACATTGTGCCTAACCCTCCGGAAGTGATAAAAGCCTCAAATTCCTGCCCTTCAATGTTGATCATTTCAACGCCCTCCAAGGATGGCACCATCTTTCTGACGCCATTATGGATTACTTCCGCATCATTGATATACTCATTCACAACACCCGCCGGCGACCAGGTGAAGGAATAGCCCATAAGACCATTCGGATAACGCGGTAAAGCACCTACCCGCAGCTCGATATCACGTAATTTGGTAAACCGTTTGGCAAGATCCATTCCTACTATGCCGATAAAACCGGGTGCCAGGCCGCATTGAGGCGCTAGCACGCTTCTGCTTTCTTTGGCCATTTCCCGAATAGCTGCTGTGGTCGCAACATCTTCGGTCAGGTCAAAATAATGTATCCCGTTCTGGCAGGCTTTCTGTGCAATGGGTAAATTGAGGTTATAAGGCATGCAGGACACGACGGCGTCAAATCCGGCAAGTGTCTGATCCAGAAAATCGGGGTTGGTAATGTCCCCGGGAAGCACCGGAAAAGGCAATGCAACTGCGGGTTGGGTCTTATCAACCCCGGTAACACTGAATTTTTTGCTTAAAAGGGTTCCAACCAGTGACCCCACTTTTCCAAGACCGATAACAAGGATTTTCTGCATGTATAGGCAAATATCTGGGTTGTAAATATTTTAGCTGTCGAGAAAGATATGAAAAGAAATTGCAGTTTTTAAAACTTACATGTCATTTTTGTATGATGAATAAAAGTGATATGCAGATTGTTATCGTGGGTGGCGGAGCTTCCGGATTTATGGCTGCTATAACGGCCGCAGAGCAGAATCCGGACGCGAAAATTGTAATTTTAGAGAAGAATAAGACGGTTTTGAACAAAGTCCGGGTTTCGGGCGGGGGCCGGTGCAATGTGACGCATAACCCGTCAGATCTGCGTTTTTTTATAAAAAATTATCCAAGAGGCGAAAAGCTGCTGCGCAAATTACTGCATCATTTCGACGCGAAGTCGACGGTCAGCTGGTTTGAGAATAAAGGGGTTAAATTAAAGACTGAGCCCGACGGCAGGATGTTTCCGGTTACCGATTCGTCCCAAACGATCATTGAATGCATGGTCAGGACGGCGCGCAATCTGAACATTCAGATTAAGACAGGCACATCGGTCAGGTCATTTACCGAGGTTACAAATGGTGTTCAGAAAGGCTTTTCGATCCAGCTCGACGAAGACGAAAAGATGTATGCAGACAAATTACTGATTGCAACAGGCGGTTATCCCAAAGCCAGTGGATTCGATTGGCTTCAAATGCATAACCACACGATCATTCACCCGCTTCCATCGCTTTTTACATTTAATACGCCTGAAAATTATTTATTGTCGCTTGCCGGGGTTTCCGTTCAGGATGCACTTGTGAAGATTTCGGGGACGAAGCATGAATGGCAGGGACCATTATTGATCACGCATTGGGGTTTTAGCGGACCAGCCGTTCTAAAACTTTCGGCCTGGGGTGCGCGGGATCTGGCGGAAAAGGAATATCATTTCATTTGCAAGATCAATTGGTTGCCGCAGATGAATGAACAGCAGGTTAGGGAGTTCTTAATGGGTGAAAAAACCAAAACGCCCAAACAACAAATTGCTTCGCACGCTCGCCTGGGCATTCCCGCTCGTTTGTGGAAGGCTTTTGTGTCCAAAGCAGAAATCACAGAAGAATTGCGCTGGTCGGATGCAACCCACAAAGCATTGAACCGACTGACCGAATTACTGACAAACAGTCAGTTTGAGGTGAAAGGCAAGACCACATTCAAGGAAGAATTTGTGACTTGCGGCGGTATTTCGCTGACTGACATTAATCACGAAACATTAGAGAGCAAGTCTGTTCCCGGCCTTTACTTTTCAGGTGAAGTGCTTGATATTGACGGCATTACCGGCGGATTCAACTTTCAAAATGCGTGGACGACCGGTTACATTGCCGGGAAAAATATGGCTAATTACTAGGCATTATCGGCCATCGCATCGAAATAAGCACGCACCTTTTTCGCCCGGTCCAAACCAACCAGTCCAGCCAGCTGTTCCAACGAACTTTCGCGAATGTTACGAACGGACCCGAAGAATTTCAATAGTTTCGTCGCTGTCACCCTACCTACGCCATCCACACCGTCTAATTCACTAATAAGGCTTGCTTTGCTTCTTTTATCCCGGTGAAAGGTGATCCCAAACCTATGCGCTTCATCGCGGATCTGCTGAATGAGCTTCAAGGATTCGGACTTTTTATCAATGTAAAGCGGAAGGGAATCTTCGGGGAAATATATTTCTTCTAACCTCTTCGCAATGCCGATGATTGGAACTTGTCCGTAAATTCCCAGACTCTTTAATGCATCACAGGCGGCTCCTAACTGCCCTTTTCCACCATCAACTACAATCAGGTCGGGAAGCGGCTGCTCCTCCGCTATCACCCTCAGGTAGCGCCGGCCAACAACCTCATTCATGGATGCGAAGTCATTGGGGCCGATAACGGTTTTGATATTAAAATGCCTATAATCCTTTTTAGACGGCTTTCCTTCTTTGAAACACACCATCGCCGCCACCGGATTCGTGCCTTGAATGTTGGAGTTATCAAAACATTCGATGTGCCGCGGAAGTGTTTTTAATTGCAAATCGCTCTTTAATCGGATCAAAATGCGATCCTTTTTAGATGAAGTTGCCGATGCCTCCACTTCCCTGCGCTCCGCTTTATCGCGGCGGAAATACATCACATTCTTCATGGACATATCGAGCAGCTTTTTCTTATCGCCGATTTGCGGAACAGTAATTTCAAGGCGCATTTCGAGATCAGGTTTAATGTTCGAAAGGAGTTCCTTGGCCTCTGCTCCAAACTTCGAACGCATCTCAACGATCATTAACGCAAGGATTTCGGCATCACTTTCGTCGAGCTTCTTCTTCACTTCAACGGTCTGTGTAGCAACCATATATCCCTCTTTTATTTTCATAAAATTGAGATAAGCGGCTTCCTCGTCCGACACAATGGTCAGCACATCGACGTTCCCGATTTTAGGATTTGTGACGGTGGCTTTACTTTGAAAATTGGATAGGCTTTCGATTTTGGTTTTCCAGGAATGCGCTTTTTCAAATTCCATTTGCTCCGCAGCATGCAGCATTTTCTCTTTAAAATATTGCTGTGGCAGCGAGAGATTACCTTTCAGAATGTGATGGACCTGCTCGATTTCTGCATTGTACTCGGCCTCATCCTGCAATCCTTCGCAAGGGCCTTTGCAGTTGCCAATGTGATATTCCAGACAAACTTTGAATTTGCCCGCCTCAATGTTGGACTGCGAAAGCGGCAACTGGCAAGAACGAATTGTATAGAGCGATTTAAACATATCCAGCAGCGTATGCATCGTCCGCAAACTCGCAAATGGCCCGTAAAATGTCCCCTTGGTCCTATCCAGGTTGCGCGTCACATACACACGCGGGAAGCGCTCCTGCGTCACACATATAAAAGGATAGGTTTTATCGTCTTTGAGCAGAATGTTAAACTTGGGCTGTAATTGCTTGATAAGCTGATTTTCAAGCAGAAGCGCGTCCCATTCACTATGCACGATCGTGTATTCAATGCGTCGGATCTGGCTTACCAGCCGCTTGGTCTTACGGTCGTGTTGATTGGATTTTAGAAAATAACTGGAAACCCTGCTTCGAAGGCTTTTGGCCTTACCCACATATATAACTTCCCCGGTTTCATCAAAATAGCGATATACACCAGGATCGAGCGGAATTTTTGAAAGTTCTTCTTTATAATTGAATTCAGACATTGAATAATTTCTTGACAGGCTGTGCCATTATCTATTTGAAAAAAACAACCGCACAAGATGAAAAGTTGCGTCCTTAACCAATCCAAAAGCTTCTGCCTGGGCATGGTCTAAATCCATAGGCCGGTTCAAAACGGAAACTGCATAAGTTATGCCAGCATCACGAACTTGCTGAGGCGTGATCTGCAACGTGCCGCAAACAACGGCCAGCGGGACATTATTTATATTACAAAAGTCGGCTAGGCCTTTCACAACTTTTCCGGATAATGTCTGCTCGTCCACTTTCCCTTCGCCGGTAATCACCAGATCTGCGTTTTGAATGCGTTCGGCAATGCGCGTCTGCTCGATTACAATGCTGACGCCATCTTTCAATACTGCATTTAAAAACCAAAGACATCCTGCGCCCAATCCACCTGCCGCCCCGGCTCCCGGTTGATTGGTGATGTCCCTTCCAAAGGCTGCTGATGCAATCGCACTGAGATTTTGCAATCCTTCATCCAGAACTTCAACCATAGCAGGATCAGCCCCTTTTTGTGGGCCGTAAATATATGCAGCCCCATTTGGCCCGAACAAAGGATTCGTGACGTCGCAGGCGACTGTTATGGAAACAGATGCTAAACGGCCATCGCTTTCCTCACTATCAATGCGACTGATCTTGTTCAGTGTTTCGCCTTTTGGCGGTAACAGCTCTTTATTTTCATTATAAAAACGATAACCCAGCGCCATTGCCATTCCGATTCCGCCGTCTGTCGTGGCGCTGCCTCCTATGCCCAGGATAATGTCCTTGACCCCTTTGTCCAGGGCGTCTTTAATCAACTGGCCGGTTCCGAAAGTGCTTGTTAGGAGCGGATTACGCTCTTCTGTCGATAACAAGGCCAAACCAGACGCAGCTGCCATTTCTATAAAAGCAGTCTGCCCGTCAGCAGACAGCCCGTAGGATGCTGTAATTATCCTTCCGAGCGGATCATTTACTTTAACCGCAATCGAATTTCCCTGCGCCTGCCGGGTGAGAATTTTAGCTGTTCCTTCACCGCCATCTGCTAGCGGGATCGTGGTTACATTTGCTTCTGGAAATGCCAGTAAAATTCCTTCCCTGACCGCCTGGCAGACGTCCAGAGCTTCCAGAGAGCCACGAAATTTGTCGGGAGCAACGAGGATGTTCAAAATGTGCTAATTAAAACAACACGCCTTCATCGTCCGAGCGGGAAGGGGGAACGTAAGTGTCTGTGCTATCGGAAGACACGCCACCGCAGTCCCGTACATAGTTTTCCGGTTTTTTGAAGGGTTCTTTTCTGTATTGAACCAAGGTTGGATCTTTGTAGACTTTCTGCATGAATGTTCCCCAAGCTGGCATCGCAATGCGTCCGCCCTGGCCTAATGCAATGGTCCGGAAGTGAATGCTCCGATCCTCTCCTCCTACCCAGATCCCTGAAACCAAATGCTGCGTCATGCCCATAAACCAGCCATCTGAATAATTGGAGGTTGTTCCGGTTTTAGCGGCAATTTCATTTCCTTCTGTCACACCATATTGTCTTAGTCTTCCTGCTGTTCCACCCGGATCTTCCACCGCACCACGCATCAGATACAGCATATTATAAGCCATATTCTCACTGATTTCCTGATTTTGCTGTTGGAAAAATTCTTGGAGAACATTGCCATATCTGTCTTCAATCCGCAAAATTGTCATTGGCTCGGTTCTGTGTCCGCCATTGGCAAATGCGCTGTAAGCACCAACCATTTCAAACACGGATACATCGCTGATGCCCAGACATAGAGACGGCACTTCCTGCAACTTGCTGGTAATACCCAACTTATGGGCATACTCGGCAACCGTTTTGGCTTTCACCATTTTAATCAGATAAGCACTCACCGTATTTACTGATTTTCCCAATGCCTGCCGCAGTGATAATGATTGGTAGGAATATTTGTTGTTGGAGTTTTTGGGAGACCAGCCGCCGGGAACACCATCAGAGGGGCCAAAATAGATGGGCGCATCGGTAACATGGTCGCAAGGGGTCAAAAAGTTCTTATCCAGCGCCGATACGTACACAAATGGCTTAAATGTTGAACCGGGCTGACGCGATCCCTGCTTCACATGATCGTATTTGAAATACTTGAAATTTATTCCGCCTACCCAAGCCTTTACATGGCCGTTTCGCGGATCCATGGACATCATCCCAGCCCGTAGAAAACGCTTATAATAGGCAATAGAATCGATTGGGCTCATCATTACTTCTTTCTCACCATTCCAGCTGAAAACCTTCATTTTATACGGCTTCCGCATCACTTTCCATGCTTCCTCTTCACCCAGGTCACGCTTTAAGGAGATGAAATGTGGTGATCTTTTTGCAGCTGTTGTCAGGAAACCAGGAATTTCCTTTCCGTTATCGAATGACCAGGGGTTACGGCCTTTCCAGTGTTCGTCAAAGAGCCTTTGCTGCTCTTTCATGTGCTCAGTAAGCGCTTCTTCCTGGTAACGCTGCATTCTGGAATCAATGGTCGTGTAAATGCGCAATCCGCTGGTATACAGATCATAATTCATATCATGCTCCTCATTGTACATCTTCACCCAGCTTTTAAGATAGCCGCGCATGGATTCTCTGAAATAGGGCGCTAATCCTGTATTATGGCCTTCCACTGTGAAATCAATGCCAAGTGGCTTCTCTTTGTATCGTTCAAAGTCCTCTCGTGGAATGTAATCGTATTTCGTCATCTGCGCCAAAACCGTGTTTCTGCGATTGAGGGCATTGGTGGGGAAGCGTAATGGGTTAAAAAGCGTTGGATTTTGTAGCATACCCACAAGCAATGCAGCTTCTGTAACATTCAGATCCCATGCCTCTTTGTCAAAATATGTCTTGGCAGCAACCTTTATCCCGTATGTGTTATTACCGAAAGAAACCGTGTTGAGATACATTTGCATGATCTCCTGCTTGGTGTACTTTCTTTCAAGAATTACAGACAGCACCCATTCTTTGGTTTTTGCGATCACGATCCTTACCAAAGGAATTTTCCCTAACAGGCCTTCAAATTCTTCTGAACGCGTGTTGAAAAGGTTTTTGGCAACTTGCTGCGTCAGCGTACTTCCTCCTCCTGAGCTCGAATTTCCCGAAACCACGCCTTTGAAAACCCGTAACAAACTCCTCGGATCAATTCCTGAGTGGTTCACAAAACGCGCATCTTCCGTGGCGACCAAAGCATCGATCAGATTCGGAGAGATCTGCGAAATATCGATCTGCGTCCTGTTTTCGAAGAAATATTTACCCAGTGATTTACCATCCTCGCTGATCAGTTCGGAGGCTAATTCGCTTTTAGGGTTTTCCAATGTTTTCAAATCGGGCATTCCACCGAAAAGCCAGAAAAAATTGAAGCTTACGGCAACAATGTAAAATATAAAGAGACCCAGACCAATTCCAATAAACCGCCAGAGACGGATTATGGTGCGGCGATACTTTCCGGGTTGGAATTCAATCATAAAAAACGTAGTTAATTAATTGTAAACAGACAAATATACAATTTCAGCAGACTATCTCTTTCCCATAGAAAGGGAATTCAGCTCCTGCATCTCTTTAAGTCTGGGAAGGTAAATACTGGAAGGATATAATCTCATAAACTCGGTAATGGCTTGTGTATAAGCGTCTTTACCGCGCACTTTACCGATCAGGAACACGCGTAAAAGTGCAAATTTATCTTCCATAATGTGGCCTTTATAGGCCGGAAGGTTTTGTTCAATGTCTTCAAGGGCTTTCGCATAATCACCATTAGAGTAAAGTGCATAAGCGGCCTCATATTCTTTCACCGGATTTCCAGAACCGGCCGCATTGCTGTCGGTCGATTTCCCAACGAGCCTTGCATAGGTGGAAGTAGGATATTCTGTAAACAATCTATTTTTCCACGTAGTCTTTTCATTCTCAGCCTCATAGGTAAGATATAGCAGATAGTAAATCTCTTCCTTATATTGCGTTTTGGGATAATCCGCTAAAACACGTTCAAATGTGCTGATCGAACGTTGGGATTCCTGTAAATCAAACCTGTATATTTTGCCCAGGTTATATAGCGCGTCCTCCTTACGTTTCTGCGAATCTGCCATCTGCCCATCTGTCAGGGGGATATTTTGTTTCAAAGAACTGTGTAATGCATCCCATTCGGGGGATCCTTTTTTCATGCTATTATCAGCAACTGCCTCTGTCTGCGTTGCGAGTGAGTCAGGCGCATTGCGGTCATTCCCCGCCAGTGAGCGCATTTGCCGGCTGCTTCGCCGCCAATCATCTTCCAGCGGCCTGTTTCCCCAGGCTCTCTTAAATTCAGTCTTTCCCTGATTAATAAGCGCCGGGTCATAAAGCTCCCATCTGCGTTCTCCTCCGTTGATCAAAGGATTTTGTACACTCTGAACATTCGTATTCTGGGCAGCAAGCATTGCTTTTCTTTCTTTGGCCTCTGCTTCTTTCCTGGCGTTTTCCTGCGCTTCAATAATCGCATCAATCTTGTTATCCAGCGCGGCAGGATTCATTTGCGCCAGCTTCTGCAAACTGTCTTCGGTGTTTGCAACAGAGTAATGTTTAACAAATTCATCGAGAGCTCTTTTTCTTTCCGAAACCAGCTTATATTCCGGCGCTTGCTGTGGCAGAATGGTGAGCGCGCTGTCGTAATATGCTTTTGAAACCTCAAATTTCTCCAAAGACTCATAATTGATCCGTGCCAGTTGCAGATAACTATATGCTTTTTGCTCCATGTTAGTGCCTTTGGAAGCTGCAACTGCCTTTTGCAAATAATCTATTGCCTGCGGAATCTGCTTCCTGTGTTCGGCCAGCAAACCCATTGTGAAATAAATTTTGTCATTCAGGTCGGCATTCTTGCGATCGCGCAGCATTCTGTCAAAACCAACGTCATCCAGATCCTTTTTCGGATTCAGCACGACTTCGTTTTGCAGCGAGTTCATGGAGGAGTAAAATCCCAGATCATAGCCGGGACGATTTTTGCTCACACTCCTGTAATGTTTGTTTGCCAACGCATACTGGCCCAACCGGTCATACATTTGCGCAGCTGCGAAGTGAACGCGCGCAGTTTCGGTTGATTTTTTAAGCAATGGAAATGTTTCTTCCAGGATAGCGACCGAAGTCAGATATTCCCCGTTCTGCTGGTGCAAATAGGCTTTGGTAAGATAAAAATCGCGGGTTGAGGCCTTATTTAATGGCTGCTGGCTCAGATATTCTGCCACGCCTAATGCATTGGAATAGTCCTTTCTAATGATATAAGCGCGCATTAGCAATATCAATGCGTTGTTTTTGTCACTTTCATCCCGGCCGTTTGCGTACACATAACGCAACGCTTCAAGCCCGTCAGCCCATTCGCCCAGATACAATCTTGATTTGCCCAGGACAATATAGCTGTTGTCCATCCACTTGCTATTCTGATGTTTTTCGGCAACGATGGATGATTTTTTGATGGCGTCCTGCAATTGCGGTTTCACTGGCAGCGACAGCACAGAATCCATGGGAAGCAGGATAGGCAGCAGTTCATTATAGTTTTCCTTGTAGGCCTTACCCATCTGAAACTCCGCCTCTGCAAGACTCTGCTCCGCAATGAAATAGGCATTATAATGCGCAGAAAGATTGTGAAAACCGATTGCAGCAGGTTTAGTACTGAACTGTGAACAGGCCGCCAACAAACCAATCAAGGTCAATGAAAGCACTGTCCGGCAGATGTAGAGGGCAAAACGGTTGGTCACAAATATGAAGTTAGGGATGTCTTTTTGTCTTCTTATAAGCAAAACTAAAACGGTAATTTAAATAATTACGTATCGAAGATAAGCGCATTTGTAAAATTTGAAGCAATTTTACCTCAATATTATCGGGCGGATACATGGAAACAAACAATGATGGCGCAGGGAAGGATGAGCGAAAAAGGGCATTGCAAAAACAATCGTCCGGATTTCTGAAATATTCCGGCATGGCCACTCAAATGCTCGGCACAATTCTCATTTTCACTTACGGCGGCTACAAGCTGGATGAATGGCAGCAAAATAAAGTGCCGGTCTGGACATTAGTGCTCTCGCTGCTCTCCATTGCGGGTTCATTATATATGTTGATCAAAGGTTTCACAAAAAAATAGATTGCACTTAAAGCGCCTCGCATGTTACGAACAGTTGCTGCTACTATCATTATCGGAATTGCATTTTTCCTTGCTCAATATTTTCATTTCGACCGCTTTTTGCATCCTTATATATGGTACATTCTGGTGTTCTTTTTCGGGCTCTCATTCTTTGCTCACCGGCTCATGGAGATCGGGTTTCGAAACAATCGTGAAAAATTCGTCACATTTTACATTGCTGTCATCGTTGGCAGGATCATTCTCAGCCTGATTTTCATAGCGTTATTTTTGTTCAAAGGGCTAAGTGATTCATTCCTATTTATTACCAACTTTTTTGCACTCTATTTATTTTATACATGCTTTGAAATATATGGTTTGTATCGTAACTTGCGCCGCAATTGACAAAGCATAGCATTTCAAGCCTTTATGTACACCCATTTGAGACTGTTTTTTACTACTGCCCTGGTTGCGGCAACCTGCATTTTGAATGTTCCTGCAAGGGCAGACGAACCTACACAGCACGAAGCTGAAAAGGTGGTTGAAGGCATTAATCAGGCCGAGCATAAAATTGAACATAATCTTGAAGAGTCAGAGGAGAAGTTCAATATAGGCCAGATGATCATGCACCACATTGCCGACTCGCACGAGTGGGAAATTACGCATGGTGTAGTGCTTCCGCTTCCTGTTATCCTTTATTCAGCAGACCGCGGAATTGAAGTTTTCTCATCTTCGAACTTCCACAACGAGCACCACGAATACAACGGTTATCACCTGGTTCACGGTGATGCAGAGACGATTGTCCCTGTTGACGAGTCCCGCGTTGTTTACGATTTCTCGATAACCAAAAACGTTGCGTCAATGCTGTTAAGCGCGGTTATTTTGATCCTTATCTTTACAAGCATCGCAGGTTTTTATAAAAATAATAAAGGAAAAGCGCCAAAAGGATTTCAGTCTGCAATGGAGGTAATTATTCTCTTCATCCGCGATGACGTTGTTAAGCCTAACATTGGCCCCAAATACGAAAAATACCTGCCTTACCTGCTTACATTGTTCTTCTTTATCCTGGTGAACAACATTCTGGGATTGCTTCCGGGATCGGCCAACGTAACTGGTAACATTGCAGTAACGATGACACTTGCGGTCCTGACATTCATTGTGGTACACTTGAATGCAAATGGCAACTATTACAAACACCTTGTGAAGCCAGACGGCGTTCCGATTCCTTTGTTGCTCATAATGATTCCAGTGGAGATTGTGGGTGTGTTTATGAAGCCTTTCTCATTAATGGTCCGGTTATTCGCCAACATGACAGCAGGACACATTATCTTGCTGAGCCTTTTTGGTCTGATCTTCATTTTCCAAAGCATTGTAATCGCTCCGGTTATCTCTCTTTTCGCTTTGTTCCTGAACTTTATCGAGATCATGGTGGCGTTTATTCAGGCTTTTATCTTTACTCTTTTGTCGTCCATGTACATTGGAAGTGCCATTGAAGAGCACAGCCACGCGGATCACGGACATTGATTGAATCTCTTTTTTATTAATTATATATTTTAACAAACACAATTATGTTGCTTCAAATCTTGCTTCAAGCTACGGAACAGAGTGGTGCTGGTCTTGCTGTATTCGGTGCTGCTATCGGCGCTGGTCTAGCTGCAATCGGTGCAGGTCTTGGTATCGGTAGAATCGGTGGAAGTGCTGTTGAAGGTATCGCTCGTCAGCCAGAAGCTGCTGGTGCTATCCAGACTGCTATGCTTATCATCGCGGCTCTTATCGAGGCGGTTGCGCTTTTCGCAGCGGTTATCTGTCTGCTGATTTCGTTCAAGCTTTAGTAAAAACATTGGACTCCGGTCCTTACTTCTTTCGCATTAGGCATCAGAAGTAAACAATGAAATTCTTCGTGGAAGCATTAGGCTTCCACGATTTTTAAGAAATAAAAGAGAGCGGTTCTTACACTCAAAACTCATTATACTATGTCATTGCTTACTCCAAACCCAGGTCTTATTTTCTGGATGCTTGTGGTATTCTTGCTGGTTGTTTTCATCTTGGCCAAATTCGCCTGGAAACCAATCATAAAAGGACTTAAAGACCGTGAAAACGAAATCCAGGGTGCGCTTGATCTTGCTGAAAGAACAAGAGCTGAAATGATTCAGTTAAAGTCTGACAACGAAAAACTCATCGCAGAAGCGAATGCAGTTCGTGACCAGATCCTTCGCGACGCAAAAGACGCGGCAGATCGCACGATCCTTGAATCAAAAGACAAGGCAGCTGTGGAAGCGCAGAAAATGATCGAAAGCGCGCGTGAAGCAATCCGTAATGAGCAACAAGTTGCTGTTACCAAGATCAGAAAGGAAGTGGCAACACTTTCACTGGAAATCGCTGAAAAAGTTTTGCACCGCGAGTTGAAAGACAAAGCTGCGCAGGAGCAATTGATCGCAGAACTTGCTTCATCTGCTCGCCTTAACTAAAAAGTATACAAAATTAATTCACGATGTCAGTAAGTATAGTTGCTTCCAGATACGCAAAATCGCTGATCGAGCTAGCCAAAGAACAAAATGTTCTGGAAGCTGTTTATCAGGACATGCTTTTATTTAAGGATACGGCTGATAAAAACAGGGGCTTAATGCTTGCATTGAAAAGCCCGGTTGTGCGTCACGAGAAGAAAATGAATATTTTGAAGGCGCTCTTCGAGGCCCGCGTCAATAAAGTTTCTTACGCGATTTTCACCATTATCACAAAGAAAAACAGGGAAGCGATCCTTGACGAAATAGCGAATGAGTTTGTAAAAGCTTACAATCTATTTCAAGGCATACAAAGAGCAACGGTGGCAACTACAACGCCATTGACTGATGAGCTTCGCAAGCAGTTCACGGACATTGTTACTGCCGCAACGGGCCGCACCGTGCAATTAGCTGAGAAAATTGACCCAAATCTAATAGGTGGATATGTGCTTACCATTGATGACCGCCAAATTGACGCATCACTGAGAAGCCGTCTTAACGAGCTTAAATTACAGTTTGTAAACTGATATTTTTATCTGCATAATTTGGAAGACCCGGCTGCTATGCGGCCAGGTCTTTTTTTATGTCCAGATGTTGCTATACTTTCATTTTTGTAACATTCTTGAAACTAATGTCGATCGCTTCAAGCGCTGGAATTTTAGCCACATCCTGCTCAACAAAAAAGTGCGTCATTCCTGCAATTTTACGAGCGTCAAAGATCTTTTTGAAGTCAATCGAGCCAGTTCCAACTTCAGCAAATGATTGATCACCCTTATCCATATCCTTCACGTGCCACAGTGGGAAACGACCTGGATATTTCTTAAACAAATCAACCGGATCCAGACCTGCTTTCACGATCCAATACAAGTCCAGTTCAAGCTTAACCAAGTCCGGATCAGTGCTGGCAATAAGGTCGTAAGGAAGCTGACCGTCCATTTTCTTGAACTCAAAATCATGGTTGTGATAACCGAACTGCAAACCTGCCTTTTTAGCAACCTCACCTGATTTGTTGAACAGGTCAACATATTTTTTATAATCTTCAATAGACTTTCTTTCACCATCTGTCAGATATGCACAATTCACATATTTCTGGCCGATGGCAGCTGCATCATCAACAGCACGTTGCCAGTCATTCGAAAGTGTGCCTTTCTGATCCTTCATCTGAACGCCTGCACCATAATGTCCGCTTACGGGATCAAGGCCAAGTCCGTTCAATATTGCTTTGAATTCCTTTGGCGTTTTTCCGAAGAACTTTCCGTCATTATATCCGAACAGTTCCACTTCTTTGTAGCCAATTGCCGCCACCTTTTTCAATGTTCCTTCCAGATCCTTGGAAAGATCCTGACGCAGGGTGTAAAGCTGTAAACCTATTTTAGAAGGTGCTTTTGCTGCAAAATCCAGCTTAGAAAGCATGGGAGCCGCCAACATAAAAGCGCTCGCCTTCATGAATGATTTCCGTGAAATCTTCTCGTTGTAGTTCATTTGTCTTGGTCGAAATTGGGGTTGGTTATATTATTTGGTAATCGTAATCGCTCCTGAATTGGTAAGCTTCGTTTTCATTTCTTCCGTGATTTTCCAATCGTCAGAAAATCTGCCGTCAACAATGGTGTTTGTCGATGAATCCTTAAAAAAGAACAGATCTTTAAATTCTGGAAGTCTGCGATGCATGACGGAAACGAATGGAAAGCCCTTATCCTCCGCGCCGCTCCACCAAGGCAAACCGGAATTAACGGCGACATAATGTTTGTCAATAGGAAAAACATAAAGCAAACCGTGCGTTTTATCGGCTGCATTTAAATGCAAGGGAAGCCTGTCCGCATATTTCGCAATCATTGCATTCGTTTCTTTTGTTCCAAACAGAATGAGATTGCTGCTTTCAATGTCACTCGGCCGAAGTTCTTTATCAGACAAAACTCTTGGAAAAAACATGATCCGACCTAGAAACTCGCCTCGGTAATGTGACCAGTCAGCGGCCTGGTTAGCAACTTCCACGCGCTTCTTTAACTCTTCGGGGGATGGATTGTCAGCTGTGCCATATACATAAATATGACGGCTCGAAAATGCATCATAAATCGGCCCTTCGGCTCCTTTTTTCTTCACTATGGCCGTTGCAATTGGGCTCGTCGCCACTGTCCAGACATTATTATTTTGGACAAAAGAAACAGAACTGTCCATTTTCGCATTAACTGCCTTTCCATCAATAGTAAAAGTTACATTGGCCGAAGCATTGAATTTCGGATGCCCTTTTAGGTTAACCGTGAATGCAGAAAGGTTTTTAGTCGTAATCGTTGCAGCATTAGGCTTATTGAGATTGGCATCGATTTCAGCCAATGTTCCAAGATTCATTTTATCAAATTGAACCCAGAATGCTTTGTTGTACTTATACTGCTTACTAACAAATTTTACACGATCAGGAAATGGATTGCGCTCCGCATGACCGAGCCATTCAAAGATGAATTCATTATCATAAGCGCTCACCCAGCTATCGTGCTTTACATCTACAAATTCTTTATAACTCACTTCAACGCCAATATCCTGCAAATGCTGAACCCATTTCCGCGTGCCTGCAACAGGAACAACAGGATCTGCATCACCATGGAAAAAGTGAACGGGAAAATTTAACGCATTGGATGCCAGGTCAAATGTTCCTTCCGGCGGAGCTGGGCAAACTGGTGCGATGGCAGCCCAAATGTCTGGACGAGTAAGTCCAATCCATAATGTTCCGCCGCCACCCATCGACAAACCAGTCAGGTATGTTTTATTTTCATCAATTTTGAAGCGCTTTTTTACATCATCCAGAACAGCATAAACATCTTCCTCCGGAATGCCCTGGTAACCCGCCGTTCCTCTCGCATAAGGCGACGCTACAATAAAGTCCACATCTTCCCAAGGCTGGAAATAACGGCTTGCTTCAACATCCGTTTCGCCTTCTTCATTGGTTTTTCCAAACACACGTTTGAGCGCCAAACGATGATTTGAACCGGCGCCGTGGAGCATCATTACCAGCGGATATTTTTTATTTTCATCAAAATTCTTAGGAAGATAAAGGCCGTAAGGTTGCTCTGTATCATCAGCATCGGAATGGAACGTCAGGACTTGCGGGCCGGAAGGAAGTTTCTGCGCGTGTAAATCAGCAATGTTTAATAATAAGCCCAAAACCGTAAAAACAGCAGCATTCCAAAATTTGATTCTCATCTCGATATGATAATTTTCTTGGGCTAAATATAAACTAAATCATAACGACAATTTGCTAAAATCTGCATTTCATTCTTGCTAATGAATGTTAACATAAAAAAAGGCGGATCAAATGATCCGCCTTTCAAGCATTGTTACTTTAAAAGATCTGCCGGTTAATTGGCAAGCTCTTCTTCTTTTTTACGAACACTGATAACAAGTTGTTCACTGTTCTCTTCGTGATTGGCAACCAGCACATCGCCTTCGCGCAAATCGCCTTTCAATATTTCTTCTGCTACGGGATCTTCAAGATATTTTTGGATCGCCCGGTTCAAAGGACGCGCTCCGTATTGTGGATCATATCCTTTTTCCGATAGGAAGTCCTTCGCAGGAATTGTCAATTCAATTTCGTAACCCAAACCTTTCACACGGTTAAACAATTTGCCTAGTGAAATGTCTATGATTCTGTGCAAATC
Source organism: Dyadobacter fanqingshengii (assembly GCF_023822005.2). GTDB lineage: Bacteria > Bacteroidota > Bacteroidia > Cytophagales > Spirosomataceae > Dyadobacter > Dyadobacter fanqingshengii. Next base: position 3,181,565 of record NZ_CP098806.1, read on the forward strand.
TTCGCGTTGAAGCGAATTAAACACGATCACATCATCCAAACGGTTCAGGAATTCAGGGGAGAATGCTTTCCGAAGTGCACTTTGAATGGTGCCTTTCATGATATCATCCTGATTTTCAGTTTTGGCCTTGGTTGAGAAACCGATTCCAGATCCGAAATCTTTCAGATCACGCGCTCCAATGTTTGAAGTCATGATAATGATCGTGTTTCTGAAATCCACTCTGCGTCCCAAACCGTCTGTCAGGATTCCATCGTCAAGCACTTGCAACAGAATGTTAAACACATCCGGGTGCGCTTTTTCAATCTCATCCAAAAGAACTACGCTATAAGGCTTGCGTCTGATTTTTTCGGTCAACTGGCCACCTTCTTCGTAACCCACATATCCCGGAGGCGCTCCTACCAAACGCGATACACTAAATTTCTCCATGTATTCGCTCATGTCAATGCGCACCAGTGAATCTTCCTTATCAAACAGATAAGATGAAAGCACCTTAGCAAGCTCCGTTTTACCTACGCCCGTTGGTCCAAGGAAAATGAATGAACCAATTGGTTTTTTCGGATCTTTCAAGCCAACCCTTGTGCGTTGAATTGCTTTGGTAAGCTTTTCAATCGGCGGGTTTTGACCGATTACCTTCGCCTTCAATTCGTCAGCCATGTTCAGCAATTTCTTGCCTTCGTCCATGGAAACATTCGTCACCGGAATACCGGTCATCATGGCAACCACTTCGGCTACATTATGCTCCGTTACAGTGTAACGTTTTTGTTTTGTTTCTTCTTCCCAAGCCAGTTTAGCGCGCTCCAATTGGTCGATCAATTTCTTTTCACGATCTCTTAATTGCGCTGCTTCTTCATATTTCTGACTTTTAACAACCCTGTTCTTTTCCTGCTTGATATTTTCAATCTGCTCTTCAAGAACAAGAATGTCTTCGGGAACTGTAATGTTGCTGATGTGAACCCTCGCTCCTACTTCATCCAAAACGTCAATCGCCTTATCTGGCAAGAAACGGTCTGTAATGTAACGCTCTGACAATTTCACAGCAGTGCTGATCGATTCCGGCGTGTAGTTTACGTGGTGGTGATCTTCGTATTTGTCCTTGATGTTTTCAAGGATCTGAATGGTTTCCTCGATTGAAGTCGCATCCACCATCACCATTTGAAAACGACGTGCTAATGCACCGTCCTTCTCAATATACTGGCGATATTCGTCTAATGTCGTCGCACCGATACATTGAATTTCTCCACGTGATAATGCAGGCTTGAACATGTTTGAAGCATCCAAAGAACCAGAGGCGCCACCTGCACCCACGATTGTGTGAAGCTCGTCAATGAACAGGATCACATCCGGAGATTTTTCCAATTCATTCATAACCGCCTTCATACGCTCTTCAAACTGCCCGCGATATTTTGTTCCGGCAACCAGAGAAGCCAAATCAAGGGTAACAACGCGTTTTCCGAAAAGCACACGCGACACTTTTTTCTGAACAATTCTTAATGCAAGACCTTCTGCGATGGCAGTTTTACCTACACCGGGCTCACCAATGAGGATGGGGTTATTCTTTTTACGACGGCTAAGGATTTGGGCAACACGCTCGATCTCTTTTTCACGTCCAACGATCGGATCCAATTTACCAACCTCAGCCATTTTGGTAAGGTCACGTCCAAAGTTATCCAACACAGGAGTCCGGGATTTCTCTGCTCCTTTCGATTCTTTTCCAGATGCGGAGCCGCTTCCTCCTCCAAACATGCCACCTCTTGCCTCATCATCTCCGTCTTCGGTCTCCGGCCCCATATGCGGCTTCGACCCTGATGATTGATATTCTAACATTTCTTTGATGACTTCGTAGTTAACATTAAATTTATGAAGAATCTGGGTGCCAACATTGTCTTCATCACGCAAAATCGAAAGCAGCAAATGCTCCGTCCCGATCAAATTACTCTTAAATATTTTGGCTTCCAGATAGGTAATTTTCAAAACTTTTTCCGACTGTCTTGTCAGAGGAATATTTTGCAAATTCTTAACGTTATTGGTCGCTGCGCCCTTTGTTGCCTGTTCAATGGTCTGTCGGACATCATCCAGAGAAACGCCAAGCTTCTTTAACAAGCCAATCGCAACTCCGTCTCCCTCACGAATCATTCCCAGCAACAAATGCTCTGCTCCAATGTAATCATGACCGAGGCGAAGCGCTTCTTCCCGGCTCATCGTGATTACTTCTTTCACTCTATTCGAAAATTTTGCTTCCATTATGCAGCAATAAAAAGTGTTTAATATTCTAAACGCTACTTGATCCTCGTTTGTTCAAAATAGCTTTATTGGAACTTACAGGATCTTAACAAAACACTTCTTGCTTCCGGCCCCATATTAAATAGTAAATCAATAATACTCAGGTTGCTTACAAAATCATTCCCAAAAGTTTGATAGTAAGGCTCAGATTTGTAAAATTCCGGCGAAAATGAGCTTTTCCTGTTGTTAATGAGGGAAATAGCGTTAAATGCTCCGCTTGCTTCGATTACCGCACCTGACAAATTGTACTGCACATCCTTTTTAACTCCTACCAATCTAAGACAAATTGTCAATAATTCATAATTCAAATCAACGAGATATGCTAATTTTTTGTCGTATATCTGCAAAAGCTCCGGGGCATAAAACTCGTAGAACGGGGATTTTCCGTAAGCTGATTGCAAACAGCCTAAATGGCGGCGGATCCAATCCTGGCCGTAGTCAATCTTTATATCTTTTGTGGGGGTGGCTGCCTCGTACTTTTGAACCGGAACTGTCAGCTGATCTACTTTATTCGCAGTTAACACGCTGCATCTGTTCCTGTAAGTCTGCTTCACATACCGCTCTTCAATGTCAATATAAATACGGTCGTACTTTAAAAAACAGGTAAAATACGCCAGACAAGGCAAATACTGTAATTCGATCCGTATTCCCGTAATCCCGTTACGGCTACTCAAAATTTCTGACACTATCAAATATGGTAAAGCCTTATGATATTATCAAAAAATTTATAATAAATATTTTACACAGGCAGCATTGTACCAAACGAACTTAAAACATTACAATTTCGCCTTATGAAAACACACTAATGTCTCCGAGTCCTTCCCGGATTATTTCAAATCCATCGCTGTCGGCTTTCACGATCGTCGAAGCAATGTTCCCGCCGTAACCGCCGTCAATCACGATGTCCACCTGATGCTGGAATTTTTCGTAAATCAGTTCAGGATCAGTGGAATACTCGATGATCTCGTCATCGTCCTTGATAGATGTTGTTACGATCGGATTTCCCAGTTCTTTTACGATCAGTCGTGCAATGTTATTATCAGGGACTCGGATTCCTACGGTTTTCTTGTTGGTATTCAAAAGTTTGGGAACCGCTGTTGTGGCTTCCAGGATAAAGGTGTAAGGTCCGGGCAAAACCCTTTTCATGATCTTAAAAGCGGAATTATCAACCCGGGCGAAATCTGCTATGTGGCTCAGATCGTAACAAATGAAGGAAAAGTCATTTTTCTGAGGCTTAATCCCTTTAATGCGGGCGATTTTTTCAACAGCTCTGGAATTGTAAATGTCGCATCCGAGTCCATAAACAGTGTCCGTTGGATATATAACCAGACCGCCATTTCGAAGCACGTCAACGACCTGACGGATTCGTCTTTCGTCAGGATTTTGCGGGTAAATTTTTATGAACTCAGCAGGCATAGGCAATAGCAACTTTTTTGAAATAACACTTCTAAAAGCTAAAACCTTCCTGACTAAGCGCTTTTTTTAAGTTTTTGATGTAAAAACGATAGGCAAAATTGACAGGAAGATGAAGTCTGCACATGAAAACAATGAGCTCTGTTTGCCATCCCGGATTCTCAATGTAATTCAGTAAAACCCGAAAACGAACCGCCAGCTCAAATTCTTGTGCATACCAGCATTTTCTGATAAATGTACGGATCCGTGCGGCCAAAAGATCAAATTCTTTCTGGTCCCTGTTCAGGTCGTAAGCTTTGTTGCAAACTGCATAATAGGATGCCAGCATACCGCTTCCTTTTTTGTAAACCATCGAAGAAAGCGACGTAGGAACAACGCGCTTTTTGGTGAGGACTGCGTCAAGATAAAAATATTTGTATTTAGCCGCAGAGCGCACCCAGAAGTCAAAATCTTCGAATGTAAGCGTTTCATCATAACCACCGAGTTCAAGCATCGTGCTGGTCCGCATCATCATGGTAGGCGTGCATATGAAGTATCGTTCCAGCACATTTTTATAAACATCGCCGGAAGGGACTTGCCTGATTGCATTGCCATTCGAATTCACTGCGTAATGATTGTCGAGTTCTTTTCCTGCCGGATTAATGTATTTGGCATTGGAAAAAATTACTGCATAATCGTCAGCAAGCAGATCAAATGCTTCCACCTGCTTTTCAATGCGGTCGGGCAGCAGCAGATCGTCGCCCGAAAGATCGATCACGTATTTCCCTTTTGCAATAGAAAGTCCATGATTAAAAGCGGTGCACAGGCCGCAATTTCTTCTGTTTTTGATCAATAAAAAATTCCCTGAAACATTTTTGGACGCCTCAATGGCCAGTAATGTGTCGTCTGTGCTGGCATTGTCAATGACAATGAGTTCGAGGTTTGTGTAAGTCTGGTCAAATACAGATTTGAGTGTTTCAGCAATGTATTTTTCCTGGTTGTAGGCTGTCAGGATAACAGTCACTAGTGGTTTTTCCTTTTCTTTCATTTTCAACACGCAGTATCGCGATTCCGGTCCCCACAGCCTTGTTTTTAGTTTTTTATGAAGCTGTAAGAAACAAAATTAGCAACAAACGAACGATGTCAGAAAAGTAATTAGTTTGCGGTAAATCACCGTTTCCCAATGGTTTTTGCCCTCGCTGCAGTGTTGATTCCGGCATTGATTTCAAAACCAAGAATGATCACAAAGGCCAGCAGATAAAGCCAGATCATGAGCGCGATCATCGTTCCGATGGAGCCGTAAAGCTTGTTATAAGAGCTGAAACGGGAAAGGTAAAATGAAAATCCGTAGGTCGCCAACATGATCAGGACAGAGGAAATAATGGCTCCCGCATTGATAAAACTGAATTGCCTGCCATGAGAAGGAGCATACCTGTAAATCATTGAAATAGTAAGCATTAACGATCCAAAACTGATCAAATAACGCGTAATGTTCAGCAAACTGATCATCCAGGTTTCACGCACAATGTTCCACTCGCTCAAAATATGCATCACCCCATCGCCCACGATTAGCAGAATAATGGAAACAAAAAGCACAACGATCAGCAGTAATGTCAGCAGCGTTGCAATGCCTCTCAATTTCAGAAAACCACGCGTATCATTGTCATCATAAACCATATCAAAGGACCGCATTAACGACATCATTCCGTTCGTCGACGCAATCATGGCGAAAATAAAACCGAATGATAGCACGCCGCTTCTTGGCCTGCTGATGATGTCCATAATGGTCTGGTCGGCATCGTCATAAATCCCACTCGGGAGATTTTCACGCAGCAAATCCATAATTTGCTGATCCAGATGCTCAATGGGAATGTAGGGAATTAATGTAAAGAGGAAGATCACCGCCGGGAACAATGCCAGCGTGAGACTGTAAGCAACCGCCGACGCACGCTGGTCAATGTCGTATTTCCGGTTGCTCCTCACCAGGTTCACCAGAATGTCGTACAAAGAAACTGTCCCGCCCAGGAATACGGTTTGCTGTAACCAAACGATTAACCGTTTAATTTGGCGGTTCTTTAACAGTTTCTCAAGCATAGGCAATTACATTAGATTTCAAAATACGGTCTCAGCTTGTTAAGGAGCTTCTCGGGGGCCATGCAAAGCTTTCCATTGTCACGCCGCTGAAAAACCAGGGTTGTTTCGCCCGTATTCAGCAGCAAATTCAGCTGATTGCGGATCTCATAATGGAAGACAACTCTTATGCCAGGCATTTCCTGTAACGTAACCCGAATGTTTAATTCGTCATCGTATCGGGCGGGTTTAATATAACGCGAGCGGTTCTCATAAACCGGCATCATTACGCCCTCGTCCTCCATCACTTTGTAATGAAAATCCAGACTGCGCAGTGCCTCTACCCTGCCGATCTCGTAATAACGCGCATAATTTCCATAATACACATATCCCATCTGATCCGTATCCGCGTACCGGACCCTTACGCCCTTCACTTCGTGAATGAACATTATTTCATGATTTTAAGGCGGTTCAACTCAGCCTGATACATGCGTGCATTGTTCAGGTGATCCGCATAATTGGTCGCAAATGCATGGTAACCGGAAAGATCCGCCTTTGCGCACATATAAACATAATCGTGCTTGTCGTAATTCAGCACAGCATTCAGCGAATTAAGGTCTGCAACACGGATCGGGCCGGGAGGCAAGCCTACATTTACATACGTGTTATATGGGGATTTTATCAAAAGCTGACCATTCAAGATCCGCTTGATTGCGAAATCCTGTAATGCAAACTTAATAGTCGGATCAGCCTGCAAAGGCATTTGCGCATTCAGGCGGTTCATGTAAAGTCCTGCCACTTTGGCCCTTTCATCCACTTTCCGTGCCTGTTCTTCTTCCACAATAGAAGCTAAAATTGAAACCTGAACGGGTGTTAATCCAATGGCTTTTGCTTTTGCGGTTCTTTCTTCATTCCAATATTTCTTATACTCGCTGTGCATCCGGTCCAGGAATTTCTCCGTGCCGGTTGTCCAGTAAATCTCATAAGTATTGGGTAAAAACATAGAAACAATCGTCAGCGTATCGAGTCCGTATTTATTACAAACCGCAGGATCGTTCAAAGCCTTCCTGAAACCTTCTTCCCCAAACTCAAAACGGCTGCCAATTCTGGTGATTAAATCCTCTTTCAGCCTGATGTTGTTAAAAGTCAGCTTCACAGCATCCTGATTCCCGGCTGAAAGCTTCTTAACCACTTCGTAGTTGTTGGAATTAGGCTTGATCACATATTTTCCCGGCTTAACCTTCTCAGGATAATTCAAAAGTTTGGCCAAAAACTGAAACGAAATATGGTCATTGATCACATCATGCTTGTTCAATGAGTCCAAAACGGTTTTATATGTAGCCTTTTCAGGGATCAGCAAAGCAAAGCTCGTTTGCTTATCCATTTGCAGATTCGGTGTTTTGAAGATCTGCCAAAAGTAAAATGTAAATGTGGTGGTAAGAATTGCTATCGTAACAAACAACCCTACTTTGAAATTACGCGACATAAGTGATACGGCTAATTATAAATTGATTTCAAAGGGTATGCCAAATCTTTTGGCCAACTCCTCCAATGACAAAACGACGGGTTCGAGCAAATGAATGCCATTTACGCTGCGGTCCGCTTCACTTTCGCGCTCAGGGTCACCGGGAATGAGCACTTTCTGGCCATCCACAGCCCGTGCGCCTCGGAATGCTTTGATCCACTTGTCCATATCCTGCTTAAACTCCTCGGCGGGACGAAAACCATCCACGCGCATGGCGCCCAGGAAGTGTCCCGTTCCCAATCCTACGCCTTGCTGTGCTGTCATAAATCCGGCTGTCGCAAATGGCGGAACCCACGGGCCAAAGTTAGCACCCGAAAGGACACCTGAAAATATATCCACAATGGCTCCCAGTCCATAACCTTTGTGGCTTCCGTGCTCCCGGTCAGAGCCCAGCGGAAGCAAACCTCCCCCACTTTTCACAGCATTGGAATCTGTTGTAGCATTTCCCTCCGCATCCTGCGCCCAACCGAGCGGAGCAGGTAAACCTTTGCGCTGCAATATTTCAAATTTACCGTAAGCAACCGCCGTCGAAGCAAAATCTGCAACAAATGCAGGTTCTGTCAAAGCTGGCACGGCAACGGCTATCGGATTGGTTCCCAATAATTTATCCAATGAAAAAGTCGGCGTTACCAATGGTGCAGCATTCGTCATGGTCCAGCCGATCATATCCTTTTCCAAAGCCAGCATCGCATGATATCCTGCAATGCCAAAATGGTTTGAATTACGAACAGAAACCCAGCCGGAACCGACTTTTTCAGCCTTTTCCATCGCAATTTCCATCGCTTTCGGCGCAACTACCAAACCTAATCCCCGGTCACCGTCCACAACAGCGGTGCTCGGCGTTTCGTAAACCACTTTCACTTCCGGCGTTGGATTAAGCCTTCCATGATCGTAAAGACGCACATAACCGGCCAAACGGGCAATGCCGTGGGAATCCACGCCACGTAAGTCGGCACTTATCAGGACCGTTGAAGCGAGTTTAGCCTCTTCCGACGAGCATCCGATGGCAAGAAAAACCTCCTCCGTGAAATGTTTTAAATAACTGGCCTGATACATATACGTCAAATGAGTGAACTTCTTTTTAATTTTGCCTGCATTCCCCGGATTTGCAATCAGGGCGCTGCAAATATCCTAATTCAATTTGCATCGTCCAATATTTCATAGAAATCTGTTCACCTCGACCGCTCTGTCCGCCAGCTAACGGAAACAATCCCAATGGAAAGTAAGAATTCTGTTTTAAAACGCATTATCCGTTATTTTATCCGCGGACTGGTCCTTGTGGCGCCTTTATACGCGACAGGACTGATCATCTGGACCGGCATCGAATATTTGGATAACATTATTTCGATTGACATTCCCATTTCCAATAATGAATACGTCTATCTGCCCGGTCTGGGCATTTTGCTGATCATTCTGTTCATCATTTTACTGGGATTTTTCTTCTCGACCATTGTTCCGCAGTCGTTTTTAAAATTCGCCGAAAGCATTATGCGGCGCATTCCGCTGGTGAGTCTGATTTATTATTCGATCAAAGACCTGATCCTGGCTTTTGTGGGGGACAAAAAGAAATTCAACCAGCCCGTGCTGGTGACCATGTACAAGGAAACGCAGATTAAAAAGATTGGCTTTATTACACAAACAGATCTCAGTCACCTGAACATTGCAGACCATGTGGCTGTTTATATGCCCCTATCCTACTCATTATCAGGTGAGTTGTTCATTGTTCCCGCGGAGCACGTCATGTTGCTGGATGCAAGTTCAACGGATGTGATGAAAATGCTCGTTTCGGGCGGTGTTTCCGTAAAAGTTCCGCGGGAGGAAACCGCTGAGGGAGATTAATTTACACTTAAAATATGAGCAACAATGCAACACTTTTGCCCGTTTAAAAGAATGATTCCCTATATTTGAACCATTCTTTTATTGCTATGAGACAGCTTTTCGTTATCGTCATTTTACTAGTCACAGGGAGTCTCCAGGCCTGGTCGCAGGACCATTATGATGCCAGAAAGGCACTCACGAGCGAAGAACTTTTTCTCAAACAAGGCAATACAAGCCGCGTGATTGCAACGCCCGGACAAAAATACCTGGTGCTGGACGCCTCCCCGATGATCGGCGGTTTTCACAGATACCGCTTTTTTCCCGGCGACAACATCAAGTTCCGGATGCACAACGAAACCATCCGCTTCAACGAAACCATAGCCAGCGTCAGTGATTCATCTTTCAGCATTGCCATTATCAATGAGGCAGTTGGAAGAATGGATTATCAGGAAATCCTTTTAAAAGATATCCGCCTGATGAAAGTGTCCCGTCGAATTCCTTTCATTTCGCAATTAGCCCCATTACTGCCGCTCGCCGGGCTGATTTATGTTGGGGCCGATTTTTTCAACAAAGGAATTGACGACAAAAGATTTACAACCGATGCATCTTCACTGGTTGTAGGCGGCGCATTTATTGCAGCAGGTTTTGTTTGTTACAAACTGACTTTCTCGTCGCTTAAAATAAACAGCAGGAATAAACTGAAAGTCCTGGAAACATATTAATACTTACCGAATTACGTGAAATCCATTCTAGTCCACCCACCCCAAAAATCCATACGCGCAGAAATACGACTTGCGGCATCCAAAAGTGAATGCAACCGTGCTTTGATCATCAATGCCCTGACCGGTTTTAAATGCGAGCTTTCCAATATTTCCGAAGCCCGCGACTCGCAAACCATGCTCAGGCTGCTCAGTTCGAATGAAACGGTGGCGGATGTGATTGATGCAGGAACCACAATGCGTTTTCTGACAGCCTATTTTGCAGTGACTGATCAGACCAAAATCATGACCGGCACGCCGCGCATGTGTGAAAGGCCGATTGGGATTCTGGTGGATGCGTTAAGGTTTTTAGGAGCAGACATTGAATACGAAAAAGAAACAGGTTACCCACCGCTGAAATTGAATGGTTTCGCCTATTCCGGCCAAAACGAAATCGTCATGCGCGGGGATGTGAGCAGCCAATATATTTCAGCATTGCTGCTGATCGCGCCCGGTTTGCCTAGTGGCTTGAAAATCAAGCTGGAAGGCGAAGTCGGATCAAAGCCTTATATCGAAATGACATTGAATCAAATGGCGCATTTTGGTATAGAATACAAAGCGGATTGGCATACGAACACCATTATAATCCCTCCTTTCAAATATCAGCCGCACCCTTATGCCATCGAGTCGGACTGGTCGGGGGCGAGTTACTGGTACAGCATTGTGGCGCTGGCCGATGATGCCGAGGTGGAATTGTTAGGGTTGAAAAAGGATTCATTGCAGGGTGATAGCGCTATTGTTGACATTATGCGTCATCTGGGCGTGGAAAGTGTTTTTACGGAAAGAGGTGTTTTTTTAACTAAAATTGCCCCTGCGGCATCCATAGGCTGGGATTTCACAGATTGCCCGGACCTGGCACAAACCGTCGCTGTTTGCTGCGCAGTAAAAGGCATCACATTGTCCTTAACTGGCATTGAAAGCTTAAAAATAAAGGAAACCGACCGTGTTTTTGCCTTGCAGCAGGAACTGCAAAAGTTGGGCGCCACGCTGACCGAAGTGGAGAAAAACCATCTTTACGAAGTGTCGCGCATTTCAGGTTTTGAATCAAAAGAAACTCCATCCATCCACACCTATGATGACCACCGCATGGCCATGGCATTTGCGCCTGCCGGCATGGTGGCTCCTATCATTATCGAAGAACCAGGCGTTGTTGTGAAATCGTATCCTGGTTACTGGAAAGACCTTTCGGTGGTTACAACCTGGGAAGAGGTCTGACCTTCCGATCATTTAAATCCTGAGTTCATGGAAAATGTTGCCTCGTTCTTTGCTTCTATCCCCATATGGGTATACCTGATTTTGATCCCCGTTATCATTGCGATCAGGGACATTTTGCAGCGGAAGCATACGATTCAGCATAACTTCCCTTTGGTAGGCCATTTTCGTTACATGCTGGAAACGATCGGGCCTGAACTGCGCCAATATATTGTCGCCAACAACCGGGAGGAACTTCCTTTCAACCGGCGCCAGCGCTCGTGGATTTATGCTTCCTCCAAAAAAGAAAACAATTACCAGGGTTTTGGCACAGACCAAAACATGCAGGAAGCCGGTTATGTGCTGATAAAGCCAGCAATGCTGCCTTTCAGGCTGGATTCAACGCACAGCCACCATGTTAAGAATGGTAATGATCCGCATCATTACACCATTCCATCTGCCAAAGTAATCGGTGAATTTCACAACCGAAAGCGCCCTTATCGGCCGCGTTCCATTGTCAATGTGAGCGCAATGAGCTTTGGTTCGCTTTCCTCGCGTGCTATTGAATCGTTAAACAAGGGTTCGTTCCAATTTGGCAATTATCACAACACCGGCGAAGGCGGATTGTCGCCTTACCACAAGTTTGGGGCGGATGTGGTTTTCAATATGGGGACTTCCTATTTTGGTGTCCGTGATCACGACGGCAATTTTGTCATGGAAAAGCTTGTGAAAATGACACAGCTTAATCCATTCGTGCGATTGATCGAGCTGAAACTTTCACAAGGCGCAAAACCGGGCAAAGGCGGCGTATTGCCTGCCAGCAAGATCTCGGCCGAAATTGCAGAGATCCGCGGCGTGCCCATCGGGAAAGATGTGGTTTCCCCTCCCTACCACAGTGCATTTTCCAATGTGAAGGAAATGGTTGATTTTATTGAAGCCATGGCAGCTGAAACAGGCTTACCGGTCGGGTTGAAATCGGCTGTGGGTAAGACGGATATGTGGGAAGAACTGGCGGATATTATGGCCGAAACGGGCAAAGGCCCCGATTTTATCACTATTGATGGCGGTGAAGGAGGAACAGGCGCAGCGCCCCCTTCTTTTGCCGATCACGTTTCGTTACCATTAGTTTTCGCTTTCAGCACTGTTTATAAAATTTTCCAGAAAAGAAACCTAACTGACAAGATCACTTTCATTGCCTCCGGTAAGCTGGGACTTCCCGCCCAGGCAGTTATGGCATTTTCTATGGGCGCGGACATTATTAACGTTGCCCGCGAGGCAATGATGTCGATTGGCTGCATTCAGGCGCAAACTTGTCACACCAACCGCTGTCCGACCGGCATTGCTACCAACAACAAATGGCTCGAAGCGGGCATTGACCCAACATTGAAAAGCGAGCGTTTCAACAGCTACATGAGCACGCTGGCAAAGGAAATTATTGAAATCACGCACGCTACCGGTTACGAACATCCGTGTCAGTTCGGAATGAATGACATTGATATTTCAATGGGCGATCATAATAAAACAATTACATTGGCAGACAATTACGGATATTTGAAAACCATTGTCCCCTATTCCGGCATTCGCGCGCTGCTCGACTGTCCGCATTTAGGAGGCCGAAAGATTCCTGGTGAAAAGACAGTCTAAATTTGACAACCATGATCCGAACTATACTAAGCACACTCACAGCCACATTTCTTTGTTTAAACCTTTGTTTTGCGCAAAGTAACCCGCGTTATTTTGTTCTGTTCAAAGACAAAAACAAGTCAACATTTTCAGTGGATAAGCCCGCTGAATTCCTTTCTGCACGCGCCATTGCAAGAAGAACCCGGCAGAACATTTCCATAACAACCCACGATTTCCCTGTCAATCCGGGTTATGTTTTCGCGATCAAGCAACTTGGTGCTTCCGTCATTTTCACATCCCGCTGGTTCAATGGCGCTGTGGTGGAGGCCACTGCTGCGCAACTGGCCAACATTAAAAAATTGCCGTTTTACAAAAGCATCGAATTCGATCTGCCCGTTGCCAACATTATTGGAAAATCTCCTGGCGTTGAGCGCATAGCAGCTAAACTGGAAGCTGAGGAAGACCTGAATTACGGAAATATGAATGCGCAACTCGCATTAATGGACGTTCCGCAACTGCATACCAAGGGTTTTCACGGAGAAAATATGCTGATCGCCATCCTGGATAACGGTTTTTTGAATGCAGATCAGGTTGGGTTTTTAAAGCCACTTCGTGACGCAAAAAAAATTGTTGATACTTATGATTTCATGGGCAGAGAAACCAATGTTTTCAACGATGGATCGCATGGTTTGCACGTCATGTCCACTATGGCAGCCAATCAACCGGGATCTATGATCGGTGCAGCATTTGAGGCAAATTACGCGCTTTACCGCACAGAAAATGACTTTCTTGAATCGCCTTATGAAGAAATTACCTGGCTTATGGCCGCCGAACGCGCGGATAGTGTAGGTGCGGACGTAATCAATTCTTCCCTGGGTTACAGCGAATTCGATGCGGAATTTGACAAGCCAGAATACAACTACACATATCAGGATCTCGACGGGAAAACCACCATTGTCAGTCGTGCGGCACGTTATGCTACGCGCACGGGCATGCTGGTGGTGTGTTCGGCCGGTAATGAGGGAAATAAGGTTTGGCGGTATGTCACTGCGCCCGCAGATGTTGATTCTGTGTTAACTGTCGGTGCCACTAATTACGAACGCGTTTATACCGCATTAAGCTCTGTCGGGCCTAATGCAGCAGGTCAGCAAAAGCCTGATGTGGCAGCCGTTGGTTTAGGATCGGTAATTGGTAACGCATCCGGCAATGTGGCCAGCAGCAACGGCACGTCATTTTCGTCCCCATTGATCGCTGGTTTTGCAACGATTTTATGGCAGGCTTATCCCAATCTATCTGCGCAGCAACTCATTAATGTTATCAAGAAATCGGGGCATCAGGCAAGTGCGCCGGATAATATGCTGGGTTACGGCGTTCCCAGCGCTGTAAAAGCGGAGCAGATCATTCAGGAAGACTACACGCCATTGGGAACGGAAGGCGATTTATTGAAAGAAATAGTGCTGTCGCCCAATCCCGTGCTGGACAATGCAAGCCTTACTATTCCACCACATTTGATCGGCAAAAAAGCAACGCTTAGTCTTTACGGGTTAAATGGAGCAGCGTTAAGTGTTTCAGAAGCAAGGCTGACCAGTGTGCAATCCATAGCTGCAAATCAATTATCTGCGGGACTGTATCTGGTTAAAATCCGCATTGATAGTCATGAAAAAGCATTGAAATTCATCAAGCAGTAACCTTGCGGATCATTCGCACAACAGACTCAGAATCATTTAATTGCCTCACATTGTCCAGAGGAATCCACTGCACATCCAGGGATTCATCATTCACCACGATGTCCTGGCCAGGAGCAGCTTTAAAAGCAAACCGGATGTCGAAATGGTTATGCGCAGGAAGACCTTTTCTTTCCGGAATAAGGTGAATGTCAACGTCAAAGATGCCCTGCTTATACAATTCTAAATGTTTAATTCCGGTTTCCTCCCAAATCTCTTTACGTGCAACCTGCTCTGTATCAGGATCTCCATCACAATGTCCGCCCGGCTGTAACCAGCGTCCCAGTTTTTGGTGATGCATGAGCAGAACCGATTGCCCGTCCGCGGAAAGCACAAGTCCCGAAGCCGTTACATGGCCGATTTCCAGCGACCGCTCGAAGCAATCGGGATGCTTTTTCACAAATGCGATCGTATCCAGATACATTTCTTTTTCCAGTCCATTTTCCGGCGTATATGCATTCAGGAGGGCAAGCAAACTATTCCGCTTCATGTAGGCTATGTGATTTTTTCATTCTAATTTCACCACAAGTTTAATACTTCAAGAAATAAACCACCTTATTAAGAAATGAAAAAGTATTTATTATCGGTTTCCCTTGCCGCATTATTGGCCACCACAGCCATCGGACAGCGCACGCCACAAGCCAGTCCCGCCGCCACGGTCATGCAAAGCATTGGCGTTACTGATTTCACTGTAAAATATTCACGTCCAGCCCTGAAAGGCAGAAAAGTTTTCGCCGACAGTTCAGCTTTAGCACCCTATAACCAGATCTGGCGCACGGGAGCAAATATGGCGACCATATTCGAAGCCGGAACAGATTTTTCGTTTGGAGGAAAAAAAGTGCCTGCCGGAAAATACGCACTGTTCTCCATCCCATCGGGCGCAGCCTGGACCGTGATTTTGAATAAAAATTTTAATCAGGGCGGCACGCAGGATTATAAAGAATCAGAAGATGTGGCCAGAGTAATGGTCGTTCCAACCTCCGGTGAATTCACCGAAAGCTTCAAGATCAGCATTGAGCCTGCATCGGACAGCACGGGTTATCTGAACATTGCGTGGTCGTCTGTTAATGTTCCCGTTCCGCTTGCCGTGAACACCGAATCGTTAACAATGGCTGGCTTGAACAAAGCGGTTGCAGAAAAACCGGAAGATGTTGCCGCACTGCAAAGCACAGCCGGTTATTTATTATCCAAAGGCAAAGATCTGCAAGTGGCGCTTTCCCTGGCCGATAAAGCGATTGGCCTGAAAGAATCATACTCAAATCTATGGCTGAAAGCACAGATTTTGAGCAAGCTAGGCAAGAATGCAGAAGCGTTGCCAGTCGCTCAGAAAGCATTAACATTTGGAAATACAACGAATGACGTTGCTTTCTCGAGTTTCTACAAAGGACAAATCGAAAACGGAATCAAGCAGATCCAATCCAAAGTTTCCGCCGCCCCCAAACAGGCTGCTGCCTCTGTTAAAGGTAAAAAGAAGAAGTAATTATCACCGAAAAAACCGTGGGACGCTCCAACCGAATTTGACGGCTAAAATCCGGATGGCAATGATGACGAGCGAGGCGGTGATAAACGCAACATTGCGCCCGGCCCCTATTTTATCTAATAACAAATAGCTGCAAGCCCCTGCAAAACAAGCGGTTGCATAAACTTCTTTGCGGTAAATGATCGGAATTTCGTTGGTCATCATATCGCGGATCACGCCGCCCATGGTGGCTGTGAAAACACCCATAATAACGGCTATTTCGGGCCGTATGCCCAGATGAAGCGCTTTTTCTGTTCCTACTATGGTGAATAAGGCAATCCCGAATGTATCGAACAGAAAAAGCGTCTTGCGAAGTTTTAAAAGGAATTTGTAAAATATAAAAGTGACCAGAATCCCAGCCATAATGGCATAAATGATCGTAATGTCACTGATCCAGACGAGGGGATAACTATCAATCAGAATGTCGCGCAATGTTCCTCCGCCAATCGACGAAATGAATGCGGTGAAACTCGCGCCAAACCAGTCCTGATGCTTCTGATCTTTCACGGCCAGGGCGCCGGAAATAGCGAAAGCAAATGTCCCAATGATCTCTAAAATATATTGAATACTCATCCGGCGAAATTGCTAAACCGCAACAGGCGCTTTGATGCCCGGCCAGGGACTGTAATCTTGCAGTTCAAAGTCTTCGAATTTGAAATCAAAAACACTTTTAACATCCGGGTTAATGACCATTTTGGGAAGCGCGCGCGGCTCACGGCTGAGCTGCAGGCCCACTTGTTCCAAATGATTGAGATAAATGTGCGTGTCGCCACCGGTCCAGATAAAATCACCCAGATCGAGGTCGCATTCCTGCGCGATCATCATGGTAAGCAATGCATAACTCGCAATGTTAAACGGAACACCCAGGAAAACATCCGCGCTGCGCTGGTAAAGCTGGCAGGATAGTTTTCCCTTCATTTCACCTGCATCTTCATCCGGCGGAGCAACATAAAACTGGAACAGCGCGTGACAAGGCTGCAATTTCATTTCAGACAACTGTGAAGGGTTCCATGCCGAAACAATGATCCTGCGCGAATCAGGCGAGTTTTTGAGTTGTTTCAAAACTTCCTGCAACTGATCCACGGTCTTGCCATTGGGTCCTTCCCAACTCCGCCACTGCTTTCCGTAAACCGGCCCGAGATCGCCATTTTCATCCGCCCATTCATCCCAGATCGAAACGCCGTTGTCTTTCAGATATTTCGTATTGGTATCGCCTTTCAAAAACCACAAAAGCTCGTGGATGATCGATTTGGTGTGCACCTTTTTAGTGGTAACCAACGGAAATCCGTCTTTCAGGTTGAAGCGCATTTGATAACCAAAAACACTGACCGTGCCAGTGCCCGTGCGGTCGGTTTTGCGAACTCCGTGTTTGAGTACATGGCGTAACAAATCCTGATATTGCTGCATTGCGATATAATTAATCCTTTTTAAAAGAAGATAATGTTTGTTTAAACGGTCGCGATCTCAACGTCATAAGTGATCGTTGCGAGCGCCTCCAGCTGGGCAGTTGCCGAGCAGTATTTTTCCATGGATAAGCCGATGGCGCGGTTTATCTTACTTTCGTCCAGATTGTTACCGGCGAATTTGAATGTGAGATGGATCTTGGTAAATGGCTTGCGCTGTGTATCCGCCTCCTGCGTACGATCGCCCTCCACACTGACGCGGAAATCGGTGATTTCCTGGCGTTGCTTTTTGAGGATGAGTACTACGTCAATGGCGCTGCAGCTTGCCAAACCCATTAACAACAATTCCATTGGCCGCACGCCCAGGTTACTTCCGCCGATTTCGGGCGAGCCGTCGGTATGGACTTTCACTTCTGAGGAACCACTGCCTTCAAAATGAAAGGCGTCATCAACACGAACGAGTTCTACTTTCATAATCGTTACCCCGTTGTTTCAGCGGGGCTTTTTTAATGGTAAAATGTTTCAAAAGCCATTTGAAGTAACGTCCTCGCGTTTGGCATGACGGTTCAAATGGTTATTATATTTTAATAAGGATTACAACCGGATCAAAGTTCAAATATACTTCATCAAACCCGTTTCGGCTATTTAACCTAATAATTTAAAAAGAAGCATAAACCTCGTATATTCGTTTTATTATGCCGTTTTAAAGGATTTTGATAAAATAAGCGCGAAACGCCATGTGGAAAGAAGACGACAACAAATTGAAGAAGAGCTTCAATTTCAAGGATTTCAAGGAAGCATTTGCCTTTATGACCGAGGTGGCAGAAACAGTTGACGAAATGGACCATCATCCGTTTTGGACCAACACTTATAATAAAGTAACATTTGAATTGAATACACACGACGCAGGCGACATTGTTACAGAAAAAGACAAAAAGCTCGCCGCTGCTATTGATACGATTTTTGAAAAAAATAAAAAATAACTGCGTGGCCGGCCCATTTGCGCCCATTTGCATTCAATGAAACTTTACATAGTCCCCACGCCCATCGGCAACCTGGAAGATATTACACTTCGCGCCATCAATGTTTTAAAAAGTGTGGACGTAGTTCTGGCAGAAGACACCCGGACTTCGGGCAATCTGCTGAAACACCTGGGTATTTCCAAGCCCATGCACAGTTATCACGTTCATAATGAGCACCAAACGGTTACGCGCGTGGTCGAGCGGATCCAAAAGGGCGAAAGTATGGCGCTGGTTTCGGATGCGGGAACGCCTGCCGTGTCTGACCCTGGTTTTTTGCTGGTCAGGGAATGTATCAAACAGGGCATTCAGGTGGAATGTCTGCCCGGACCAACGGCTTTTGTGCCCGCATTGGTTAATTCGGGCTTGCCGAGCGACCGCTTTACTTTTGAGGGTTTTTTACCCCACAAAAAAGGCCGCCAGACGCGCCTGCAAAATCTCACATCCGAAGAACGGACCATGATATTTTACGAATCCCCGCACCGGTTGGTGAAAGCATTACAGCAATTCGCTGAGTTTTTCGGAGCGGACAGGCAGGTTTCCGTAGCCCGGGAATTGACGAAAATATACGAAGAAAACGTCCGGGGTACGCTGGAAGAAGTCATCGCTTACTTTTCAGAAAAGACCATTAAAGGCGAAATCGTGATCATCCTGGCCGGAAAAGTTGAAGAAAAAAAGAAATCAGATAAATATGAGGATTAGCATTTTCAGGTTGGTTGCGTTGGTTGCCATTTTTTTGATCACAAAGACATCCGCAAACGCCCAGTTTGCCACATTAAGCCCGGAAGCAAAGGTTAGTCTGGTCACATTCGGGCCGGGCGACGAACTATATTCGGGTTTTGGACATAGCGTTCTCTGGGTTTACGATCCCGTGTTGCGTATTGATAATGCTTACAGTTACGGAACATTCAGTTTCGATCAGGGCAATTTTTACATCAACTTTATGCGCGGCTATCTGCCATACAGCATTTCGGTTCATCCGCTTGGGCCGCAACTGGATTATTACCGCGCCGAAAACCGCTCCATTTCCGAGCAAGTGCTTAATCTGAGCATTCCTCAAAAACAAAAGCTCTATAATTACCTGGAAACCAATTATCTGCCCCAAAACAGGGTTTATTCATACAAATTTTTCTACGACAACTGCGCCAGCAGGCTGGCTGTTGCATTGAAAGAAGCTTGTGGCGACAGTCTGGTTTACAAAGGCTATACACATGAAAAACTGAGTTTCAGACAGTGGATCGATCGCTATGCATTCAAGCAAAATCCGTGGGCCGACTTTGGTATGGACCTCGCTTTGGGAACTCCCGCAGACGAGATCGCCACGCCCGAACAAGCAACCTTTTTGCCTGATAACCTGGCCATTGCATTCACCGACGCAAGAGTGAAGACCGCTTCGGGCCTGACGCCGCTGGTGAAGTCGACAAATGAATATTTCAAAGCCGAGCCGCGAAATTACACGGGTATTTTTACGCCAATGAATGTCTTCTGGGCTCTTGCAGTGTTGACATTAGGCATCACTTACTGGCAGATCAAAAAGGAGAAGTTGAATTTCCTTTTAGACAAAATACTTTTTTCAATTGTAGGTCTTGCAGGCTGGTTGCTAGCCTTACTATGGTTTGCCACCGAGCATCATGATACCAAATGGAACTACGACATTTTATGGGCGTTTCCGCTCTGGATGCCACTTATTTTTCAGATTTCTAAAAAGAAGAAACCATCCTGGTTCTCGTTCCTGTTGATATTTTACGGATTTCTCTTACTTTGCGCAACAGGTAATCTGTTAAAACATAATTATGTCGTAATCCCGATCATATTGACATTGGTCATCCGGGTTTACTACATGAATAATTCACTCTCTAAAATCCCCCAGAAAGGATAGTATAGTAATGAATCTCGAACAGCTCACACAGCAAACCATAGAAATCGTAAGGCAGGCATCATCCTTTATTCAGCAGGAAGCAGCATTGTTTTCGCGTGACAAAATTGAATACAAAGACCTGAACAATCTTGTTTCCTACGTCGATAAAGAAGCGGAAAAATTGCTGGTGGCCGGCCTTAACGCACTGCTTCCCGAGGCAAGCTTTATCACCGAAGAAGGCACAACCGGCCAGGAACCGGATCCTTCCGCATTAAACTGGATCATTGACCCGCTGGATGGCACTACCAATTTTATCCATGGCATTCCCGTTTATTGCGTCAGCGTAGGATTGGCGAGAGGCAAGGAACTGCTCTTGGGAGTGATCCACGAACCCAGCCTGAACGAAATGTTTTATGCATGGCAAGGCGGCGGCGCGTGGTGCAACGGCAAGCCTATGAAGGTTTCCAACGTAGAATCGCTGGCCGACAGTTTGATCGCAACCGGCTTTCCCTATTATAAATTCGAAAAGCAAAAACGCTATATGTACATTCTCGAACTCCTGATGCAAAAAACGCACGGCATCAGAAGAATGGGAGCCGCAGCCGTAGATCTTGCTTACGTTGCAGCCGGCCGGTTTGATGGTTTTTATGAGTATAACCTCAATTCCTGGGATATGGCAGCAGGTGTGCTGATGATCAAAGAAGCAGGCGGAACCGTAACCGATTTCAATGGCGGCGACAATTATTTGTTCGGAGGAGATATCATCGCAGCCGCAGGAGGCCACAAAGAACTGGTTGAAGTGATCAGAGAAAATTTTTAGGAAAACATTCATCGTAGCGGCGAACATTCAGTCATTCATCGCAACGGCGACCGCTCATTCAGTCATTCAAAATTAGCCCCATGGACATAGAGCAGCTTAAATACCCGATAGGCGAATTTCAGTTTCAGAATTATTATACGCCGGCAGAGGTCAAATCTAACATTCAGATCATTAGTGCATTACCATCAAAATTTATTAACCTGCTCGGAGGTTGGGATAATGATAAATATAATACGCCTTACCGCCCCGATGGCTGGACAATCAGGCAGCTGATCCACCATGTTGCGGACAGCCATATGAATGCTTACGTGCGTTGCAGGCTTGCAATGACAGAGGATAATCCGGTGATTAAACCTTACGAAGAGCAGCTCTGGGCTGAACTTCCCGATGCCAAAATGGCACAGGTTGAGCTTTCGATCCAATTGCTTCGGTACATTCATTTGCGCTGGGTTTTGCTGCTCAATTCAATGGATGAAAATGATTTGGCCAGAACTTACACGCATCCGGCAACCGGTCGTGTTTTTCGCCTCGACGAAGTGATCGCGAATTATGCATGGCACAGCGAACATCATTATCAGCACGCATTTCAGCTTGCAGCCAGGAACAATTGGTAAAAACAGGCTGTTACTAAGGCATGGCACAAGAGATAATCATATTAATCCTTTTTCTTGCCGCACTGGGCTTTATGGGCTGGCGTGTTTGGAAAGCATTTGATAACCGCAATGACGGCGGTTGTGCAAAAGGATGCGGCTGCGCCGCGGATAAGGCCATCGCCGCTAAAAATCATTGACATTCATAATCAATACATAAAAACGGGGAGCCCATTTGGAGCTCCCCGTTTTTATGTATTATCAGGAACAAGAACTTATAAAGCCCCTTTCTTAATATCATCCACAACCGCCGGATCAAGCAGCGTAGAGATATCGCCCAGGTTATTTACGTCGCCTTCCGATATTTTTCTTAAAATTCTCCGCATGATCTTTCCAGAGCGCGTTTTCGGCAAGCCTGTTACAAACTGGACTTTGTCCGGCTTTGCGATCGGGCCGATGATCCGGGAAACGGTGGCGGCGATGTCTTTTTTGAACATTTCGGGATCATCGGGTTGGTTTTCCGCGATAACATAGGCGTAAATTCCTTGCCCCTTAATGTCATGCGCGTACCCAACCACGGCGGATTCAACGACACCCAAGTGCATATTAATGGCATTTTCCACCTCTGCGGTGCCTATTCTGTGCCCGGAAACATTTAGCACATCATCCACACGGCCGGTAATGCGATAGTTACCTTCCTCATCCCGCAAGCAGCCATCACCCGTGAAATACATGCCTGGATATGTTGAGAAATAGGTTTGTTTGGCGCGCTCGTGGTCGCCATATGTAGTTCGGATAATGCCCGGCCACGGGAATTTTACACAAAGATTTCCGCTAACGCCGTTTCCTTCGATTACTTTACCGTTTTCATCGACCAACACGGGCTGGATGCCCGGCAATGGCAATGTTGCGAATGTAGGTTTTTCAGGTGTGATGCCAGCTAGTGGTGAGATCATAATGCCGCCCGTTTCGGTTTGCCACCAGGTGTCTACGAGTGGGCAATGGTCATGTCCAATGTTGGTTTTGAACCAGTGCCATGCTTCTTCGTTGATCGGCTCCCCTACCGAACCCAGTTTGGTAAGTGAAGAAAGATCGTGTTTTTTAACAAAATCCAAACCAAAACTCATCAGCGAACGAATGGCTGTGGGAGCCGTATATAGAATGTTGACCTTATGTTTGGCAACAATTTCCCAGAAACGACCTGCATCAGGATAAGTAGGAACACCTTCGAAAACCACAGAGGTGGCCCCATAGCAAAGGGGTCCGTACACAATGTAACTGTGGCCTGTGATCCAGCCGATGTCTGCCGTACAAAAATGGATTTCCCCCGGCTCATATTGAAATACATTCGCAAAAGTATAAGTTGTGTAAACCATGTAGCCGCCGCATGTATGTACAACGCCCTTAGGCTTACCCGTAGAACCTGATGTATACAGGATAAACAGTGTATCCTCCGCGTCCATAGGCTCGGCCGGACATACGGAATCCACGTGTTTCACTTCTTCTTCCCACCAAAGATCCCGGCCTTTCAGCATGGAAACCGGCGTTCGTGTGCGCGTCATCACGATCACATGTTTTACGCTATGACATTGATCCAAAGCAGCATCGACCGTTTCTTTCATCGGGATCACTTTTGACCCACGGAAAGCACCGTCGGAGGTGATCACCATATTACACTCGGCATCATTAATGCGGTCGGCGATGGATTTTGCTGAAAAGCCACCGAAAACAACCGAGTGAATGGCTCCAATGCGTGCACAAGCAAGCACGGCTACGGTGAGCTCGGGCACCATGGGCAGATATATGCACACGCGGTCACCTTTTTTTACGCCATGTTTTTTAAGGACATTGGCAAAACGGCAAACCCGGTCGTATAAAACGCGGTAAGTAATGGTCACGGATCTATCTTCGGGATCATTGGGTTCCCAGATAATGGCAGGCTGATCGCCGCGCTCGGCAAGATGCCTGTCCAATGCATTCTCGGTAATGTTGAGCTCTCCGCCTTCAAACCACTTGATATTTGCTTCACTAAAATCCCAGCTCAGGACTTTTTTCCATGGTTTGCGCCACTGAAATTGTTGGGCTACTTCTGCCCAGAAACCTTCGGGATCGTCTACACTTTGTTTGTAGGCAGCCTGATACGCTTCAAAGGTCTTAATTTTCATGATAAATAAAGGTTAGACTTAGGATTAAGGGATATGAGGGGACAATTTATAATTTTCATTTGGTTCGTCCTACTTAAAGCAAAACAGAAAATACTACTCAAAAACCGCATTCCATTGATTATCAACGCCAAGCCCGCCGACAGTATGGAAGAGGTTTTTTAATATTCTGTAATGTGCGCGCTGATGCAACGTAAAACTGTGACATACATGTAAAATGATGTATTTTCGGGCCAGAACTAAACACACCACAATCCGATGAATGAGCACACACCCCATAACATTGAAGACGAAGCTGGTTTTTCGCAAGCAGAAATTACGTTCATACAAGCCCATTTGAAAGATGATGTGAGCAAGTTGATGCTGCGCGGCACGCAATTTAAAGGCTTCAATATCAAGAAACTGGCAGAACAGATTCAGTCAAGGCAAAAAGCTGTTAAAAAACTTCCCGAATGGTCAGCAAATCCGGAGCTGATCTTCCCTCCTGCCCTGTCAGTTGAGCAAAGTTCATCGGAGGCCACGGCACGATATAAAGCTACATTAATGTCCGGGCATCAATTAATTGACATTACTGGCGGCATGGGTGTTGACTGCTATTATATGCGAGCTAACTTTCAGTATGTGCAGTATTTTGAGCAACAGCCAGTCGTTGCCGAAGCAGCGAAATTTAATTTTGATCAACTTGGCGCCAACAATATATGTGTCCATGCTGCCGACTCCATAGAAACACTGAAAACTGAGCCGTATAGTGCGGACTGGATTTACGCCGATCCCGCGAGGCGCAATGCAAACCAGGAAAAGGTTGTGCTGTTGTCGGATTGTACGCCGGATGTTGTCGAGCATTTAAGCGTTTTATTCGAGCGCGCGCCGAATGTCCTGCTCAAAACTTCTCCTCTGCTCGACATTGACCTGGCTGCCAGATCCCTCAGAAACCTGAAAGAAGTGCACGTTATTGGTTACGAAGGTGAATGTAAGGAGCTATTATTTGTGCTGAAAAAGGATTGGATTTCGGATACATTCGAGATTAAGGTGCGGATTATCAGCAGCTCAGGTGATACAGTGAATCTACTGGATTTGACCCGTAAAACGGAGCAGCAGGCTGAGGTCCATTATTCCACTCCATTGCAATATTTATATGAACCGCATGCTGCGGTTTTGAAAGCAGGTGCATTCAGGACCATTTGCAACACCTTTTCTCTGAATAAACTGGCCATTAACAGTCAGTTATATACGTCAGAGCATTTGTTAAACGGGTTTCCCGGACGTGTTTTTGAAGTAGTCGCTGTTTGCAAACCGGCCATCCGTGAAATTAAGAAAATTATCGGAGGCGATAAGGCGAACCTTACGGTCCGTAATTTTCCGGCGAGCAGTGAGGATTTAAGGAAAAAATTGAAATTAAAGGATGGTGGCATGTTTTATCTTTTCGCCACCACACTCGCTGACAATTCCAGAGTAATGATCGTCACCATAAAGCCGAAGCGTTAAAGGAATTTTTCTGCATACTCTTTCTCGGAAAACCCGATCGCTACGGCCTTTCCGGATTCGTCTTCAATGAGCGGACGTTTGATCACGGACGTATGCGCTATCATTAGTTTCGCGGCCGATTTCTCGTCTGTTATCAACGCCTTTTCTTCGTCGGAAAGGCCTTTCCAGGTTGTGCTGCCTTTGTTTACAACTTTATCCCAGGGAAGACTCTTGAACCAGACTGTGATCCTGTCCTTACTGATCCCCTCCGTTTTGTAATTATGGAAAGCATATTCAATGTTATTCTTTTCGAGCCAGGTGCGTGTTTTCTTTACTGTATCGCAATTGGGTATTCCGTAAACCGTCAACATAAACATATTTTAATGAAATCTAAACTTCTGTAATAACCGGCTCTTCCGTAACCAGGTCTGAATTATGCATTTTCTGATCATCCAACTCTCCTTCCCAACGCGCAATTACCGCTGTGGCGAGGCAATTTCCTGTCACATTCACAGAAGTCCGCGCCATGTCCATCAGCTCGTCAATGCCCATGATCAGCAGCACCGGCCATTCCGGCATTCCGAAATTAGCAATGGCCCCAAGCAGGATCACCAATGTTGCCCTGGGAATTCCCGCAACACCTTTACTCGTTAGCATCAGAAGTAAAACCATCGTAAGCTGCTGTCCGAAAGACATTTCGGTTCCGGTGGCCTGGGCGACAAATACGGTTGCGAGTGCCAGATACAATGTGGATCCATCGAGATTGAAACTATAACCCGTTGGCATTACAAACGAAACGATCTGCCGGGGAACGCCGAATTTCTCCATCTTCTCCATCGCTTTGGGAAGCGCTGATTCGGAGCTTGTTGTTGCAAAAGCAATGGATACAGGCTCAAAAATGGCTTTGGCAAATTTAATAACCGGGATTCTTGCAAACAATGCAATAGGAATGAAAACAATCAGAATGAAAACGATCAATGCGCAATATAATGTTGCCAGCAGCAATGCGAGGTTCCGCAGCACGTCAATCCCCATATGACCCACGGTTTCGGCAATAGCAGCGCCTACGCCGATCGGCGCGAAAAGCATGATGATCTTTGTAAGTTTAAACATGACCTCGGCAAGCAATTCGACGCCGTGAACAAATTTTTCCTTTTTTACAGATGGCAGTAATGCAAGGCTTATACCAAACAAAACGCTGAATACAACGATTTGAAGCACTTCTCCATGATAAATCGATTTGGCAATGTTTTCAGGAAATGAATGCAGAACGATATCCTGCCAGGTTTGCTCTGCCACTTTCGGTAAAGTTGCATTCAATGATTCGGGAGGAATAATTCCGACGCCGGGTTTAAACCAGTTGGCAAAAAATAAGCCGATCAGCAATGCAAATGTGGTCACAACTTCAAAGTAAAGCAATGATTTCCAACCCATTCTGCCGACCTGTTTCAAATCCGAATGTCCGGCAATTCCTGTTACAAGCGTGGCAAAAAGCAATGGTGCGATCACCGTTTTGATCATTTGCAAAAATATCTGCCGCAAGAAATGCAGCTCTGTGCCCATCTTGGGAAAATCATAACCGATCTCCGTTCCGACCAGCATGGAAATCAGGATGGATGTCGTCAAATTCCTTTTGAGGACCGCAAAAAGGATTAATCCTGCAAGTGCCGCCCAGCGAAGGCTAAGTAAAACAGTGTCAGATAAAGAGATGATATCGTATGCATTGAGCACGGTGGCTATTGCAGCAATAGTTACAAGGACAATGTTGATGATGGTAATCTTGCTCTTCATACAGGATATTAGAATGAGGAATTTGTTTCAACGGTAAACTTATAAAAAATCAATTTAAGCCCAACTATCAATGCAAACGCATTTAAAGCAAAACACAAAATTAATTATATGTTTTGGACAATATTATTTAATGATTGTACTAAACTAGACTGGTTTTGAAAAATAAATATTGGTTTGATAAAATTTTAAACCGCCCGCGAAATTTGAAAACACCATGCTTGTCGACCCGAAGCAAACGCGCAAACGCGCACAAATTATCTTTGTTTTAAAAGGGGCACGATTCTTTGCTTTGAGTCTGTAAATTTGATATGTTCGGAAATTACATCATTCCAATCAAAAAACAGGCCCTGACAATGAACAAGATCCTTATCCCAATAGACTTTTCCGAAAATGCGGAACGCGCATTGGCTGCGGCAAAAATTATAGCCGAAAAAGAGACAACCCAGCTCCTGATATTGCATGCTTACCAGCCTTATATTGCGGACGTTAACATTACGCCCGGCAATGTGCTTCCAGGAATCGATGGCGGTGATTTTCTCTCCATGACCAATGAACTGGAAGGAGAATTCCAGAAAAAACTGGAAAAGTATATCGAGGAAGTTATTGCAGAGGGTTATCAGGCGGAGGCAATTTGGGCGATTGGCAGCGTTCAGTCTGCGGTTGAAGAGGCCATTGAAACACATAATCCCAGCTTAATTGTGATCGGGCGGACGGGCACGGGTGGTTTTATGGATAAGCTGATCGGCAGTTCGGCTACCAGCATCGGCCTGCATTCAACCTGTCCTGTGTTGGTGATCCCTCCGCAAAGCATGCCGAATAAATTTCAGAAGGTCGTATATGCTACCCAGTTTGAATATGATGAAACCGATATTTTGCGTGAGGTTTTCGTTTTGATGAACCACCTCGGCGCAAATTTGACATTATTAAAAATCCAGTCCGATTCACAACCCAACATTCAGGCTGATCATCAGTTCATTGACGAAATTAAATCCAAATTCACGATTGCGGCCGACGCCATTGTTTTTCGCGAATCCAGGCATGTGCTTGACGGCATAGAGGATTATTGCGACGAAGTAGGCGCAGACCTGCTCATTATGTCGGCGCGGGAACGTTCGTTTATTGAAGAATTTTTGATCAATCCGAGCGTTACCAGGAAACTGATCATAGACACGCATGTGCCATTGCTGGTTTTTCATCTCAAATAAATCAAATTGGAAAAGGCAGAGAACAAACGGGCTTTCCAGCCGGAAGATCTGGTTTCACGTAACCAAAAAAAGAAGCGGTATAAGAGAAATCTGCTGACCTCTCCGGGCACGCTCACTTACATTGGACCCGATGTTGAGTTAAAGACCAAAATCCGGAAAATCGTTTACAATGACCAGATCTTTCGGGACGAGCCAGTGAAATCGCTGCTCGAATGCAGTCCCGAAGCTTCCAATGAAAAAGCCGTGACCTGGCTGGACGTCGACGGAATCCATGAAACTGCGCTGATAGCCAAATTAGGCAAACTTTATCACCTGCATCCCCTGCTGCTGGAAGATGTAGTAAACACGGAACACAAGCCAAAACTCGAAATATATGACAACGGGCACTTGTTCCTGACGCTGAAAATGTTGCACATTGATTCGGAATCGCCCATATGTCTTTCTGCTGAGCATGTCAGTTTTGTTTTGGGAGAAAACTATTTGCTATCTTTTCAGGAAGAGCTTTCCAATGATATTTTTACGCCCGTACTGGATAGATTACAAGCTTCCGTAGGCAAAACCCGGCGGAACGGCGCCGATTATCTGCTATTTGCGTTGATGGATATCGTGATTGACAACTATTTCATAGTGCTGGAAAAACTGGGCGACAGTCTGGATACGGTTGAAGACCAGGTAATCCGGGGAACAGAGGAGTTGTCACTCAAAGAACTATACTCGCTGAAACGCGAACTGACCATCGCCAGAAGGGTTATATGGCCGCTGCGGGATATGATCAACCAGTTGATCCGGGAGGATAATCCGCTGATCAGCAAGGAAACGATCCCCTATCTTCGGGATCTTTACGATCACGTCATGCAGGTTCTTGACACCATTGACTCCTATCGAGAACTCGTCGCGAGCCTCGCCGACGTACATTTATCAACCATCAGTAACCGGATGAATTCAGTGATGAAGACATTGACGATTTTTTCCGCTGTTTTTATGCCACTTACATTTATAGTAGGCGTTTACGGCATGAACTTCGACAATATGCCCGAATTAAGGGTTCACAACGGTTATTATTATGTTTGGGGTTTAATGATTGCAGTTACGATCGGGCTGATATTTTATTTCAAATCCAAGAAATGGATGTAAGGTTTGATACCTTTGTGGCCTGAAAATCGCATTGGAATGAACTTTACAGTAGACAGCTTTCAAACAATCACAACAGACGCCGCTTACCTGCTTACGGACAGCCGCCAGATTTCTTTCCCAAGCCAAAGCATCTTTTTTGCAATTAAAGGTGAAAGGCACGACGGGCATCAATTCTTGCCGGCATTGTACGCCAGTGGCGTTAGGGAATTTGTGGTGGAAGAAGCTGCTTACACGGAAATGCTGCGTTGGGAAACTGCTGTTTGGCGTGATGCCAGGATATGGGTTGTACCGTCCAGCATTCGTGCCTTGCAGTCGCTGGTGGCAGAAAGGCGACGGCAGTTCAATCTTCCGGTTGTGGGCATAGCCGGCAGTAATGGCAAGACGATTGTAAAGGAATGGCTCGTTCAGCTCGCGTCTCCGCGGGAGACCATTGTTGCAAGCCCAAAGAGTTATAATTCACAAATCGGCGTTCCATTATCCGTATGGAACATTGGGAAACAGCACACCCTTGGGATATTTGAAGCCGGGATTTCGCGTTCGCACGAAATGGAGTATTTGCAACCTGTCATGCAGCCTACAATCGGTATTTTCACCAATATCGGCCCGGCCCATGATGATGGTTTCAAAAGTAAAAAGCAAAAAATCACTGAAAAGCTGCGCCTTTTTACCAAAGTCAAAAAACTCATTTACAGAAAGGATTATGCTGAACTTGACGAAGAAATCAATCTGATACTGAGGCCGGTAAACACTTTTTTAAAAACCATCAGCTGGGGCACACCGGCATCAGGTGCTGATATCAGTGTTTCTTATCAAAAGGAGAAATCCAAAACTGTTATTTCGCTGACCGGAAAACTTGGCAATCAAAAATTTGATACAAACTTCACCGACGAAGCTTCCCTTGAAAACCTCACGCACTGCATTGTTTTTCTGCTGGACTTCGGCTTTCCTAGCTCAGTAATCCAGGAAGGCATAGGGCTGCTGAAACCGGTTTCCATGCGTTTGGAGCTGAAAGAAGGCATTAATCACAATTACATTATTGATGATGCTTACAATAACGATTTGCAGGGCTTATCCATGGCGCTCAATTTTCTCGCGCAACAGGAACAGCGGCAAAAGAAGACCGTGATCCTTTCGGACGTTTTGCAAACCGGCCAGACGCCCGCCGAACTATATAGAACGGTTGCCAAGCTCCTGAAAGAGAAAGCCATCGACAGATTGATTGGAATAGGGCCGGAAATCCAGGGCCAGGCGGCAGCGTTTGACATTACACGCACCCACTTTTTCAATGACACCGCCACATTCCTGCAAGAATTCCCCTTCAATTCTTTGTACGACAGTCTTGTCCTCATTAAGGGCGCCAGGCCATTCTCGTTTGAAAAGATCGTTCAGCGGTTGCAGCAAAAAGCACACGGAACAGTGTTTGAGATAAATCTGGATGCATTGTCGCATAATCTGAATTTTTATAGGTCAAAAGTCGGTTCGCAAACCAAAATCATGGCTATGGTTAAAGCCTTCGCTTATGGCACGGGAAGCGCCGAAGTGGCGTCTTTATTACAGTTCCATCGCGTGGATTACCTCGGCGTCGCTTATGCGGACGAAGGTGTGGTTTTAAGGCAAAGCGGCATCACATTGCCCATTATGGTGATGAATGCAACTTCCCAGGCCTTCGACCTGCTTTTACAATATAAGTTGGAGCCGGAAATTTACAGCCAGCGGATCTTCACCGAATGGATCGCTTTCGTCAATAAAAATAAATTCACTGCTGAAATCCCAGCCATACATTTAAAGCTCGATACGGGCATGCATCGCCTGGGATTTGTGAAAGACGACCTCGAATGGCTCATCGAAACGCTTGCCACCAATCCGCATATCAAGGTCGCATCGATCTTTTCACATCTTGTTGGCGCTGACGAAGGTGTACACAATGCTTTTTCAAAACAGCAGTTCGAGCTTTTCCAGGAGGGTGCGCAGCAAATTGAAAATGCATTGGGCTACACCACAATTAAACACATTCTGAACTCGGCCGGAATCGTTCGGTTCCCGGATTATAAGCTGGATATGGTGCGTTTGGGGATCGGGCTTTATGGCGTAGAGGCAACCGGGCAGGAACAGCAGGCCTTGCAATCAGTAGGAACATTAAAAACGGTTGTGTCGCAGATTAAATATCTTTCTGCTGGCGAAACAGTCGGTTATAGCCGGCGGGGCCATCTGGACCATGACGCGGCAATCGCTACACTCGCCATCGGCTATGCAGACGGTTATGATCGCGGGTTAGGAAATGGAGCGGGTAAAGTATGGGTAAATGGCCTGCTATGCCCGACTATCGGCAACATTTGTATGGATATGACCATGATCGATGTAACCGGGGCCACCGTGGAGGAGGGTGATGAGGTAATTATTTTCGGGAAGGAAATGCCAATTCTTGAGCTCTCAAAACAAATTAACACGATCCCATACGAAATCCTTACTGGAATCGGAGATCGTGTTAAAAGGGTTTTCTATAAAGAATAATTAAACCTGCGTTTCGTTTCGAGTTTCAGTAAACTCTTCTGAATCAACCGATTCGATAGTTTCAGACGCCGTTGCACGAACCGGTTCGTCTTCGAAAAGGTGCGTGGCCATAACCTGGTCAAGCGTTACACTGTAAAATGCCTCGTGCACGTTCAGCGGCTCTGTCCCATCGAGGATCTCGCATTTGACATAACTACCGTCTTCGTGCATTTCATAAGCATTCACGTTGTCTTGCAGGCTGTAATATAAAATGTGAATGGCCTCCTGGCGCACGCGTGGATCCACGAGTTTAAACAGTGATTCAATGCGCTTGTCGAAACTCCGCACCATGGCATCGGCACTTCCGCCATATACCAGCGGATCGCCATTCTGGTGAAAATAAAATATGCGCGAATGTTCCAAAAAGTCCCCTACCAGTGATCTGACCGTGATATTTTCGCTTAGTCCGGCACGTTGCGGCCGCAGACAGCACATGCCGCGAACAATTAATTTGATTGGAACACCTGCCTGCGATGCTTTATAAAGTTCGAGAATGGTGGTTCTGTCTTCGAGGGAATTAATTTTGATACAAATCCCGCTTTTCAGCCCTGCACGTGCATTCTCCGCTTCCTGTTGAATCAGATCCACTAACTTGTCGCGCATATAACGCGGCGCGGTGATCAGATTTTGATATTCAGAAGGAATTGAATGTCCTGTGATAACATTGAAAAACTCTGAGATATCATGTGTATATTCTTCATTTGAAGTCAATAGCCCTGTATCCGTATAAAGTCTGGACGTATCTTCATTATAATTCCCGCTCGACAAATGCGCGTAACGCAGCACCCGGTTTCCCTCATTACGAACGATCAGCAGCAGTTTTGTATGGGTTTTGAGTAGACCAATGCCATAGATCACGAAACAGCCAGCCTTTTGCAGCCGCTGCGCTTCCCTGATGTTATTTTCTTCATCAAACCGTGCCTTAACCTCGAACAAAACAGCTACGTGTTTACCGTTTTCCGCTGCATGCAAAAGTGCTTCGGTTACCCGCGAATTTTTAGCCAGCCTGTAAATCGTCAGTTTGATAGACAGAACTTTCGGGTCCTCGGCGGCCTGTTCCAAAAGCTGTAAAACGGGCTCGAAATTGTTATAGGGATGGTGCAACAGGATATCGCGCTCGCGCATGACTTCGAAAATATCCGGAATCCGTTCTCTGTCGAGTCCCAGCGGTGGCACAGGCGGATGGATCGCCGGGATCTGATCTTTGAATTCAGGATGCTTAATAATGCCCCAGAACGACGTGTAATCTATGAAGCCATCAATCGGAAAAACATTGTAATCATCAATTTCCCAACGTTTTTTGATCAGACTCAGCAAGTCAGGATTCGTGTCATGCTCAATGGAAACCTGCACAACGCGTCCCAAGCGCCGGCTTTTTATTTTTTGTTTGATTTCATCGATAAAATCCGCTTCAACATCGTCACTCTCTTCCAGGGAAAAATCACCATTTCTAATAATCCTGAAAAGATTGGTTGAAACGATATCCACATTGCGGTAAAGCTTATGAATGTAAGCCCTTACAATGTCTTCAATAGGCAAAAACAACAACTCATCTTCGCGATCTATGACATAAAACCGCGGCAGATTCAAGGGCAGCTGCACAAAGGACAGCTTCCTGTCTTCTTCTGCGGTGGTTCCCTTCACCTGCGTAATTACACCCAGGATCAGCACTTTCGCCAGCAAAACCGGGAAGGCGTGGGTATAGTCAAACAGCATGGGTGTCAGCATCGGATAAACTGTGCGCTCAAAATATTCTTCAACGGCAGCTTTCTCATCATCGTGGACATCGTCCACCTTGATGATTGTGAAACCGTGCTGTTCAAACAGCGGCAAGAGCTGATTTTTGTAACAGTCATTCTGCTTCCTGACAAACTCATGCAACTCGCGCATGAGCACTTTGCGGAAAGGAATTTCCCTCAGACCCGAATAATCGAGCCGTTCTTTACCAAAATCAAGATAATTATAAAGGCTGCCAACCCGGATCGTAAAAAATTCATCCAGATTGGAAGACGTAATAGCCAAAAATTTCAGCCTGTCGAACAGGTTTCGTTCTTCATTGGTTGCCTGATCCAGGACGCGGTCGTTGAATTTCAACCAGCTCAGATCCCGGCTGATCAGATCACTTTGTTGAACAAGCGTATTGGCCTTTTCACTGGAAGGACTGATGATTTTTGGGTCCTCGGGGGATGCTGAACCTTTGGTACTTTTAAAAAAAGCAAACAAATTATTCAATCTGCCTTTCTTGCCGTTGCTATATATGGGATCGGTTGAGCCGGACATATTTTTATTCTTTAAGGGTTGTGTTTGCGAATAGCAATAAAAATTTAACGAATCTAAGTATCTAATGTTTCTGGTAACATGAACTTTCTGTTAAATTTCCGTATAAAAAACAGAAACGGATGACTGAATTTGACAGCCATCCGTTTCCAAAACTTATCAGGAGTCAAGCACTATACGTCTACACGGGCGTATTTCGCATTTTTCTCTATAAAATCCCGCCTAGGGGCCACTTCGTCGCCCATCAGCATTGAAAACAAATGGTCTGCTTCTGCGGCCGATTCAATCGAAACCCGTTTCAAGCTTCTCTTGTCAGGATTCATGGTTGTTTCCCACAATTGTTCAGCATTCATTTCTCCCAAACCTTTGTAACGCTGCACGTTAACCGATTCTTCACGTCCGGCACCGATTTCACGGATGGCAGCTTCTCTTTGCGCCTCGGTCCAGCAATATCTTTCTTCACGTCCTTTTCTCACGAGGTAAAGCGGCGGCTGGGCAATGTAAATGTAGCCGTGGTCGATCAGGATCTTCATATAACGGAAGAAGAAAGTCAGGATCAATGTACGAATGTGGCTACCATCAATATCCGCATCCGTCATGATTACGATCTTATGGTAACGCAGCTTGTCAATGTTCAAAGCCCTTTCATCGCCGTCTTTTCCAATCTGCACACCCATTGCGGTGAACATATTCTTAATCTCTTCGTTTTCGTAAATCCGGTATTCCTGTGCTTTTTCCACATTCAGGATCTTACCACGAAGCGGCAAAATCGCCTGATATGCGCGGTTACGGCCTTGTTTTGCAGTTCCACCCGCCGAGTCCCCTTCGACCAGGTACAACTCGCAAACGTTTGGATCTGTTTCGGAGCAGTCGGACAGTTTACCCGGCAGACCTGTTCCGGTCAGAATATTTTTCCGCTGCACCATTTCGCGTGCTTTTTTGGCAGCGATACGTGCTTTGGCAGCTAAAATTACTTTATCAATAATTACCCGTGCTTCCTTAGGATGCTCATTCAGGTAATTGTCCAGCATTTCCGATACAACCTGGCTTACAACGCCGGTTACCTCAGAGTTTCCAAGCTTGGTTTTAGTCTGGCCTTCAAACTGAGGCTCCTGGACTTTGATCGAAATCACGGCTGTCAGACCTTCGCGAAAGTCGTCCCCGCTGATTTCAATTTTTTCTTTGGCAAGAACGCCTGATTTTTCAGCGTAGTTTTTCAATGTTCTTGTCAACGCCGCGCGGAAACCGGAAACGTGCGTTCCGCCTTCGACGGTGTTGATGTTGTTTACATAAGAAAATACATTCTCGCTGTAAGACGTATTATACATCATCGCCACTTCCACCGGAACAGTTCCTTTCAGGGTTTCCATGTGAATGGGCGCTGGAATCAATGGCTGACGTGTTGCATCCAGATAGGTGACAAACTCGTTCAAACCGATTTCGGAATAGAACTCTTCCCCTCTAAATTTCCCGTCTTCATCTTCCTCACGTTTATCTTCCAGGGTAATCCGGATCTTTTTGTTCAAATAGGATAATTCCCGGAGACGCGTTGCTACGGTTTCATACTTGAATTCTGTAACTGTGAAAATGGTAGCATCGGGCAGGAAGTGAATAAATGTCCCAGTTTTTTCTGACTCACCGATCGTCCTTACAGGATAAAGCGGCTTGCCTTCGCTGTACTCTTGCTCGAATATTTTTCCTTCACGATGGATCTCTGCTCTCAAATGAATTGAAAGTGCATTTACGCAGGAAACCCCTACACCGTGCAAACCACCGGAAACCTTGTATGTATCTTTATCAAACTTACCACCGGCATGCAAAACGGTCAATACGACCTCTAATGCGGACCTTCCTTCTTTGGTATGCATTCCGGTTGGAATCCCCCGGCCATTATCCTGAACGGTAATGGAATTATTTTTTTCTATCGTAACATTGATGGTGTCGCAATAGCCAGCCATCGCTTCATCAATGGAGTTGTCGACAACTTCCCAAATCAAATGGTGAACCCCCTTAAAACCAGTGTCACCAATATACATGGCCGGACGTTTACGAACGGCCTCTAAACCTTCAAGAACCTGGATGTTTTCGGCTGAATAACTATTTACTTCAATCACTGCTTCGTTTGACATATAGTTTGTTTTACACTTGGATAAAAAGAACCATTTCAGGCTTTTTAAGCCCGTAAAGATACGATTTTTTTACCGTCTAACCTAGCAGAAAATAGATTGGGATGACATCAGAAAGTACTATTTCAGGCTATATGCGGAACCTGATGCAAAAAGGGATTTATCTAATTTGTAAAACACCTTTTCCCCGTTGTTATGTATGTCCAGAATACCCATGTCGTAAGTCCCGGGAACGAGGTCATCCTGCCTGAAAAGCGTGTTGAAGCCGGTTTTGTAATAGTGCCCCTGGGTGATAATTTCCTTCCGGGCGTCTACTTTAGGATTGGCATTCATCAAGTGGATAGCACCTGTTTTCTGATCCCTTAAAACCATAAAACGATCGCCAGCAAGGCCCTTTCGCTGCGGAAGCAGATTGCTGGCGACAAAGTAATAAGTAAGGTGCTCAACGCCATCCCGGATCGCCCTCTCAATTTTCCAATCCTCTACATAAAGCGCGTAGTCCCTAGTTGCCTTGCTGTTTGCATTGAACATGGAATCCAGCTGATCATGCTCTGCAACAGGTTTAGGCAAATGAAAAAATCCTTTCTCGTAACCCGGGATCAGATAGAAGCTGCCGTTCCTGATGATCGTTTTTTCAACGGAGAACATATTCCGGTTCGTTTTCCAGTTGTACACGTCGGCCAGATAAGTCGTCCTTTTGATTGCGACGAACCCTGTGAATTTGTAGTAGGAATAAACGCAATAGAAAATACTAAACGCCGTAATGCCGAAAAAAACGGCTTTTTTGCGAAAAAATGAGCTGTAATCGAGGAGCAAAATGTATAAGATCACAGTTGAGAGCGATGCATAAATCTGAAATCGGCTCGCAATGGTGCTCCCTGCCCAGGATCGGAAAAGGGCAATTACCGTGCTGGTAATAAATATAAAGGCAAACAAGGTCAGTAATTCAGCTGTGCCCGGCTTAATGTTCGCTGGTTTGTTGAAATAAATCGCAGCGACACGCCAGACGATGTAAACCATAAACGCAATAATAATCGCTCCCCAAACCGCTGAGAAAAATACAGGAAAAGCCCACAGAGACATTGCGGAGCCAATAAAGCCGAAAAGCGAAGAGAAAAATAAAACCAGATCTTTCGGCAGATGAACAGCCTGACCCGACTCATAACCGGCCAGATAAATCACCAGACAAAGAACCATGAACCCACCTGTGATAATGGCTCTTTTAAAGTCCTTGAAGCAGAGGAAGTAAAAGATTATAGCCGGAAATGATAAAATGCCATTCCCGTGCGTAAAAGTGGCCAGAAAACAGCAAAGCATAGCGCCGTAAAGTGCAAGATTGGTGCGCCTTGAAGCAAGAATGATGGCCGTCACGGTAAATGCCGTCAGGAACGAATGCTGCATGCCGTTCAGGGCCCAGCCCGAAATGTCGTAGTAAAGCGGCTGGAAATATAAAAAGGCCGCGGGAATGAAATAATAGAGCGGCAACCTGGTCTTCTTGAATTGAAGATAAATGAAATAGAAAATGTAAGTAATGTTGATGGAAACGAGTACGATGTAAAACCGGAAATTGAGATGGCCGGTAATGGTGTACTCGATGAGGGAAATCAGTCGGGGAACAACGGCCTTATGGTCATTGAATGTGCGGAAAAGCTCGGTAATAAGACCAGAGAAGCCGAGACCGCCCTGTGAAACAACTTCTATGAACTGGATTAGTAGAAAATCATCCTGGTACGGAAAATTTACGGAGTAATAGTAGTTGTAAAACAAGTATACAAGAATGACCAAGCATATAACGACACCCGAGAGAAATCGTAACTTCATATTAACCAAAAAGTAGATTGAATTGATTGCCGCAATTATCGTTTAATCCGGCATTTATCGATTCAAAACTAAACCTTTAAAACCGGATTTATACATTTCGCCTGCTTTTTTACTGATTGGCAAATGAGGCTTGTAACATCCCTTAACATTAAAAAGAGCGAAGATGATCTCCGCTCTTTTTAATGTCTAATTACTTTAACCGTCTAATTCACAACCACTTTATGCCTAACCTGCGTAGTGCCGTATCCCGCATTAAGGATATATAAACCTGGCGTAAGCTTCGCTTTCGCTTTCACCGTCAGCTTGTCAGGCCCATCCTGCTCGGTCATGACAGGAACATTCCTCCCTGTGATATCATTCAGGGTGACTTTGGGTGCTATGCCCGTGTATTGCAACGAAATAACGCCTGCCGTCACCGGATTTGGATACAATGTAACCCTATCCAATGTTTCGAAGCCTGCTGAAATGATTTTCGAGTAAGCAAATGTGTTGTCCTGATCCACCATTTTTAACCGATAAAGGTTTTCGCCTGCCAGCGGATACGGATGGAGAAAGTTGTATGTTTTCAAAGCCTTGCTCTCGGCAGAGGCAGCTACTTCGCCTATTTTTGTCCACTGTTTGCCGTCAACCCCATGCTGGATTTCGAAATGGTCGCTGTTTGTTTCTTCGGAAGTCTGCCAGTTCAGTGACACTGCATTCTCTTGTTTTTTGCCGCTGAAATT
Organism: Dyadobacter fanqingshengii; assembly: GCF_023822005.2. GTDB lineage: Bacteria > Bacteroidota > Bacteroidia > Cytophagales > Spirosomataceae > Dyadobacter > Dyadobacter fanqingshengii. Next base: position 3,220,407 of record NZ_CP098806.1, read on the forward strand.
AACCAGTGTTACCGGCAACTGCCCGGCATTGTGAGCGGAAATGTAGAAAGATGAGAATCCATTTACATCGAACCGGATCCGCCACAAATTAAGTGTTGCATCCCATTGAATGTCATTGTCATTTGGATCAATGATCCTGTCCGGGGCACCGGAAGTCATGTCTCCCTTCCATTGTAAAACACGAAGATTGGCCTTACTGGCATTATCTGAGCTGTTTACAGGCAGTTTTTCTGAACTCGCTACATTAAATGCGGTAAGCTCGTCCTGGCTCACATATAGGGTGACATTTGCGTTGCCTGGATTCGTACCGCCCGGAACCAGCTTGAAGTGGCGTTGTACTAACGGCTGGTCGCCGTGAATGGTCACCTGCGGATCAACTGTTACAGTGGCCGTAAACTTATCATTGCCGTTGGTTAACCCATTGCCCTTTACCGTTCCGATCAACTTGCAGTCGGAACCGGTTAAATGAAAATATTTGCCATCCGGAATGATAGAGGCTGCTTGCGCGCCATTCCCAGCCAGTGACAAATCTTTGTAGAAACAGCCGGGCTGGACCACATTGTTTTGCATCATAATGCTGACAGGCTTGCCTCCGCCGTTATCGAATGTGCTTCTCCATTTCTTGTAAGCTTCGCAGTCGTTTGCATAACTGTCGCGCTGGGTGTAGCAACCGTCGTTGTCGATCATGCTGGAAAGCGTGAAGTTCTCTGAGCTTGTTGCGGTGGGTGTGGTAACATTTTTGTTTTTCACCCACTGCGAAGTCAGCGATTTCAGCGTGTTCACCGCGTCTGGATTTTTCAAGGCATTTTCCAGATAGAACAATGTTACTATCTGGGCTCCGTGTGTATAGCTTTCAGTAGTCAGGTTGACGATTGACTGCGTTCCTGTTACATACGCAGCCTCATTCACATATATTTTGCCAGGCAAATTGGACCGTACGAGGTCAATGGCAAAACGGTGGTCATAAAAAATATCGTCATTAATTTTCACCCCATCCAGTTCAGCGCCGATTTCGTTGAAAGGGAGTGTACCGCGCGATCTGGAAAGCTTGTCGTAAACAGATCCGTGATGCGCCAGCACTTTGATGTTGGAATCAATTCCTTTTACCGTGTTTTTGAAAAGGTTGTTAATCTCTTTCAGCACCTGTGTACGGAATGCAAACCAGTCTGTGCCGTCTGCGCCGGTGAATGTTGTGTTGGAAGGCCTTTTCGGGCCAACATTATTGAATGAGGAATGATTGGTGCCCCATGCGGAATTCAGATATTCGATATGCCCATATTTGCCTTTAAGCCAGTTTCTGTAAGCATTGGTCATTGGTGCGGAGTAATCCGTCAACGCGCCGCTCATATCCAGAGGTTGCTCGTAGTGATATTTCGTTGAGCCCATCTCGAACTCTCCTTCGCCCTGGCGAGAATAGATCAGGCTCACATACAGCAGGTTATTCTGTTCCTGCACATATTTATAACGCTGGATCACTTTTGTAGCAAATGCCGTAATCCGGTCACGCGTCGATTGCGCGGCCAGGGAGGTCATTACAAATTGAAGGTTGATGTTGGGCCGGATAGGGCCTCCCTGTTTTTGAAAAACAGCGTCCTGACCATTGTAGTTGGCCACCATGACGCGGTCTTCCTTTTTCCAGCCATCGCCGGTGTCGACTCCGTAACGATCAGAAATTCCGTTGGTAACGTCATCACCAGTGCTGACCGCAATGTTTATCGCGACTTTCATTCCCAGCGAAGTGGCCAGGTTGATCTGGTCATCATACTGCTTCCACACATTGTAGTTCTGCCCGTTCTCCGATTTGAGGATCCTGGAAATCTTGCCTTCAATGGTTCCCCATTGAATAGTAAGCGCTACCGCATTACACCCAATGTCCTTAGCGGATTGGATGGTTGTTAATGACGGGCTGTCATTTTCGTTGACCAAAGAAACGGCGAAATAGCGAGGTTGCTGTGCTGACGAGTCGAGCGGGACAAAGAAGAGAGACAAAGAGAAGAAAAGTATGCTAATCTGCCAATTTACGAATATACGTTTTTTCATATTTTACAATCACCTACCAGTTACAAATTATTCGATCCATAAATATAAATAATTCTACTATACGGCTATATATTTTTTTATTTTTTTCGCATTATTTGAAAAAATAATACTATTCCGGCATTTGGATGAATGTTCGGCCGCTTTCAATGATTAATCGGCGAAAAAATCGGTAGGAAGGCAATATTTTGGTGTCAGAATTAGCCTATTCTGCTAAGGATGAGATATAAAAAAAAGGATATTTCCTGTCGCCAGAAAATATCCTTACTACATTGAATTTTTGCTTTAATTACATTTTTTCCAACGGATGCTCTTTAAGGAGCTGATCCGGGGAATAGAAGTCCTTCTTACTCTCGGTAGCCGCACGCACCTGTTTTACTTTGTCCGGCATGATCGCCGGGCCCTTGTTCCCAAAGGAGTTTCGGACATATGTCAGCACCGCGGCCATCTCCTCGTCATTAAGCAATCCGCCAAATGGCGTCATCGGCACCTGACCCGGATATTTCTGCCCATTTACCTCAATGGGTCCCAGTAAACCTTTCAAAGCCAGCTTAATTAATCTTTCATCATTGCCCAGCACCCAGTTTGTGCCCGTAAGCGGCGGAAAGCCCGAAGCCGTAAGCCCTTTTCCGTCAGGCTGGTGGCAGGTTGCGCAGTAACCTTCTTTGGCATAAATAGTTTTTCCTAATGTGAAGAGTTCGAGTGCTTTGCCTTTCAGTGCCGATTGCGTCACTACCTGTTTTTCCTTCTTCATATTCTGGCCGTTAAGGTGCGCCAGGGCTCCGTCATAAGCATGGATTGTCCACTCGTCTAACGGCATCTTTTTCGCCTCTGCCAGCACGGCAAGACCTTTTTCCTTTTCTATCCACGATGCTGCAACGATGGCAACCAGCCTTACACGGCTATTTTCGTCCCGTGCGGCCTGCATTAATAATTCTGCCTGATCCGGAACCTGATGGCCCGTGTAGCGCACAACCTGGACAGCCGCTGCCCGTGCGTGATAATCTTTTGCTTTCAAAACCTGCTTCAGCAGCTTTTGATCCACTTTATTCAAACCCCAGCTAACCCAAAGGCCTTCCAGCAAATGGTGCTCATATTTTGGATCATTTTTATCAAGTCCTGCGACCCAGGTATTTAGTTTAGCTAAAACCTGCGTAGCGTCACGTCCTCTCAGCTCGCGTCTGGTTCTGTAACGGGTGCGGTATTCGGGTAATTTTAAGTTTTCCAAAAGTTCTTCAATGCTTGCCCCATCCACTTTTGCAGGCTTAACCAATGGTCGTGAAGGATATGTGACACGGTAAACGCGGCCGTGCGAGTGGTCACGCAAAGGGTCACGGGCATTGTGCTGCATGTGACCGATGAGGATATTGTGCCAGTCGATCAGATAGAGCGAACCGTCCGGTGCAAACTCCATGTCCACGGGACGGAAGTTGCGGTCCTCGCTTACAATAAGGTCCATCCGGTGCGTGCTCTTATAGCCTGTGCCGTCATCTTTTAATGTATGTTCTTTGCTTCCCAAAAACCCTATGGTGTTGTTGATCAAAAAATCACCCTGCAATTCATCCGGGAAATGGCGGCTCGAAACGAATTCAAGTCCCGAAGTTGGCCTTACCCTGTGTTTTTCTTCAATCAGCTGAACCGATTTGTGGCTGGCTTCTCCATAGCGCGGCAAGATCGAGCCCGGCATCATCCATCGCACGTCGGGACTGGAAGTTTCCGCAAAAAACGGCTGTCCCCATTCATCGAAAGCGATTCCCCAAGGGTTAGGAATGGAAAGCTGCGCAGTGCGTTCCAGTTTTTTGCGCTGCGGTGTATATCTGTAAAAACCGCCGTTCGTCGCGCGTACAGGGCCATAAGAGGTTTCCACATTGGTATGTAAAAATACGCCTTCACCCGAGTAAATGGCGCCTGATGGGTCCACAGTAAACGCATGGCTGTTGTGGTGCGTATCGTGGTCGTCAAATCCGCTTAGCAGGATTTCATTTTTGTCCGCTTTATCATCCCCATTTGTGTCCGTATACAATTTCAGGTTGGTTCCCTGAGAAATGTACACGCCTTCCGGCGCGATTTCAAAGCCGAGCGGCAAATGCAGGCCATCTGCAAAAACGGTTTGCTTATCCGCTTTCCCATCGCCATTTGTATCTTCCAGAATAATGATCTTATCGTCCGGTTTTGTATCTCCCGGCTTGTAATGCGGGTAACTTGGCATGGTCGCGATCCAGAGACGGCCTTTGTTATCGAAGGACATCTGCATAGGCTTCGCCAGGTCAGGAAATTCTTCTTCCGATGCAAAAAGCTCGATTTTATAGCCTTCCGGCACTTTCAGCTTGGCAAGCGCGTCTTTTCCATACAAGTATTCAAGGCTTCCGTTCTTTTCAGGATTGAAATTCGTCTTTACAGGAGGCAGTGGTTTTGTGTTTTTATCAGCCGCCGCGAGATCGGTTTTCTCCCCTTTTGACGCCGCGAGCCAGATTGCCTTATCCCGGATGTCCGTCATTTCACGAATCTTTTCAATTTCGGCAGGATAATTGTCCTGGCCAAAAGGGTTATAACGACGGCCATAAACGTGCACCCCGTTTGGAATTTTAAAATCGTTATGCCACATCCAGTTTTTCTCATCCACCGCATCGTGGACCAGTTTCCGGTTCGCTTCTGCCTTGGGTGATGCTTTGCCAAACACCTGATCGGCCAGCAGAACACCCAGTTTTTTATAACCCGCCGCATTCAATTGTGAACCGTCAATGGTCAGATCTTCTTTGCTATCGGCATACCATTGTTTTGAAGGTGTAAATGCGTCCACAAAAAGCACATTGTTTTTGGCAGCAATTTCCTTCATGCCTTTTGTGTAAAGCGCCAGGTTTTCATTTTCCTTTTTGCCGTTAGGGAGATCCAGCTTTGCCGAAAGATCTTCAAAAGCGATGGGCGAAACGATAGCCAGCTGGGGCGCTGCGGTTCCATTGTATTTCTGGCTCAATGTGTATTTGATAAACGCATCCAGCTCGGCTTTGTAATTTTCAAGCCCTTCCTTTCCCTGAAATGATTCATTGTAGCCAAAAAAAGCAATGATAACATCCGTTTTCAGGCGGGTTAACCATTGATCCGGCGTTTCGAAATGCCCTTCACTTTGCGATGGATTTGCGTACTCGGTCTGAAATTTCTCTGCGCCCGGAAATGCCCAGGGTGAATTGCGGCTCGCGTGCGGCCTGAAACCCGGCGTGTCGCCTCCATCGCACATATTGCGAATATAGAGCATGTCCTCGGGATAGCGGACCTGCAATTCCGTTTCGAAATTGTCGTAGTTCATCATCCTGGAACCCAGGTTGTTCCCCAGCAAAACAATGCGGGAGCCTTTCTTAATGGGAATGGATGCAGATTGGTTGAATTTGAAAGCACTGAAAGCGATAATGATCAGTCCGAACACTATGAGCGATATGTGTATACTGATTTTTTTGGGTTTAGACATTTCGGTTGGTAAACTTTAAGTGGGGATTCAGGATGTATTCTTTCGATTATTTTGCCTCTCTATACTGAACATTAATGTCCATTTTGCCTTTCCATTTCGGGATTTTCAAACCCAATTCCCAATGTATGGCGTTGATAACCAGCTTTTGAAACGATTCGATCTTAAAATCGTCCGGATGGCCCAATGTGGTCATGAATATTTTGGCACCAAATGAATTGGTCCCGGTCCAGGCAACCGGGTTTTCAACTGCTTCTTTGTCGGGATCGACAGATTTGCCCATTAATAATAATGTAGAACCTTTGGTAGGATAATCCGGGAGCACTCTGTAAAGCCAGGATCTTGCGTGAAAAGGCGTGGTAACTCCTGTCAGGATCGGATTTTTGGCCTGATCGGGAATGGTTGTCACATCCGTGCTGCTCTTATGCCCGTAATGTGTATGCTTGGCAGCGCCGCCCCAGCCCGGAGGCGAGTTTAATGCGAATTCGCCAAACGCATTCCATTTTTCATTTTCATTTCCTTTGGGATAATTAAATGCATGCGTCGTGGTCCGGAAGCCCATCAATGGCTTTTTGGTTTTCAGGTAAGCGTCGATAAAAGCAAGTTGTTCTTTGGGAAGCTGTCGCCAGCGAAGATAAAAAACGGCAAGATCGGCATCTTTCAAAGCTTCCAGACCGGGAATGTCGTTTTCGCTGTTAGGGCCGGGATAGGCTTTCAGCACAATGGTTTTCATCCCGTAATTCTTTTCCAGTTCGGCGGCGATGAGCGGCAATGTTTCTTCCCCGCTGTATTCATGATCGCCGGTCACGAACACGACCACCGGCTTCTTGTTTTTGTTGGCAGATTGGGCAAATGTTGCGTGGCCAAGCATTAAAACGCCGAACAACAATGCGAAGGAGAAAAAGCAACGCTTAATTACATGCATGGTGAAGAAATTTAGGACTGAATCTGGACTGTAGAAATATAATGTAAATAACCCGATAAACTACTGTCTTCCTATTGAAGACTGATTCATCCCATTTTTCCCTTACTTTTTCATAGAACTTTACAACATTGGCATAAAAAACCAGAGAATGCATTCAGCAAGAGCCTTTTAAAAAAAACTGAATCCAACAGAAAATGAGAACCTGGAAAGGTCTACGCTGTCGTCTTTGGACAGATGAAGCGTTTCTGTACTGAAGTCTGTTTTACGCTGCAGACGGTAAATGGCGCCCATCATGGCGGAACCGGTGAGGTTTAGCGCAAATTTTTGGGTAAAACGGTGTTCAAATCCTACGCTAACGCCCCAGCCCATTGTTTTACCATTGAATATGAATTGATTGTCGCCCGCCTGCGTTCGGTTGCGGTAAGGCTGGTAACCGAGCAAAAATGAAGTTAAAACGGCATTTCTGGGGTTTTTCATGACAGCCTTGTGAATGATCTCTCCACCCAGGAACTGGATTGCGACATCTTCCGTCAGTTCATTTTCCTGGCTGGCTTTGCTCTGATAACGATCGTATTTGACGCCGAAGCCCACTTTTCTCCAAGGAAAATAGGCCACTTCGCCGCCATAAGAAATGCCTGATTTGAAGTCTTTAATGTATCGCTCCCGCTCCGCACTGATCTTTCGCCCCGACCTGAAAACGCGCTGACCATAACCACCATTGACACCAAACTTCCACTTGGAGTCTGCCGACTGCAACTCCTTTTTTGCCGTTTCCTGTGCATGCAGGTGCATGCATGGCAAGCATGTGAGCAGGAGCAAAATGATTGTTATTCTCTTCATTACGTGAGTAAGCCTGAATGCACGGTTCCAAAACTACTGATTTAGCAGCAAAAATGGGCGGCCTATAATTCTGATATTTGTCAAATGGCCGGTTTTACTCCATTTGCCTTCAATTTTTCCACTATAAAATTCCCGATCGCTTTGCCTTGGCTCTGACCGTTTTCAATAGCGTCGCGGTAATGGATGCCGCCGTAAAGCCTGGAAATAGCAGCTTCCTCCGCCGCCTGCCTGAACGATTTGAAATCACGTGTTGGCAGATCAAAAATAACTTCCGTATCATCACGGAAAGCAAAGTTATCGCCCAAAAGATAGGTTAATGTTTCCGAAACGGCAGTGGAAATGACGCTATGCCCGCTGGTATATTCCGGAAAAGGTGGTGTTTGCAGCAGCGGCTGCCACTTTTGATCAATGTAACGCGTGATGACCGTCTCGGGCCGGACGCGGCTGCTGCGGTATTTTTCGTCCCAGCAGCTGATGAACGAATCCATTAATGTTGCCGCGGCTAAGGCATGGATCATAATGCCTTTATCCAGATCCAGGCCTGCTTTGGTGGTGGCAATGCTGGTAATGTTCATCCAATGTCCGCCCGGACTTATTTTTTTAAAACCAATGGACATATGACCGGATGTGTTGATCGCAAACGGATTGCAATCCCAGTAGGATGCGATAAAGCGCTCTTTTTCAGACAGATTTCTGCCTACATGATACACTTCCTTTGAAAGTTTGTAGAATTCGCTGGTGCTGTCCTTGCTGAATTCAACCGGCGGTTTGGGCACAAATTGGTTGCAGGAGTCAATCAGGATCGGCCGGATCGTTTTCCAATGCGGTTCAATGCCCTCCATATATCCCGGCGGCGTTGGATACCAATATGCTTCGCCTTTTTTAGGCCTGTAACGCAACCTTGTGCTTAATTTCAGGTAACCGTCCGTGTTGGCATGGGTCACTATTTTCTTCGCCACTTCCTGTGCAACAGCGATTGCATCGTCAATGGTTTTTTGCGAATGTCCTTCCCTAAGCAATGCAATGATGAGCTTTTTCTGGTCTTCTTCCAGCATATAGCCAGAGGGAAGAATCAGCCTGCCCGTTTCCAGAATGCAGTACAGCGCAGCGATCTGATAATTGTAACCAGCCTGGGCTGTAATGGCAACGGGCTGAATGTTTGGGATAAACTTTGTAGGAGATACAATTTGCTTGTTGTGTTGCGCCACAATCTCATAGGCTCCCATGAGGCAATGCGTGTAAAACCGGCTTGCCGCCGGCGGGTTCACCACGTCGTGGATCATGACCATCGTGATGGAAAAAACGGCAGGCTGCAAATGTGTCCGCAGTTCTGCCTTCGTTTTTTGTGCCACCGCGATCTGGCTCAACAGCAAGGCCAATATTAAAAATAAACGGATCACTTTGCTCTTTTATAAAATTGTAATGACTGGTTAAATGCACCGATAACCAGACAGGGTTCATTGTTAATGTCAATTTGAATACAGGACTTCACGTCACCAACGACAGACAATCCCGAAAGCGGCTGGGCTATGTAGGCGAACCCGCCTTTACCGTCCCCCGCCAGCACACAGCCATAATTGGCATCCATACTCCCGATTTTCAGCCGGTTATCCGTCTTATTTCCCAATAAAAGCAGATCGGTTTTCCCGTCCTGATTATAGTCGCCGGAAGCGATCATGGTTACCGGCGCGAACTGTGCGTGAACGGGTAAGGGTTGTTTTTCAAACATTCCGTTTTTGTTCAGAAAGCACATGGAGCGCATTTCTGTCACTTCCAGTTTGGTTGCATTGCTCAGGTCCTCTGCGGAAAACATATTGTTGATCGAAGCATTTGCATAGTCCTTATAGTAGGGAAATTTCTTGCGCATGGGGTAGATCTGATCATTGAGTTCATCGCGGCTTACAAAGGGATAGGATTTTCCCTGCACATAAAAGCTGAAAAACGGGTCAATGGAGCCGTTTTTGTCAAAATCCGCATAATACAGTTCTGCGGGCTCTTTTTCGGATGCTTTGATTTGCGAATTCAAGCCCATGTTCCCGGCTACAATGTCAAGCTTTCCGTCCTGATCCAGATCACTGATAAATAATGACGACCAGAAACCGGACTCTTCGCGTTTGAAAAACTTCAATGTGTTGTCTGTGAAATCATTATTATTGAATGAAAAAACCTTGATAGGCATCATTTCCCCGCAAATAACCAGCTCAACATTTCCGTCCGCATCCAAATCCGCCCACTGCGCATCCGTTACCATGCCTATTTTGAAAAATGGCGAATCCTTCACCTTATAGTTGCCTTTTCCATCATTGATCAGCAAGTAGGAAACGGGTGTTTCGGGATAACGGCCAGGGATAATGCGGCCGCCGACAAACAAATCCTGATCTCCGTCTTTATCAAAATCAAATGCGCGGACGCAGGATTTGCTGCTGGATTTCAGGTTGGGCAGAGACAAAACGGACAGGTTAAGCTTGCCTTTTCCGTCGTTCAGATACATTTCGTCCTGTAACGAAATGGTGTTTGGCTCAAACATGGAATAACCGCCTTTGGCCACATACAGGTCGTCAAAACCATCGCCATTTGCATCAAAGAAAATAGCGGAAGTGGCCGCTGAAATATTCTCGTCACCGACCGCAAAATCAGGCATTTCCCTGAATGTTCCGTCCTTTTGCTGCAACCAGATTCTGGCTTGTTTGTTTTGATCTCCGCTCACGAAAACATCCTCCAAACCATCTTTATTCACATCACCTTTCGCCACAATCGGGCCAGTCTGTGAATACATGGTCAACATTAACGGCTGCCGTTTGAAATCATTTTCATTGAAACCCTCGTGCTGATAGGCAATGCTGCTGTTCTGTTTTTGAAAGATAGGCGCCATTTTTTTTGCTGCTAATGGCTTTACATTCGCTTTCCCGGATTTTTCAAGGACCAACAACTGGTTTGTTTTCACCTCTTTCAGCAACTCAGTCGCACCGTCCGGCCAGATCACTTTCACGGAATCAATGGAAGTTATTTTTTCCATCCCAAAATGCAGCCTTGTGGGTGTGCACGACAGGTAACCGCGGTTGGGATTGACTTCCTGATATTGCTGTGTGCCTTTTGAATAAGTATAAACCTTGGCCCCTACTGCATTTCCGTTGGCCCCTTTGTCTTTGAGCTTAATCTGAAACCAGGCATTGCCCGCTTGCTCCTGCCCCATGTTTTGGTATACAAAAGCGGGATCATTAATGTTGTTTACCACCAGATCCAGGTCGCCGTCGTTATCCAGATCTGTGTAAACCGCACCGCTGGAAATAGCGGGTTGCGCCATTCCCCACGGCTCCTGCATTTTGGTGAAGGTAAGATCTTTGTTATTTCTGAAAATATAGCTCGCCAGCTTGGTAGAAGGCATTGCCCGGATCAGGTCCATCAATTGAAACGGCTCCTTATCCACTGCCCTTCTGATTTTGTAATCGCCCCAATATTTGAGAAAATCCTTATTGGTATAATCCCTTAAATAACCATTGGAAACGAAAAGATCCTTATAACCATCATTGTCAAAATCCGCGAGCAGCGGACTCCAACTCCAATCCGTGTTCGACACGCCTGAATACTGGGCAATCTCGCTGAATGTGCCGTCTCCATTGTTGAGCTGCAACATGTTGCGCATGTATTGCTTGTGCAGTTTCTGGTTCATCATGAGCTCAAATGCTTCATAATTTTCCTGCAACTGCAATAATTTCTGTCGCTGGTTGTCTTCGGGCAGCATATCCAGCGACATGACGTCGGGCAAGCCGTCATTGTTGAAATCAGCAATGTCGATCCCCATCGAGAATTGCGCTAAATGTCTGAAATACTGTTGGGTAACGTCACTGAATGTGCCGTCTTGATTGTTGATATATAGATAATCCGACTCGTTGTAATCGTTGGTCACGTAAATGTCTTGCCAGCCGTCCTGGTTCACGTCCGCAATGGCCATACCCAGCCCGAATGTGAGCGGATACTGGTGAATACCAGCCTTTTGGGTAACTTCCTTAAATTTGTTTTTTTGATTTTCAAATAGTTTGTTGCCTGCGAGCATGTCCGTTTCCTGCTTGAACTTTGCAAGCTCCATATTGTCAATTTTCTTGACGCTATGATTCAAAAGCATCATATCCAGGTCGCCGTCGTTGTCGTAGTCAAAAAATGCCGCTTGTGTGCTGTAACTGATATTATCCAAGCCATACTCGGCGGCTTGTTCCAGGAATTTGAGATTTCCCTGATTGATGAAAAGCTGGTTCTTGCGTTTTTCATCGTCCACTTTGCCTGAGTAGCAAATGTAAATGTCCAGCAGGCCGTCGCCGTTCACATCGGCCATGGTAACGCCCGTTTTCCAGCCGCCCTTCCGACCTTCCAAACCTTTTCCCGCTGAATTCGTAATGTCTTTGAATTTCAAAGCCTGCCCTTTTGTCCCTCCCAGGTTAATATAAAGCTTATTCGGCCCCATGTTTGAGGTGAAGAAAAGATCTTCGAAACCATCATTGTTGATGTCACCGACCGCCACGCCGCCGCCGTTGTAAAAATATTCATACGACATCACATTCTGGCCTTCATCTTCAATGATCGAATTGACGAAGGTAATGCCCGTTTGTTTGGCAGGAAGCAATTGAAACAATGGCCGCTGCGCTCTGACCGCAGCAAGTTGAACAGTCAGAAACAATACAAAAACCAGGTAACGAGTGGGCTTTTTTGTATGCATTAAGCTATTTTGACTGTTAGGAGAGGAAGATATTCGTAAAATAAAAAACTCCAACGAAAGGTTGAAGTTAAAACTTAGTGCAATCAATTTGTTTGAAAGCGGTAAGAAAATTTACATTTCTTACCGCTTTAATTTCATTTTTTATTTATCCCACCAAATACGTGAAACCCAGTTGTCTCCGCTGGCAAGTCTGCCCACTGCGTCACTGTAGTTAGCACTGTTTTGCGTTGCTTCCGTTGTTGGATACGGTTGTCTTCTTGGAATTGCGCCTCCTGAGAAGTTACCCACATAATTTACCGGAGTCAGCACCGGGAAACCAGAGCGTTTCCAGTTATGCCAGGCTTCTGAAAAGTTGAACAACGTTCCAGTTGTTGCCCAGATCTGCTCATTGATTTGTTTCAATGCATTGGCCGCAACCAGTGGATTGGCTGTTGCGTAGGCATCCGCAGTTGCTGCAGGGATTTCCACCGTTGCACCGTATTTACCAAGCGACTGGATTCCGGCAGAAACACCGTTTTTATAATGCGCTGCCGCTGTTCCGCCTACTGCATAACCTCTTGTAACAGCCTCGGCAAGAAGCAATTCTGTCTCTGCATAAGTCAGCACAAAAAGCGGTGCACTTCTTCCGCGGAATGCTGCTACCGGACGTGAGTATTTGCCGATTGGTGTAACATTGGCACCGGCTCCTGTTCCGCCTGGATAGCCAGCCGTTTTACTGATATCCGTAGCGCCACCGTTCATGTCGTAGCCATTTGGAAGACCCAATTGCGCCGCCGGTGCTGTGTTACCAGCCGTTGTGAATTCCTGATTGGCTGTTAAACCCGCCGCAGGCACTTCTGCTATTTTGCCTAAACGCGGATCATTATTGGCTCTCAGATAATCGATCAAAGTTTTGCTCCATCTTACCTGATAAATGTCCGCTGGTGTAGACAAAGCTGCACCGTTTCCATTGGTATAACCATTTGCATCATCCATTACCACATAAGCATCGTCTGCAACGCTCGCGAATGTTCCGCCTGCTGCTGCTTTTTCTGCATAAGTTTTAGCTGTGGCAGGATCTGCTTTTGTCAGGCGCATTGCCAGTTTCAGCATCAGCGAGTACCCGTACTTTTTCCATTTTGTAATGTCGCCTTTGTAACCTGCGAAAGAATCATTGGTAGGAAGTGCCGCGTCTGCGCTCAATGCTGCCGTGGCCGTTTCAAGCCTGGTTAGCAAGGATTTGTAAACCGATTCCTGCGTGTCGTAAACCGGAAGCGTAATGCCCGATTTCGCTTGCAAAGCCTGCGTGTAAGGCACATCTCCGTAAGTATCCGAAATGTTGGAAATGCATTGCACCTGCATGATGATCGCAATGTTCATCAGGTTAGCCAGTGCAGGCTTGTCTTTCGTCAGCTGCTCCATCTCGTATGCAAGGCTTGCAGCACGGAAGTCTGTGTTCCAGGTGCTGGCCAGGTAGGAGTTTGTGTTGCTGGAAATCACATATTTGTCTCCATTGGAATAGTAGTTAGCCGCACCGGAAGTAGTTGAAGCCAAAATCTGCATCCACATGCTTTGGAATAAAATACCACCATTGTAACCTGCTGTGGCCGCTACGTGGTTTTGTTGAACAGATGGCAGCAACAGGTTCGCATCGAAACTTTCGCCGGATGCCTTTGTAGGGTCGGTGTTGAGTGCATCAAAGTCGTCTGTACAAGACAATGGAAGCAATCCCGCCAGTATAATTATTGTTAACAGTCTCTTTTTCATATTGCTTATCATTTAAACTTGAAGTTTACGTTCACACCGTAGTTGCGTGATGCCGGCAAACTGGTTCCTTCAATACCTGCATATCTCAGGTTAGCTCCAAAAGTTGCTTCCGGGTCAATGTTGGTTGTTTTCTTCATCAGGTAAAACAAATTCCGCCCTACCAGTGAAATGTTCACGGCACGGATCAAAGGCCATTTCTCTACCATTTTTGCGGGAAGATTATAGCCCAATGTGATCTGGCGTAGCTTGATAAAGTCGCCGTCAACAACGCTTAAACCCGTAACATTGTTGGACAATGCAGTGTAGTAATTCTGAGCAGTGGCCGTTACCGTATTGGCAGCGCCTGATTCAGATACGCCTGTTGTGATGCCGCCTTCTCTGCCTTCCAGTGTTGCTTTGTGCAATCCGCGTCTGTAAGCGTAGTTTTCAGTTGCAGAGAGGATTTTGTTTCCAAAATTGTAGTCAACCAGGAACGACAAATTCAGGTCACCGAAACGCAGATCGTTGTTCAAACCACCGTAAAGTGTTGGCAAAACGCTGCCGTAGCTTTTCAGCTGGTCGCTGCGAACCGGTAAGCCCGATGCATCCACGATGATCTCGCCATTGCCTGCATATTTGTAGTCATAAGCACGGATCTGCGGGCCAGCTTCTCCTACTACGAACGCCGTAACAGCATTACCCAATGTTGCACGGTTAGATCCCAAAGTGATCTGGTTGTTGTCTGCATCTGTGCTCAGGATCTTGTTTTTAACAGAGGTCAGGTTGAATGAAACATTCCAATCAAATTTGCTCGTTTTCACTGGTGAACCCGTCAACATGACTTCCAAACCACGGTTTTGAACAGAGCCCGATCCAATCACACCTCTCACGTAACCGGTTGCGCTGCTATAATTGGCAGGCATGATTTCGTTTTTTGTTTTTTGTTCATAATAAGCAAGATCCAATCCCAAACGGTTTCCGAAGAATTTCAATTCAAGACCAAATTCAACTTCGCTCTTTGTAAATGGTTTCAGGAACAAGTTGGGAAGCTCGTCGCTGAAATTACCCGTGGCTACACCATTGAATGCATTTCCAACACCGTAGTAAATGGCTGTACCATAAGCCGTTGCAGGCTCACCGCTTGTGCGGGCGTACGATGCGCGTACTTTACCAAAGCTCAGTTCAGGAATCCGCAAAACGTCCGTGAAAATGAATGCTCCCGTAACCGAAGGCGTGAAAATGCTTCTTGCTGCGCTTGGCAACGTCGAGTAAGTGTCGTAACGTCCGGTTGTGCTCAGGTTCAAGATGCCTTTGTAACCCAGGTCAACATTGTAGTAAGCAGACTGAACTTCTGTATTACTTACTTCGTAGTTACGGTTGAAATTCACGACGTTGTTCCAGCTGTACAAATACGGAAGCACGAAAGGGCTACCGCCAACCTGCACTTTTTCATAATTGTTTTTGCGAAGGTTCGCACCAACGATCGCGTCAATGCTGAAATCGTCAGCGCCGAAAGTTTTGGTAAAACCAACCAGACCGTCTACGTTAAGCTCTGTCCGCTGTGCATTGGACAATTCATCCAAAGCGCCTTTTCCTGCATTGGAAAAACCTGTTCCCCAAGGCGTTACTTTGAAAATACGGTCATTGGCATTGTCGTAACCCATTCTAGCCTGAGCGTAAAGCCAGTCAGCAAACTGATATTTTACCGCCACTGCCGAGATCAAACGCTTCCGCGTTACATCGTTCACAAATTGATTGGTAACAAAATATGGGTTGGTAACATACTCGTCATCGCTGAAAACGATCTCTTTGCCGGTTTCTGTATTGTAACCCGGAGCAAGGATGCGCTGATCAATGTTTGTAGCCAGGAACATTCCGTTGTTGGCGTTCATAGGACCATCGCTCAAAATAGGCTTCGCCTTGATCTTTTCGTCGATGTAGTTAGCCATTACGTTGATGCTCAGCTTCTTGGTAATGTTCTGATCAGCCGTAAGGTTAACCGTTTTTCTGTCCAGACCACTGTTTTCAATGATCGACTTGTTGTCCAGGTTTGCCAATGACAGACGGAATGAGCCGTTATCACCGCCTTTTGTAACTGAAACGCTGTTCGTGAAGTTGGACCCTATGCGATAGAAATTTTTCACATTGTCCTTCTGCGCCGAGTAAGCGTAGTTTTTGCCATCAAACTGGATCACTTGCGAGCCGTCCAGTTTTGCTCCCCAGCTCATACGTGCAGTTTGTTGCGCCAATGTAGCCGTAGTTGGCTTGGCACCGCCGATTCCCTGGCCGTATTCGTATTGAAAATCAGTCATATCGCGAGGCTGATCCAATGAATAGTTCAAGTTGTAATCAACCGAAAAATCACCTTTTTTACCTGCTTTTGTTTTAACCAAAATAACCCCGTTGGATGCACGCGCACCAAACAACGCAGACGCAGCCTGACCTTTCAAAACGGTCATCGACTCGATATCGTCCGGGTTGAGGTTACCGATTCCGTCTCCGCCATCAGCGCCACCCCATTCGCCTGCACTTCCGCGCTGCGTGTTATCCATCGGAACGCCGTTGATCACGATCAATGGCGAGCCGCCTGAGTTCATACTGGGCATACCACGCATCAGGATCTTGGCTGTTCCGCCCGCCCCGCTGCTCGTTCCTTTCACGTTCAAACCAGCAACGCGTCCGGCCAATGAATTGGCTACGTTGGTTTCGCGGGCTCTTGTCATTACCTCACCACCGATGGTTGTTACCGCATAACCCAGCTTTCTGGATTCTTTGGAAATACCTAATGCAGTTACAACTACTTCTTCAAGGTTGGCAACATCAGGGACCAATTTTACATCCACAACTGATTTGCTGCCAATGCTCATTTCTTGTTTCAAATAACCTATCGAACTGAAAACCAGCACATCGGTGTCTTGCACGCCCGATACTGAGAAATTTCCCTCTGCATCCGCATTGGTTCCGCGGGTAGAACCCTTCACGGTAACGGCCACACCAGGAAGTCCCTGGTCCTTCTCATCTGACACTTTACCCGTCACAGTCCGCTGTTGGGCGTAGGCCGATAACGAAGCAAACAGCAGAAAAAACCCAAGAGGAATTAATCCCCTTGAACAGGTTTTAAATAGCTTTTCTTTCATAGTTAGGATAAATTAGTACATTAAAATTAGGTTAAAACTGGTATCTGCCGAAGATTACACTGTGTGCAACTCGGGGTGTCAAATATCCTAAGTTCTCGGCTAATTAAATAATTTTAATAAAGGATTACCAAATATTTATTTTTTTAACCTTAATATAATAAGGGAATAATTCATTTTAATAAATATTTAGTTACAGTGTAGGTGCCCGAAATTCGTTGAGAAAAAATGAAAATTACGAACGGACTATTCGAGAGGTGAGATTTTGTTGAACCGGTAGGTGACCAAACTTGCATTATTCATTGCCCCCAACAAATGCGTTACTGAACCGGAAGTTACAATAGCCAGATCCCGGACTTCGCCTGTTGTGAAAAATCCACTCCTGGCCTGCGGAATATATTGAAATGCGAGATTGCCTTTGTTCAGAAACACCTGGATCAGGTTTGCATCGCTTTTACCGATCCGGACCCGCGTTTGTTTCAGATTTCCTCCGAGGATAATGTCTTGTTTACCATCGAGATTTACATCAAAAAGCGAAATCGCATAAACGGGCGCAAACTGCGCTTCGATTGGCAATTCATGAAAGATGAGCTTCCCGTTCCGGTTTTCCAGAATGCCGCTTTTAAAGATTTTGGCACTCAGTTTTTGTGCGTTTTTCAATTTGTCGCCGGGAAGGATTTCCGAGAGCTTCGCCTTGGAGTAGGAAATGTAGTCTGTGTATTTCTTTTTGAGCGACGGAATCTGATCCAATAACTCGTCGCGGCTTGCGTACGGCATTTCTTCACCATTTTCGATCACGCCAATGACTGGCACAAGCCTTTGCAGGTTGTCGTAATCCGCAGCGTAAAGAGCCAGACTATCGGGAGATGTAAGGTTCCATTGCCAGTTTGCGCCCATGTTCCCGACCACAAAATCAACGTCGCCATCATTGTCCAGATCGGTCGGCTTGATCGTATTCCAGCAACCATTCAATCCCGCAGTTCCGTACGCGGCGCTGGCGTCAGACAGTTTTCCTGATTTATTTATGAAAACCTGAATAGGCTTCCAATCGGCAGTGAGGATCAGTTCGGGATAGCCGTCTTTGTTCAGATCCTCAAAAACAGCGTCTGTCACCATGCCGACTTTTGCTAACTGGGGCGCCAGGCGCGCGGTCTGATCAGTGAAATTTCCTTTTCCATCATTGGTATATATAAAACCGCCAGCACTTTCAGGAAATCGCCCCGGCGTTACGCGCACCCCCAGGAAAACATCCAGGTCACCATCCTTATCGAAATCCGAAACAGCTATTGTTCCTGCATTGCCAGCCAGTTTAGGGAAAGAAGTTCTTCTAAACAGACCATTCGCATTGGTATACAATCTCGGAATCAGCAGCGGATCTTCCGGATTAAGCTCATAACCAGCACTGACTATCAGCAAATCCTCATCGCCATCGCCGTCTGCATCCAGAAATGCTGCGTCCGCATCCTCATACGCTGCATCTCCTTCAAATTCTGGCTGTAAAGATTTAACCCATTTCCCGTTTTGACTGATAAATAGATTGCCTGCCTGTCCGCGTGCGCCACCCATGTAAAAATCATCCGTTCCGTCGCCGTTAATGTCTTTTTGTGCCATTTTCGGGCCCTGGTAACTGAGCATATTGGGGAGCAATGTCTGTATCCGGAAGTCATTCCTGGGATCCTCCAAATGTTTGAAATCGATGGCCGTTACGGGCTCCCAATAAGTAGGTGGTTTGCTTGAAGATTGTTCTAGCTGCTTTTTAGCGTCGGAATATTTTACGGTTAGCGGCTTGTTAACAGTCGGATTCTTTAACATTTGCTGGCTTCCGTCTGCCCAGGTAACGATTAACGAATCTATTTTATCCTCATTTCCTAATCCAAAATGCACCAGGTCCCATTGCGCCGACTGGAACCCGCGGACGGGCATAAAATTCTGAGTTTGCGTAAGCGAATCGGAGTAAAGCGTCAGTTTCGCTCCTGCCATGAATGCGTATCTGGGCGATTCCAGCTTGACTTTCAGATAATTGCTTTCAATCTTCGTTTCCGCATTGTTTTTGTATACAAAAGCCTTCTGGTTCACATTATTGGTCACAATGTCCAGATCGCCATCATTATCCAGATCAGCATAAATGGCGCCGTTGGATTGATTGGCTTTTTCAAATCCCCATTCTGCAATTTTCTTGGCGAATGTTAACCCTTTCTGATTTTGGAAAATATAATCCGGCTCGTCAATCGGCGGCATTTGGGAAATGATCTCCATTTGCGTCGGCATCTTTCCGCTCTGGCCAGCCTTAACCTGCATGTCGGTGGAGTATTTCAGGAACTCCATGTTGGTGTAGTCGCGTGCGTAACCATTGGAAACGAAAATGTCCTTCCAGCCATCATTATCAAAGTCACCCATGAGCGCGGCCCAACTCCAATCGGTGTTTGAAACGCCCGCCAGTTGCCCGATTTCACTAAAAACCGGCACGCCGTTGGCATTGACACCATTGTTCAATTGCAGCATATTCCGGGAAGTCTGGTCATGAAAACCGGCGCGGACCAGTTGCTGATATTTGTCATAATTATCATCGCCGGACGTCAGCTTAATGCGCTCGTTTGTGGCGGGGAGCATATCCAGCGTCATAATGTCCGTCAGGCCGTCATTGTTGATGTCCGCTGCATCCGTTCCCATGGAATAGAGCGAAACGTGGCCCGTGGCTTCGCGGATCACTTCTTTGAACTTGCCGTCTTTCTGGTTGAGATAGAGATAATCGTTCTCGTTGTAGTCGTTGGCGATGTAAATGTCCTGCCAGCCATCATTGTTGAAATCATTGATATTCACGCCAAGGCCAAAGCTCAGCACATTGGAAACAATGCCGGAGGAGTCTGTAACATTATTAAACCTGCCTCCATCATTACGCAACAGCTTATTGCCGTAGGCTTCATTACGCTGCTCGCGGTAACTGCTTATCAGATTACTGAAACCTGCATATTTCTGAACGGAGTGGTTCAGCAAAAAACAGTCTGTGTCTCCGTCGCGGTCGTAGTCAAAAAATACTGCTTGTGTGGTATACGATTGGTCATCAAGGCCATATTCGGTCGCCTTTTCCGTAAACGTGGGAATGCCGTCAGCGGTTTTGCCATTATTGACGTAAAGTAATTTGCTGCGCAAACGTGGGTTCTGGGCGCCGGCGCGACAAACGTAAATGTCTATCCAGCCATCGTCATTGATGTCCACGAGCGAAACGCCCGTTTTCCAGCCTTCATTCAGCCCTGCTCCGGATTTTTCAGAAACGTCTTCAAACTCAAAATCTCCTTTATTGAGATACAATTTATTGGCCACCATATTTCCGGTGAAGTAAAGATCCACCAGGCCGTCATTATTGAAATCTGCCGCTGCAACACCTCCTCCATTGTAAAAGTAACCGTAAGCCAGCACATTATTTTCCGCATCCTCCTTAATGTAATTATTGAAATCGATGCCGGTTTCACTGGATTTAAGCAGCGTAAAAAGCGTGTCTTTATGCTGGCAGGACGTAAAAAACAAGCAAATGAGGAGTATACGGCAAATGTTCATCGTAACCAGTATCAGATGTTTTATCAAAAATAAAAGATAACAAAAAGGCAGGCAATGTGCCCGCCTTTTTGTTACAATGTGAAAATTTTAAATGTTATTAAGGCTTATCCCACCAAAGTCTGGTCGCTGAGTTATCTGGTCCGCCGAGCAGCGAAATGGCCTCGGTAACGGCCGCTTGGTTCGTCTGCTTTTCACTGTCGACATATGGCGTACGTCTCACCACTGCGTCTTTTGGTGAATCAGGATTATCAGAGTTGATACGGGCATATAGTTTAGGATAACCTGTTCTGCGATACTCCGCCCATGCTTCGTGACCGTTTGGATAGTTGGCAAGCCATTTCTGCGTGATTATCTGTTCAAGCTGTTTCGCAGGGACTGTTGAGAATTTAACGGGAACATCCGTCAAAGCAGGAGATTTTACAAAATCAGCCAGAGCAACCGGAGGCGTTGTGCCATTGATGTAAGCTGTAATCGCCGCTGCATCCGCAATTCCCCACTGCTTCATAGCAATTTCAATTCCTTTTTCGTAGAAATCCTTTGCTGTTCCCGTGCCCATATTCCATCCTTTCAATGCACCTTCTGCTTTTAGGAAATAAGCCTCGGAAGCGTACATGATCGCAAACGGATTAGTGCCCTGCACTGCCGGCAAAAATGCATCTGCAACATTGGAAGTGGCGCTTGCAGCATTGATCGGCTGGCCCAGCTCTCCCTGTGTATAACCGTTGCGCAATCCTTTAAAAGTATTGGTTGTTCCTGGCACCGGTGCATAATATTTGCTGATCCGGGGATCTGAGTAACCTTTCAATACGCTTTCCATTGCCGCGCTCATCCGAAATTCGTTCCAGGCAGTAGCCTGGTTCATAGGATTGAACGAGTTGGGCGTTACTTTTAGGAAAGCATCGTCTGCATTGGTTGCCAATGTTCCGGCAGCGGCGGCGGATTCAGCCTCCGTTTTTGCCAATGCAGGCTCTGCTTCGGACATTCGCATGGCAATCCTTAGTCTCAATGTGTTGGCAAACAGGATCCATTTATTAACATCTCCCGCATAAATCTGGTCTACCGAGCCAAAAACTTTCGTGCCTTTCAGCGTTTCCAGGGTAGCTGTTGAAGCTTTCAATGTTGTAATGAAATCCTTGTAAATGAATTCCTGGCTGTCATACGGCACAGATGCTTCTCCACTGCCTACTTTGGAATAAGGAATGGGTCCCCAATAGTCTGTTCTTGGCAAATACATGTATACTTTCCAAATATTTGCCATCGCAAACTTACCTGGATTTTCATACTTGCCGCCAGGGCCTGTATTTTCCAGAACACCCAGTAATGCAGGAATGGCTGTGCCGTAGAAGTCATTCCAGGCTCCATTGAGCCAGTTACCCACCATTACATTGCGATCCGAAGAGAAACCTTGCGCTACATTGGCAAAGTACTGGCCCTGCAAATCCGCGAAAAGGCTCTGGTAAGTTTGCCAGGCTGCAAAAATAGACCGGTATTGCGCTGCTGCATATGCATTTTCTGTTCCGGACTCATCCAGTTCAGTCAGCTTGGTTGGATTTGTATTGATCTCCTCAAAATTTCCCGTGCAGGAATAAGTTGCCGCTGCGACAGTTGTAAGGAGAGCGAACGATAATATTTTATAGCTCCTTTTCATTTTTCAGATTTACAATTAGAATGTCAAATTAAGACTTACACCCAATGAGCGCGTGGATGGCATCGAGAACGATTCCAAACCAACAGTTGTATTGGCCGATCCCGCAACCAGCTCAGGGTCAAAACCTTTTGCCTTGTTCATCAGGAAGAACAGGTTACGACCCACGATGGAAAGTGAAGCTCCCTGGAAAGGCGATTTCGCCAGCACGCTCGCAGGAATGCTATAACCCAGCGTAGCTTCTCTTAGCCTGATGTTGGAAGCACTGTATGTAAAAGCCTCACCGATTGGTGTGTTACGACCACCGACAAATTTCCAGTAAGCCTCCGCAGTTGTTGAAACTGTATTCGCACTTCCGTCAGTCTGTACGCCTTCTACAACCATTCCGTCACGTCCGGCGAGTGTTTCTTCTGTTACACCGTCCGCATAGATTACGGCGTTGGTAAATGAAGTAACCACTCCACCGATTCTTCCGCTGATCAGGAAGCTTAAATTAAAGCCCTTATAGCTGAAACGGTTTGTAACACCGCCAGTCCAGCTTGGACGCGAAGTGCCTAATGGAACCGTTGTGCTGGCCGTTACAAGGGGAATACCATTGGCTCCCACCTTGATGCGTCCCTGGTCGTCTCTTTGAAAGCCCCGGCTGTAAATCTGACCAAGTGCTTTTCCTTCTTCCGCACGAACGAAGTTCATAAAGTCGGAGGCGAGGGGAAGTGTGGCAACCCTGTCGGACAACTTCACCACTTCATTCACATTCCTAGCATAATTCAGATCAAGGTTCCAGGAAAAACTTTCCGTTTTGATCGGCGCCACATTGAATGTCACTTCGATACCGCTGTTTTTCACATCACCCGCATTAATGTATTCAAAGCTCCATCCCGATGCACGAGATAGTGGAACCTGGAACAATTGGTTTTTGGAATTGCTGCTATATAATGTAACATCAAAACCGATTCTGTTTTGAAGGAATTTCGCTTCCAAACCAATTTCCCGCGCTGTTGTTAATTCCGGCTTCAAGCTAGGGAACGGCTTAATGTTATCCCTGACGATATAACCGGTATTTCCTCCCGCCACGTAAGAGTAAGTTTGCGCTAAAAGATATGGGCTTGCATCATTACCCGTTAACGCATAGCTTCCTCTGATCTTGGCAAAAGAAATGGCTTGCGGAAGGTTGAACAAGCTGCTCAAAACCGCAGCAGCGCCAACGGATGGGAAAAAGTAAGATTGGTTTTCCGTGGGCAATGTGGATGACCAGTCATTTCTGGCAGACGCAGAAAGCGTCAATGCATCTCTCCAGATCAAATCCGCTGATGCAAATACGCCTTGCTTGCGGGTTTGTGTAACGGTCCTGTTGGTGACAGAGTTTCTGGCATTGGTTGTTACAAACAAATTATCGCGGTTCAACCCGTTATTCAGGGTTTGGTGATTGACATAATCGCGTTGTAATATGTTACCACCCACCGTTGCATCCAGTTTAAAGTTTTCACTAAACTGCTTGCTTACCAGGGCAAACAAATCAAGGTTCAATTCCGAATTGTCTCTCCAGTTGGTCTGGTAATCCCCGAAATCTGCGATCGTGTATGTGTTGGTATACCATTTACCTTCAAACTTATCGATATACTTATCATATCCGGCGCGGCCCATTACAGTCAACCACGGAGTGGCTTTGTAATTAAGAGAGGTAAATCCGTAAATCCGGTCGCGGTTATCAAGCGCAAGGACGCGGTTTTTGATCCAGTAAGGGTTTTGACCACCATTAGAACCCGGGTTCCAGTAATTTTGCAGCGTCTTTCCGGTTGCCGGATCTACATATTCGAAATCCTTGGCCTGGTCTAAGGAAATGCTTCTTGGAAGACGCAGAATGTGGCGTTGTAAATTTGCGAACGCTTCTCCCGTTTGCTGTCTGTTTTCAATTTTTTCGCTCAGGTAGGTCACTTTACCATCGAAGCTCAGCTTGCTTGTGATCTGGCTCGACAAACGTAAATTGAAGTTATTCCTGTTCAATTTGTTATTGGACACAACTCCCTTGGCTGATGTATTCGTGTAGGAAAAGTAAGTCTGCACTTTTTCATTGCCGGCTGTCAGAGAAACTGAATTGGCCAGGGATGTTCCTGTTGAATAAAAATCCTTATAGGAATTAGGTTGTGGAGAATATGCATAGGTTTTGCCTTTGTTGTCCGGATCCGGCCCCCAGGCAGCCACTTGCTGTCCGTCCATTTTAGGACCCCAGCTAAATTCGCTGTTGGGCTGAAATTTACCTTCAACACCCTGACCATAAACATTCTGAAATTTTTGCAATTCCATCGCTTGCTCCATTTGGAATGTGCTGCTTATATTCACACCAACTCCTTTTCTCACCGCACCTTTTTTGGTTGTGATCAAAAGAGCGCCGTTCGCAGCGCGGCTTCCGTACAATGCAGTCGCAGACGCTCCTCTCAATACGTTGATCGATTCGATGTCATCCGGGTTAATGCTGGAAAGACCATCGCTGGCGTCGCGGCCACCGTTGGCGTTGCCCGGGCTGAAATTGGAGTTATCAATTGGAACACCATCCACTACGATCAAAGCCTGGTTATTTCCAGTGATAGAACGGTCACCACGCAAAACCACGCGACTCGATCCACCTACGCCGGAGGAAGAACGCACAATGTCCAAACCAGCAACACGCCCCGAAAGCGAATTGGCAACATTCAATTCGCGTGCTTTTGAAAAGTTGTCGGTATTGATCATCTGAGTTGCGTAACTCAGTGTTTTTTGCTCTTTTGAGATCCCCAGGGCCGTTACAACCACTTCACCAAGATTCCGAACATCAGGTTCTAGATTCACATTAACGTTGGAAACCGCCGATGTAACTTCAACCTCTTTGGATGAATAACCTACGGAAGAAATGATGAGCGTTCCTGTTGCTCCCATTGTGATTGTGAATGTCCCCTCCGCATCTGTATTGGTTCCTCGGGTTGTCCCTTTAATGAGGATGTTTGCGCCGGGTATTCCTGCTCCGTTCTCGTCGTTGACCTTCCCGGTAAGCTGCCGGTCCTGGGCCATTGAAACGGAATTAAATAGTGCTGTCACAAGTAGCGTGAGCAGCAGGCATTGTAGACCTCTTTTCATAGGTTAGCTTTGGGTTTATTGAATTTTTATGAAATTTATAATTAATAAAGAACACAAGCAATTTATTTGGCAAAATTTAATTGCACTAAACTAATATTCCGCAATTTTGGATATGCCAACTGATAAAAGTGATGATATTAACAAAGAAAGAAATATTATTTGTCGAAGATACATTTATTAAAATTACCGCAAATTTTCTGCGTGCTCGAAACACAACGTTGTAGGGGCGGTTTCTGAAATTTTGTAAAACTCAAAAATGGGCGGAGTCAAAATAAAATAAATTGAAAAGACCGGGAAGCCTGTATAAGGGTCACCGATCGTAACAATTCGCAGAGAACTAGTATTATTGCAAGATGATTATGTACTTAGCACGAGGTTGCTAGTCATACTTGCGCCATGCGCCGAGGATGGATCCCGTGATTGCGTATACGAGCACACTTACGCCACCATCAATGAAGGATAGCAGCAGCGGACGCATGGAAAACATATCTTTCACAATGGTTTCCAAAAAGACAAAAACCACGCCGAAAAGCAAGCCGGTTAGCATACCAGAAAGTAAAGATCTGACAGGGATCTTAGTAAATACCCACGCCAAAGTATATGCCATAAAAGAAGACGAAACAATGCTGGCAAGATAAGGAACCGGACTCGTCGATCCTTTCATCTGTTCCAATGTAAAGCCGTTCAAAGCCATCCAACGTTCCGAAAATATGGTATACCATAAAGCTGGTATAATCTGACCTAACACCACACATACAAGCACGGCCCAAAGATTGACAGATTGTTTTCTCATTTTTTGAGTGTTTTATTCAGTCATCGGCCCCCCCGGGGCGGGAACTCCCGGGGCGGGTCCCCCGAGGCGGGCCGCAAAGGTGGCCCACCGATTTCAAATATAGGTTGTTTCGGAATTAGTTGTGTTTTTTTTATTTGGAGGATAGAACAAATTCGATATTGCGCTTTAAACCGTCATATTTGGTCCTTTTGATGGGTGACCGGCGGAACAGTTCGCGAAAAACGTCCTCCGTAATTTCCTGCCAATCATTGCTGGTAAAGCCTGCCAGACTTTCAGGTAATGTGAATTCTTTGGTGGTATGCGGCTTTGAAAAACGGTTCCATGGACACACGTCCTGGCAGATGTCGCAACCGAAGATCCAGTTATCAAACTTACCCTGAGCCTCTTGCGGAATGGCTTCCTTTAATTCAATGGTGTAATAGCTGATACATTTACTGCCGTCGACCACAAATGGTTCGGTGATGGCGTCCGTCGGACAAGCATCGAGGCAGCGCGTGCATGTTCCGCAGTAATCCTGAACGGCGCCGTCATAGGCGAGATCCAGGTCACAAATGATTTCTCCGATAAAGAAAAAGCTGCCCATGTCGCGGTTGAGCAGGTTAGAATGCTTTCCTACCCAGCCCAGGCCACTTTTCGCAGCCCAAACTTTATCCATAACCGGTGCAGAATCCACGAAAATCCTGCCACTCACCTCCCCGATCTCGTCCTGAACGGCCTGTAAAAGTGCGCCCAGTTTTTCTTTCAGAACATAATGGTAATCCGTTCCGTAAGCGTATTTGGATAGTTTTAAATCGTCGGGACTTTCGGGAAGTTTGTTTTCGGGATAATAATTAAGGAGAACGGAAATGACACTTTTAGCGCCGTCTACGAGCTTTCGCGGGTCGAGGCGTTTGTCAAAATGATTGGCCATGTAGCCCATTGCGCCGTGATTGTTCTTATTCAGCCAGTTCTCAAGACGGGGCGCTTCTTCTTCTAGAAAATCCGCTTTGGAAATACCACAGAAGTCAAAACCATTTTCAAGTGCTTTGGCTTTGATAAACTGACTCCGCTGCTGCCTTACAAGATCTTCTGCCGTCATACTGCAAAGTTACGAATTGATTGTAAAATGCCATCTTGTCAGTATTTTAGGCGTGGCAAAATAATTTAGGTATAAAAAGGTTGATTAAAACAACACAATATCATTAAGAATTATGCCTGAAAATACCGAATCCAACATAGATCAAGACAAAATTTACGAAATGAACGAGGAACAAGCGTCAGTGGATGCTGACAAGTTAGACAACGACGAGGCGATCGGAACAAATACAGTGCCTTTGGACAATGCAGGCCAGGAGATAAAAAATGACGCGCCTTCCGGAGAATCGTCGGTTGAAAAAGATCCTATTGAAGAAGCCAGGATTGAACTCGCTGAGTTGAAAGACAAATACATTCGTCTTTACGCCGATTTTGAAAACTTCCGCAGACGGACTGCAAAAGAAAAGCTGGAAATGATTTCCGGTGCCAGCGCTGATATGGTTAAGGCCATCCTGCCTATCGTTGACGACTTCGAGCGTGCAAAAGTATCATTTGAATCTTCAACAGAGATCGACGCGCTGAAAGAAGGCGTTGATCTGATATATACCAAACTTTCTAAAACGCTAGAAGCCAAAGGACTTAAACCGATGGAATCCAAAGGCGAAACATTTGATGCAGAGCTTCACGAATCGATTGCGCAGTTCCCTGCACCCTCGGAAGATCTCAAAGGAAAAGTGATCGATGAGATCGAAAAAGGGTATTTTCTTAACGACAAAGTGATACGTTACGCGAAAGTGATCGTAGGAGCTTAATTTCAGCAACAAAAATGGCAAAGAAAAGAGATTACTACGAAGTCCTTGGCGTAGATCGCGGCGCTGCGGCAGAAGACATTAAGAAGGCTTATCGTAAGCTGGCAATTAAGTTTCACCCGGATAAAAATCCGGACGATCCTACTGCGGAAGATAAATTCAAAGAAGCTGCGGAGGCTTACAGCATTCTCAGCGATGATAACAAACGCGCGCGGTATGATCAGTTTGGTCATGCAGGTGTAGGCGGTGCAGGCGCGGGAGCTGGCGGTTTTAGCGGCGGCGGCGGATTCACCATGGATGACATTTTCTCTCAGTTTGGTGATATTTTTGGAGAAAGCAACCCATTTGGTGACATATTCGGACGTGCCGGTGGCGGTGGCCGTCGGGTTCGCAAAGGTTCTGATCTGCGGATCAAGCTCAAATTGAACCTCGAAGAGGTTGCGAATGGCGTTGAGAAAAAAATAAAAGTAAAAAGACACGTGACCTGCAACACTTGCGGTGGCAATGGTGCTAAAAACGGAACCTCGCTGACAAACTGTAATTCGTGTAACGGAACAGGTCAAGTACGGAAAGTGGTAAGCACAATGCTAGGCCAGATGGTTTCGACAAGCACTTGTCCTACTTGTAACGGTGACGGCAAGATCATCAGCGAACGTTGCGATTCATGTGCAGGAGAAGGACGTTTGTTGCAGGATGACCTGATCACATTGAACATTCCGGGTGGCGTTGCCGAAGGAATGCAGTTGTCGATGTCGGGAAAAGGCAATGTGCCTACACGCGGTGGTGTAGCGGGCGATCTTTTGATAGTGATCGAAGAGGAAGAAGATGCGAATCTGAAAAGGGATGGTAACAACATTGTTTTCGATATGCACCTGAGCTTCATTGACGCCACTTTGGGAACTTCTGTTGAAATCCCTACCATTGACGGCAAGGCCAGGATCAACATTGAACAAGGCACGCAGGCCGGCAAAATTCTGCGGCTGAAAGGTAAAGGGATTAAGGATCTCAACGGTTACGGAAAAGGTGATCAGTTGGTTCATATTAATGTATGGACGCCGCAGCAGCTTTCATCGGATGAGCGTGAAACATTGGAATCGCTTCGTCATTCGCCTAATTTCCAGCCGAAACCAGGCAAGAATGAAAAAGGTTTTTT
This sequence comes from Dyadobacter fanqingshengii, assembly GCF_023822005.2. Classification (GTDB taxonomy): domain Bacteria; phylum Bacteroidota; class Bacteroidia; order Cytophagales; family Spirosomataceae; genus Dyadobacter; species Dyadobacter fanqingshengii. The sequence goes on from NZ_CP098806.1 coordinate 3,249,319, forward strand.
TGATAAAATGAAGGATTTCTTTCACTGAGAACCTTTAATAAATCATTAAATAATGGTCAGGCCGTTTCAGCAATGAGGCGGCTTGTTTATTTTGAACCTTAATCCATTAATTTACACGACTTATGCGGTCCAACACAACTGATGATCGATGAAAACGATACTATTATCCATTGCCCTATTACTTTCGCAAATGCTCTTTGCTCAAAATAACACTCCTACTGAACTCACTTTCGCGACTTATAATGTTAGTATGGAGGCGGAAAATTATGTCCCGAAGGGCACGAAAGACATTTCCGAACAAGTGCTGATCAAAGAGCTGGCAAGTGGAACAAACCCGCAAATCCGCAACATTGCCCGGATCATTAAAACAGTGCGGCCGGATGTGATCTTATTGAATGAGTTTGACTATATCGCCGATCCGCAGCAAGGGGTTGTGCAATTTGTAAAAGCTTATCTGAATGTTGATTCGGACGGCGCAAAAGCGATTGATTATCCTTATTACTACTACGCAACGTCCAACACCGGACAGCCGAGCCCTTATGATCTGGATAATAATGGAAAGGCGGAGCGCTTTGGAGCGGATGCATGGGGATTCGGCCTTTATCCAGGCCAATATGGAATGGCACTTTTATCAAAATATCCGATTGACGCCGATCAGGTGCGCACTTTTCAGCATTTTAAATGGAAGGATATGCCTGGCGCTTTACTAACGAAAAAGCCGGACAATACAGATTGGTATGCACCCGAAGCCTGGCAGCAATTTCCGCTTTCTTCCAAATCGCACTGGGACATTCCAATCAAATTTGGTGCAAAGACGATCCATTTTCTGGCGAGCCATCCTACGCCGCCCAGCTTTGACGGTGCTGAGGACCGGAACGGAAAGCGTAATCACGACGAAATCCGGTTTTGGAATGACTATATCAGCGGCGAGCAGGGTGCTTACATTTACGATGATAAGGGCAAGCGGGGTTCATTACCTGCGGACGCAAGTTTCGTAATTTTAGGTGATCAAAATGCTTCGCCTGATGAAGGAAATGCCATTGGTGAAGGAATAAAATCGCTGCTGGCACATGCAAAAATCAACAATGATGCGGCGCCAGCCAGCAAAGGCGGTCCGGAACATTCCAGCAGCAACCCATTTGCCAAGAACCACACAGCAGTATGGCGTATGCGTGCCGATTACGTGCTCCCTTCACGGGCTGGATTGAAAGTTCTTGACAGCGGCGTTTTCTGGCCAGCAAAAGGCGAGCCGCTGGCTGAATTGGTTGAGAAGCGGGAATCCAGTTCGGATCACCGGTTGGTTTGGGTGAAGGTTGGGTTGGATTAATCCCCCTTGTCACCCTGAGCGTAGCCGAAGGGGCGTTATTACCTAGGTGATAACGCCCCTTCGGCTACGCTCAGGGTGACAGGAGACTGGGTTACTGTCCGCCGTACATATTAAACGCTGCCAGATGCTTCTGGAAAATGGCTTCGTACTTCTTGGCTATGGCTTCTTGTTTGGCTTCGCGGCATTCCTGAACGATGATTTGCATGATGTACAGATATACATTGCTGTCACGGCGTTTGGTGGTCCCGTTGTCTTTGGCCCATGTTAACACTTCATCTGCGCGGGTAGCCATTGTTTCTGCTATTTCCAATGCCTTTTTAGTTTCTCCCAAATCGAACAATGGCCCTATAAAGTTTGCGGAAAACTGATCGTATGGAATGCTTTTGTCAGGCATTGTCGCCAAAGATTTTTCAATCGCTTTCTTAGCTTCATCCTTCTTGCCGTCTGCGATGAGCTGACCTGTCAAACGAAGGAATGCGATGCGCGCTGTGGCAACCGGTGAACCCAAGTATGTGTTATCATAGTAAGTGTTTGGATTATCAAGCTCGCGCCAGAACATCTTGTTCATCAGGTTGTTATACATTACATCCGTGTTCACGTAACCGTCGCTGGCACCTGGCACTTTTACTGGAAGCAGGCGGTAAGCATATCCTTCCAGCTGCATGTATTCTTTCAAATTTAGGTAACTTGAACCCCCTAATGTAGAAGAGAAGTAAATCGGCCTGGCCCAGTCGTTTGTGGCGATAATATCCAGCATGATCAGGTCTGATTTGTATAAATCACCCTTTCCAATCGTCCAGCTGATGGAGTCGCTTACGAATGGGATCAGGTCGCTTTTGATAATGTTCATTTTCTTCACTGCCTCAGCATTCACAGGCAGGAAAAGAACGGATGACGGCAAAATCGAAGTCATATCACCACTGGTAAGCGGCACCTGAATGGCCTTGTTTTCTTGTTTTACCAATCCAAGATATTCCTTCAAATTGATTCCCGCTTTTACGCTCGGGATCTCATAGAAAGGCACAATGTCGTTTTTACCAAAAGCATAATTGTTCTTATCCAAAGAAATCGGAAGCGCTTCTGATAAATACGTTTTGCGCTTCATTTGGTCAATATACCAGTCGGTTCCCAGCAAGCTTAGGTTGCAAACACGAACGTCCGTCCGGAAGCCTTCCACTTCCTGAACGTACCATAATGGGAATGTATCATTATCACCGCCGGTGAACAGGATCGCGTTCGGTGCGCAGGAATTCAATAGGTTTTTGGCAAAATCAACGGAATGGAATCTGTTATCGCGATTGTGGTTATCCCAGCCTTTTACACCCATAATAACAGGCACAACCAGGCAAACTGCCGTAGCTGCTCCGGCACGCGTCGTGGCGCTTTTCACAAATTTGCTTAATGCATCGGCGACGGAAATCACCCCAAAGCCAATCCAGATACAGAAAATGTAGAATGATCCAACATAAATATAATCCCGCTCACGTGGCTCCGTCGGCGGCGAGTTGAGGTAAACAACGAGTGCTACGCCTGTTAATACAAACAATAATCCCAGGACAAGCAGATCTCGTTTTTGTCTGAAATAAACCACCACGATCCCAAGTAACCCCAGAATAAATGGCAGCATAAAATAGTTATCATGCGCCTTGTTATTGGCAATTGGTGCGGGATATTTTTTACCTGCATCCCACGGAAGCATGTTTCCAGCCCCTTCCTCATCACTTTCACGCCCAACGAAATTCCAGAGGAAATAACGCCAATACATATGTCCGATCTGATACGAGAACATAAAAGACAGGTTGTTACCCATCGTCGGCTTCTGGCCTTCTGCCAAGCCAGTCATTTGCTGGTATAGCTGCGGGTGACCCGACTGGGTGCTGTACATACGAGGCAACAACATGCTGCTTCCCGGTTCGTACTCATACTCAGGACGATAGTCATAAATGGCATATTTACCATCCTGCTTGCGATACATAGGCGCACCGCGTTTCTGGCTTACCGGACGCGATACAAATGATGGTCCGTAAAGCAGAGGACGACTGCCATATTGCTCCCTTTTCAGGTAAGAAACGAAGCTTAGCACGTCATTAGGATTGTTTTCATTGATCGGCGGATTGTACTCGGCCCGCACAAGCACCATGAGATAACTCGCATAACCGATCAAAACAAAAGCCAGGGAAAGAAGGCCTGTATTAAGGAGCACATTGGCTTTTTTGTGAGAATAACGAATCCCCCAAATAATGGCGCCAATGAAAATAATGATAAAGAATATAACACCGGATTTGTAAGGAAGTCCCAGTGAGTTAACGAAGAAGATCTCAAATTTACCTGCAACACTCGGCAAACCGGGAATGATACCGGAGTTGATAATGGCCAGAATTACAAGCCCGCCAGCAAATGCAAGAATGCCTCCGAAAACGCTGACCTTGGGATATTTTTTGAAATAATAAACCAATGCTAAGGCGGGAATAGTTACCAGATTCAGCAAATGGACGCCTATGGAAAGTCCAACCAGGTAAGCGATAAAGATCAGCCAGCGGTTTTCAGCAGCCGGATCGTCGACACGTTCCCATTTGAAAACGGCCCAGATCACGATGGCCGTAAAGAATGATGACATCCCGTAAACCTCTGCTTCAACGGCCGAAAACCAGAATGAATCGGACCACGTATAAGCAAGTGAACCCACAATTCCTGCACCCATTAACAGGATGATGTCGCCTGATGTAAGGTCAGCATCGGATTTGGCTATCAGCTTGCGTGCCAGCAATGTAATGGTCCAGAACAGGAAAAGAATTGTAAAAGCGCTGCTCAGCACCGAAACCATGTTGACCCAGTAAGCGACGTTGCTGAGGTCGCCGAATGCCAACAGTGAAAAAATGCGCCCTATTAACAGGAAAAAAGGTGCTCCCGGAGGGTGTGGCACCTGTAATTTGAAAGCACAAGCAATAAATTCTCCGCAATCCCAAAAACTGGCAGTTCGTTCAACTGTAAGCGTATATGTGATTAATGCGATTGCGAAAACAATCCAACCCGTAAGGTTGTTGGAACGGTTGAAACGGGTCATTTGATAGACAGTAAATTTAAAAATGTTATGGACAAAATGCGCAAAGACGGTGACCCGCTATGAGCAGTTTTATCAACGGTCGGCCAAAATTAGCAAAATTACCTCAACAGCAAGATTTTCCTTCTCTTAAAAAGTGTTAAAGCCAGGAAAACGCTTTTACTTGTAAAAGATCCATTTGGCCAGCTCTTTATAACTTACTTTTTTACCGTACATGAGAATTCCAACGCGGTAAATCCTGGCTGCGAGCCAGGTTGTGCCCATAAAACCGAGCACGAGAAGCACCATAGAAAGTGCGATTTCCCAGGCCGGAACGCCAAATGGAATCCGCACCATCATAATGATCGGGGATGTAAAAGGAATGATGGAAGTCCAGAAAGCCAATGTGCCATCGGGATCGCGGAGGACGAATTGGGCGAAAACGAAGGAGAAAATAATGGGTAATGTGATAGGCAGCATAAATTGCTGGGTATCGGCATCATTGTCCACTGCGGCACCGACCGCCCCGAAAAGTGCGCTGTAAAGCAGGTAACCTCCCAGATAATAGAACAAAAAGCAGCCCAGGATTAATGGAAGATTAAGACTGCTCACGGCGCCTAAAACTTCCGCGATCGGATTTTCGACATTCCCGCCCGGCATGCTGGAAGCGGGCATTCCATTCTGCATTTTCTGCATTTCCTGGGCAACCTTGGGAGATTGCTGGGACATTTTATTGCTTAAAATAGCCGAAGTGGCGCTTGTTAATGCAGTCGTGAGTAAAATCCAGAGCACGAACTGCGTCAATCCGACCAACGCCACGCCAATGATTTTCCCCAACATTAAATGAAAGGGCTTTACCGAAGAAATGATGACTTCTACAATGCGACTCGTTTTTTCCTCCGTTATACCTCGCATCACTTGGGTACCGTAAATAAAAACAGACATATAAATGAGGAATGCACAAATGCCGCCAATCACCGTTGCCGCACCGGAACTGCTGGTTTTTTCACCTTCTTCGCTCAGACTAATGGTTTCTGAATTGACATTGACCCGCGAATCTTCCAGAATTTTGTGCGTGATGCCTGCTTCTCCAAGTTTAATGTCTTCGATTTCTTTTTCAATAACCTTTTCAATTTCCGATTTCAGGTCCATACTCACATTCTTGGCTGCATAGATGCGGACGCTTTTGGGTTCCTTGATGACATTTTTTGGAATGTATACCAATGCATTTGCGTCACTGCCTTTAAAATCCGCCTTGGCCGAATCCAGCGAAGAGGTCAGATAATCGAATTTCAATGTTTCGCTATCCTTAAACTCATTTTTGAATAAACCGCTTTCGTCCAGCACCTGAACCGTTTTGGTATCAACAGAACCGATAGCCACCCAAATAACAACCGCGTAAAAACCGACGAACAGCAATGGCCCGAGCAGTGTCATGATCAGAAATGACTTCTTTTTTACCCTTACCAGATATTCTCTTCTGATTACCAAAAATATATTGCGCATTGTGGAAAGATTTAAATGTAGGGTTGGCTTGAACTATGCTTCGGGAACTTCGTTAACAGAACGCATGAAAATATCGCTCATACTCGGAATGTTCTCCCCGAACGACCGGATCTCTGCTTTGGGCAGTAGATCCCGGAGCAAATCATTCGGACTTGCACTTTCTCCCAAATGAATGTTGGTGCGCCTGAAACCATTTTCGAGTTCTTTTTCAGGAGTAAGCGTGTAAAGATCTTCCAGTCCGCTCAGATCTCCCTTATACTCAACAAAATAGGTGTGGGTTTTGAATTGTTCCTTAATCAGCTTTTTGGGGCCGTCAAGCACTTTTTTGGCCTTGTGTATCAATGCAATGTTATCGCAGAGCTCTTCCACCGTTTCCATTCTATGCGTTGAAAAAATGATCGTGCTGCCTTTTTGTTTTAATTCCAAAATTTCATCGCGGATCAGGTTGGCATTAATCGGGTCGAAACCTGAAAATGGCTCGTCCAGAATGATCAAATCTGGTTCGTGGAGCACTGTTGAAACGAATTGCACCTTTTGCTGCATTCCTTTCGACAGATCGGAAACGCTTTTATCCCACCAGGTTTTAATGTCAAATTTGATAAACCATGTTTTCAGTTTGTCCATCGCCTGTTTTTGCGATAAGCCTTTCAGCTGCGCCAGGTAAAGCAATTGCTCCCCCACTTTCATCTTTTTATACAGCCCCCGCTCCTCCGGCAAATAACCAATGCGCGAAATGTGGCTTTGATTCAAATGCTGTCCGTCAAACAAAATTTCGCCCTTGTCCGGCCCCGTAATCTGGTTAATGATCCGGATCAGCGACGTTTTTCCCGCACCATTAGGACCCAGCAAGCCGAAAATACAGCCTTTCGGGATATTAATACTGACATCGTCCAGTGCAATGTGATTGGAATACTCCTTGGTAACATTCCTTACTTCTATGATATTCATATTTACAGAAACCTTCGGTGACATTAGGCGTACGCTTCGCAGCCAAAAGTGCAAAGGTTTTTGTGGCCGGATTAAAGTTACAGTATGAGCGTATAAAATCGGGTGATTAGTGGTAAAATAAAAAAAGCGGGCGGATTACCGCTCGCTTCAATTTTGAAAGTATTTGAAAAATGCTTCTTACATATATTTTTCGCGGATTTGAAATAAAACCCAAAATCCGATTACGCCGCTAATGAGTGCGCCGAGAATGCTGAGCTGGATAAGATTGCTGACCAAACCAATCAGCAAAGCGTAGTAAAGCAGATTCCAGCCCTGGCGCTTGCGGGCACGTAACGGGGAGAACGCGAGCACATACATGATGAGGGTGATGACGCCGAGAGCAATGCCCAGGTAAAAATTAAAGCCGATGCCAGTTGAAACTGCGCCCAGCCCTAATGCTGCCCCGCCAATGCCTAATGCTGTAAGTAAGCCAAAGATCCCGATAATGGACAGCACGAGCATGAAATAAGGGCCATACTGAACCAAAAATTCTTTGACTGAATCTGAAAACGGGGGAAATTTTCCTAAAAAGATTGGCTCCAATTCCTTTTCCAAAGGTAAGTTTGATTGCATAAAGAGGGACGTTTAGCTGAATATCAATTAATTAATCACTAAAACTAGAAAGAAAACTTTACAACCCATCTAACCTAATTCGCAACCGTGCCGAATGTTTATTTTTCGGTTTTCGGCATTCTGGTGGCACGTTAGTCCTCTGGATAAGGCACAAAAACGAAGCCTGAAAAGTCGCCGATCAATGCAAAAAGGCAACAGAATTCGTCAGCATTTTTGTAATTCTCTGTAAACATTAAAACAGATTCCTCACCGATCAGCTTCCTATCCACAAACTCCTGCATAAAACTGGCGCGATATGCGTAGTTGTTCGCTAATTCAGTTCTATCAATCAGTAATGCGCCCAGTTCCAGATCATTATTAGTGATGATAAAGATCGGATGATCCGAAAAACCGCGCTTACGGATCTGGTAAGATGCTTCTTTAAGCTGATCCGCCACTTTGATAAAATCCTGCGATATATAACCCATCAACTTCTGGTTCAACTCGGGTGAGTTGGCGTCATCCATCAGGGTATTCTCGTTACTGTTATTGATCATAATTATTTTAAATTAAAAACGCCGGCGCAATTACATCCGCGCAGCCAGCAACAATGTCAAATCCTTATACCGCATGTTAAAACTTCTTGCGATATGCGAGTTGGTCAATGTTCCTTTGTGACAATACACTCCTTTCATAAACCAACGATTGGCATAAATCATTTCCTCGATGCCGCCGATTGTGCCTGTTTGTAATAGAAACGGCAAAAATACATTGCTGAGCGCCGTGCTGGCTGTATGCGCCACACGCGAGGGAATGTTGGGCACGCAATAATGGATCACATCATTGAATTTAAATGTCGGGTGCTTATGCGTGGTCATGCGGGAAGTCTCGAAAGACCCGCCCTGGTCAATACTGACGTCAATAATGACGGAGCCTGGCTTCATTTGGGACACCATTTCTTTGGTGACAACCAATGGGCTGATGCCGTTTTCAGCACGCATGGTGCCAATGACGACGTCGGCCCGGGCGATGGCCTCAGCCAATGTATCCGAATCAATGATAGATGTGTAAAGATTCTGGCCTATGGCGTATTTTAATCGTTGTAACCTATATATATGTTTGTCAAAAACCTTGATATCCGCTCCGACACTAATAGCGGCCCGCGTTGCGTATTCTGCAACCGTCCCTGCCCCCAGTATCACGATTTTGGTGGGGGGAACACCCGTTATACCGCCCAGGATAATGCCTCTGCCACCATTAGGCGTTGACAAATATTCCGCTGCAATAAGTAAAACGGTGCTTCCCGCAATTTCGCCCATAGCACGGATTATGGGCTTCCCTCCTACTTTATCTTCAATCAGTTCGTAACCTATACCAGTGATTTTCAGCTCATTAAGACGCTCAAAATACTTCTTTTCCAAGGCTGGCAGATTCATTGCGGAAATCAATGTCGTGCCGGATTTAATGTAGCGAAACTCTTCTTCCACCAGCGGTTCCACTTTCAGGATGACATTGGCCTGATACACTTCCTTAGCACTTTGCACAATCACTGCGCCGGCTTCGCTATACTCGTGGTCTGAGAGGTTTCCGCCTTTGCCTGCATCTTTTTCAACCCAAACTTCATGTCCGTTGCGAACAAGGATTTTTACGGCATCCGGCGTAAGCGCAATCCGGTTTTCCTGCAAAGAAACTTCACGGGGCAAGCCAATGTGCAACGAGTTCTGATCCTTCCGGACGGCCATCAGGGATTCCTGCGGATACAATGCCGACTGCTTGGCAAGCTCTTCAAAACCGGTAATCTGAGGTTGTGGCATTGATAGCAAAAATGAATGTGAAACAAATTGATTATGACCTCTATACCCTGGTTGCTTCTAATATTCTCTTGCCACTTTCATCTGCTTCCATGTGGATCAGCAGATAATGCATTGGCCATAAGGATTCTATTTTTCCCGGCCATTCGACAAAGCAAAAATGCCCGGAATCGAAATATTCTTCCACGCCCATATCGAGCGCTTCGGTTTCATCCTTAATCCTGTAAAAATCAAAATGATAGACCAATTTATCACCGGCGTCATATTCATTGACCAGTGAAAATGTGGGGCTTTGAACGTGTGAGCGGACGCCCAGCTTTTCGCAGAGCGCTTTGATGAGGGTTGTTTTGCCTGCGCCCATATGGCCTTCAAATAACCATACGGGAATGTCCTTGCCTATGTGCAGCAGATCAGCAGAGACTGCTTCCAGTTCCTCTAATTCACTAAAACGCATGACAGCAGACTCTCCAAACATGTTACAAAAATACACATTTTGGAAAAACTCGTGACATTAAATGATAGACTGTTGTCCTAAACCTTCCACTCGGCCTTCATGTCGCGGCCCAGGAGTTGGTTTGCCTCCTTATCTTTTTTAAACTCTTCCTTTTTAGGATTCCATTTTAATGAACGCTGCAGGCGGTACGCGATATTCCCAAGATTACAAATGGAAGCCGTCCTATGCCCTACTTCCACATCGCAGATCGGCGGTTTTCTGGTGCGGATCGCATTCAGGAAATCTTTGTAATGGTTGTCGCTTACGTACACTTTGTAATCATCTTGGTTAAACACTTTGTCTTTGAGCGTTTCCGGCGTCGTCCGCAATTCGCCTCTTGCTACAAAAACTTCCCCATCCGAGCCCACAAAATGGCAATGCTGTTTTCCTTCCATGGGCCGGTGGATCACTTCCACGCGGTTGGCGTATTTGTAAACCAGTCCTTTTGTCGGCTCTGAATAAATAAGCTCCACGGGCCCGCTATCGTCCATACCCAATCCCCATTGCGCAATGTCGAACATATGTGCGCCCCAGTCGGTCATGCCGCCGCCGCCAAATTCAATGTAATCCCGCCATTTGGGCCAGAATGTGGCATTCATGGCGGGCGCCAGCTCATTGTTATATGGTCTGCTCATGGCATTTGGGCCCATCCAGAGGTCCCAGTTCAAGCCATCGGGTTTGGTTTCTTCTTTCAAATCCCAAACTTTAGGAGGTCCGCCAACATTGACAAAAACCTGCTTTACCGTCCCGATGGCGCCGCTTCTCACCAGTTGCGCTGCCTGGGTAAATTCCTTGGAGGAACGCTGCATGCTGCCGGTCTGGAACACGCGGTTGTGTTTCCGGGTGGCATCCACCATCGCCCTTCCTTCTTTTACGGTTAGCGAAAGGGGTTTTTCACAATAAATATCTTTTCCCGCCTCAGCAGCCCGTACAGCCATGGAAGCGTGCCAATGATCCGGCGCTGCAATGATCACAGCGTCAATGTCTTTGCGGGAAAGCAACTCGCGAAAGTCCTCGATCCCGACGGCTGATTTATAATTGCTTTGAGCCGCCTTTTCAGCATACCATTTATTGACGTTTGTAACAAAACTCTCTCTTTTCACCGCATACACGTCCGAAGCAGCAACAATCTGCGTTTCCATGGTGTCCAGGAACCGGTTGCGCAAGCCGCCGCTTTGGCGTCCGCAGCCAATGAAGCCTAATGCAATTTTATCGCTTGGCGCCAGGTAACCTTTTCCTAAAACATGCCTAGGAACGATCATAAATGACGATATCACCGCCCCAGCTTTCAGAAAATCCCTGCGATTCAAAGTATTGATTTCCATATTATTTAGAAGTTGAGTCCTGATATTTCAAAAGAAAAAAGAGAATATTTCTACTAGCAAGAATCTTTTTATCAACATCCATTTGCCCCAGGTTTAAACCCGGGGCAAAGTATTTATTACTGATTTAGTAAAAAATCAATGTTTGAAACTTATCATCCTTGAGTTTTCAATTGGAAATAAATCCTGATCCCCATGTCTCAAAATATATCCCGACGCAATTTTCTCATCAACAGCGCATTAGCAGGTGCTGTTGCTCCTGTTATGGCAAATAATGCTTTTGCAGCAGGCAGTAATGCAGCGGCGGACGTCCCCAAAATCAATATTTTCTCCAAACACCTGCATTTCCTGAATTACACGGACATGGCGGATGCAGCCAAAGAACTCGGCTTCGACGGCATTGATCTTACCGTGCGTCCAAAGGGCCATGTGTTGCCTGAAAATGTTGAAACGGACTTGCCCAAAGCAGCAGAAGCGATGAAAAAGGCCGGTTTTACGCCATTAATGTTTTGCACGGCGGTGGAAGATGCAGCCAATCCGGTTGATAAAAAATTGTTGGAAACGGCTTCGAAGCTTGGTTTCAAGTATTACCGCATGAACTGGTATAAATACAACGAGCAGCAAACCATTCCGCAACTTTTGGACCAATACAAGGATAAAATGGCTGGTTTGGGGCAGCTTAACAACCAATTGGGACTGACGGGCTGTTATCAAAACCACGCGGGACGGCTTGTCGGCGCTAGTATGTTTGAGATCTGGCAAATTTTGCAAAAAGCCGATCCCAAAAGCATGGGCGCCCAATATGACATCCGGCACGCCACATTGGAAGGCGGGCTTTCGTGGCAAACAGGCTTTAACCTCATCAGGCCGAGCATTAAGACCATTGTGCTGAAAGATTTCATGTGGGAGAAAACCAATGGAAAATGGGGGCCCAAAAGCGTTCCGCTGGGAGAAGGCATGGTGGATTTCAAAACTTACTTCAAATTACTGAAAGACAATAAGGTAGATGTGCCGATCTGCCTGCACTTGGAATATCCTTTAGGCGGTGCGGATCAAGGCGCCGACAAAATTACGGTGGACAAAAAAGTTGTTTTTGATGCGATGAGACGTGATTTGAAAAGGGCAAAAGAACTATGGCAGGAAGCATGAACATGAAATGCAGCCCGTCACTATGAAACGTCTGATCCTGCTTTCGCTGGTTTTCCTGGCGGTTACCGGCTTTGTGCTCGCGCAGTTATTAAATGATACAGATTGGCCGGAATATAACGGAAACGGCGAACGAAGCCACTTTTCAGCCCTTAATCAGATTAATAAGGATAATGTTGCGCAGCTGAAAGTTGCGTGGACATATGCTTCCGGTGGGGCGGATACTGCGCGAAACCGCAGCCAGATGCAATGTAACCCTATCATTATCAATGGAATTCTCTATGGCGTTTCTGCATCCATTCAGGCGTTTGCAGTTGAAGCAGCGACTGGAAAGGAAATCTGGAAAAGCAATCTGCCGGATGTTGCCGGAACGCTGAGTCGCGGTGTAACTTACTGGTCTGACAATCAAAGCAAACGCATTTTTTTTGGCGCTGCAAACTGGCTTTATGCTTTGGATGCAACGACTGGAAAGCTGATTGATTCTTTTGGGGATCATGGAAAAATTAATCTAAAAACGGGCATTGAACGGCCCGGCTCTGATGATTTTATTTCTTCCAACACACCGAACACCATTTACAAAAACCTGATCATTGTCGGCGGCAGGGTTGCAGAAAATGAAACTGCGCTGCTAGGCGATGTACGGGCTTATGATACGGTTACGGGCAAGCTCGTTTGGACATTTCACACCATTCCTGACAAAGGTGAATTTGGCTATAACACGTGGTTAGCGCAGCCAGCAAGACAAAAATTCGGCGGCGCCAATGCCTGGGCTGGAATGGCCATTGACCGGAAACGTGGCATTGTTTACATCCCAACAGGCTCCGCGGCTTTTGATTTTTGGGGCGGCAACAGGCCCGGCGATAATCTTTTTGCAAACTGCCTCATCGCATTGGACGCCACAACCGGCAAGCGACTCTGGCATTTCCAGCTCGTCCACCACGACATCTGGGACCGCGATCCGCCGTGCCCACCCAATTTGGTGACACTTAACATTAATGGAAAGCAAGTGGACGCCGTTGTCCAGATCACGAAACAAGGCTATATTTTCGTTTTCGACCGCGTTACGGGCAAACCATTGTTTCCTATTAAAGAAACCGCCTTTCAAACGGATGCCATGGAAGGTGAAAAACCAAGCAAAACGCAGCCCATTCCAACATTACCACTGCCATTTACCCGCCAGACTTTCGGTGCAAAAGACTTTAATTCATTCGTCGCTAACCGCGATTCACTTGAAGGACTGCTTAAAAAAGCAAGGTTCGGAACTGCATATATTCCCATAACAGGTGATATGACCATTTTTTATCCCGGAACAGACGGCGGCGCGCAATGGGGCGGAGCCGCGACGGATCCAGATGGCATCATGTACATTCCGGCCAAAGAAATTCCGGTTTACACCACATTGAAGAAAAAGGAAGTGCTGAGCGACCATGCAGTTAACGGCAGCAAATTATATCAATTAAACTGCGCGGCTTGTCACGGCGCTGACAAAACCGGAAATCACGACGGCTCCTACCCTTCGCTTGTGAATATTGAAAAACGGTTAACGAAAGAACAGATCACAACCATTCTGCAAAAAGGAAAAGGAATGATGCCTTCCTTTTCACACATTTCAGATGCGGAGAAAAATTTGATCATTGATTTTTTGCTAAATAAAAATACTGATCAAAAGGTCGTCAGCACTAACAACGGACAAGTTCCTTACCATAACACGGGTTATAACCGCTGGTATGACAAAAACGGTTACCCAGTAAGTCAACCGCCATGGGGAACGCTTACCGCTGTGGATCTGAACACTGGTCAACGCCGCTGGCAAGTGCCGTTGGGCGAATACAAAGGATTGACAGACAAAGGAATCCCACCAACCGGAACCGATAATTACGGCGGCCCGCTCGTGACGTCGAGCGGCTTACTCTTTATCGCCGCCAGCCGCGACGAGAAGATCCGGGCATTTGATAAAAGAACCGGAAAAATCCTTTGGACCGCCACATTACCAGCCGCAGGTTACGCCTCGGCCAGCACCTATTCAGTGAACGGCAAGCAATTCATCGTCATAGCCTGCGGAGGCGGAAAGCTGAATACGAAGTCCGGTGACAAATATGTGGCGTTCGCACTGCCGTAGCACCAAACCTTAGTTCCATAGAATAGGGACAAGGTTTTGATACAATGCGAATTTTTTGTCTTGTGTAATAATGGTAAGCCGTTCGGCGATGGCCTGCGCAATGATCATTCTGTCAAAGGGATCAGCATGTAGCAAGGGAAGCTGTTCCAGCACATCGTAATGTTCGTTATCAAATGACAGGGAATGAAAGGAATTTCTCATCGCCATCCTGCGAAACTCTGAAATGGGCACACTCAAATCCAGTTTACCCAAACCTTTTTTGATAGCCATTTCCCAATAGGTTGCATGGCTGACAAACAAACTTGTAGAAGCAGAATTTAATTCGAGAATTACTTGGTGGGAAAGTTTTTGATCGTTGTCTGAATGCCAAAGTAAAATGTGTGTGTCAATTAAGTAATTCATGTGCTAGTGTGGGAATCCGGGTGGAATAATTTCATCGAAATCGTCTGAAATGTGGCTAACCATGCCTTTGCCCCAACCTGGTTTCCTCGAACCGGAATCCAGATCGGTCGCATTAAGGAGATTATTGACCATATCTATCAACTTATCATCTTCTGTGCTGATGATTTTTCCGATAATATCCTTTTTCTTTTCCTCCGTTGTCATGGCAGTTTCATTTTGTCGTAGTCAAATATAATGTCATTAATTCCAAAACTCAAATATCCTGAAAAGTGTTCGGAGTGTCGGGTTCTTGCCCATTTCCCCTCAAAAGTTACCTTTGTTATTATCGTCTAAAAATAAAATTATGGCTTCACGAATTCTTAATGTTGGGTTGATTGGCTTTGGGTTGTCCGGGCGTTACTTTCATTCCCCTTTTCTTAGCACCAATCCGGGTTTCAAGATCAAGACCGTTGTTGAAAGAAGTAAAAACGAAGCGCAGGAATTTGACCCGAACATTGGCAATGCAAGATCCGTTGAGGAGCTTCTGAGCGACGAATCCATTGATTTGGTTTTCATATGCACGCCCAATGAAACGCATTTCCCTTACGCAATGGACGCTCTGGAAAACGGCAAACACGTGGTGATCGAAAAGCCGTTTTCTGCAACCGAAGAAGAAGCACGCCAGCTTGTTGCATTGGCCGAACAAAAAGGATTGATCCTGACAGCCTACCAAAACCGCCGCTGGGATTCTGACTTCTTAACCATTAAAAAACTCATTGCCGAAGACAAACTGGGCGATATAGTCGAATATGAATGCCGCTACGACCGATTCCGGCCAGTGGTTCCAACCGAATCCTGGAAAGAAAAAAGCGTTCCCGTGGGCGGAAACCTTTACAACCTGGGGCCGCATTTGATCGATCAGGCTTTGGTGCTTTTCGGAGAGCCGCTGACTGTAACTGCGGAGATCCGTTCTGTGAGGCCCAATAGTGAAATTGATGACTATTTTGATGTGCGGCTGGGCTATGCGGATAAGCTGGTGATAGTGAAGTCGAGCCTGATGGTTTATGAAAATTTCCTTCGCTATAACCTGCACGGAACGAAAGGATCATTCATCAAAGGTGGCCTGGATCCGCAGGAGGAAACATTACGCAAGAATATCCTGCCAACAGAAAAACCCTGGGGGGTTGAACCGGAAAACCGCTGGGGCAAATTGTATAGTGAGGATTTTACAGGCGTCGTCGAAAGCGAAGCGGGCGACTATGCGCCGTTTTATCAGAATGTGTATGACGCCATTGTCAACGGAGCAGGCCTGGCCGTGAAACCGGCTGAAATTATCCGGACAACGCGGGTCATTGATCTGGCTTTCCAGAGCAGCCGCGAGAAGCAGGTGATGACTTACTAAAAATTTGAAATGCTGATAAAAAAACAAAGGCTGTCACAATGTGACAGCCTCTTTAGCAGGAAGGTTCGTTAATATTATCTAACAACTGCTGTTACCAGACGTTTTGTTTCTGTTGCGATCACAAATGGTTTTGCAGAAGTTTCGCCACCGTTGTTAACGATGAAGCTGTAATTTCCATCAGCAAGGTTCGAAAGATCGAAGATTTTAGAGTAGTTCTCAGATTTCGGAAGCGCAGTGCTGTAAACGATGTCTCCGTTGAAGTCTTTGATAACCAATGAAGATCTTTCTTTCACGCTTTCAAGCGTAAGTTTAAATTTCAATTCGCTGTTTGAAACCAGTTCAATAGAAGCGTTATTTTCTTTGTTTTTGTCTGCGGCGATTGTAAGATTAGCAGCTGATACTCCCAACAGAACTGCGATTGTCAAAATTGTCTTTTTCATTTTTCTGATGTTAATGTTTGTTTGAGTTTACTTTTTGTACTTTTCAGATATTAAACTAACTCGATATTTCAAATCAATCTCAAACTTCTTTTGCACTCGATTCTGTGCTGTTTGATAATGTAAATGTAGGTAACATTATGAATAGAATGCAACAAGCAAATATTCAGCAGGTTAAAGTTCTTTTTGTTGTTATCTAATATTATTAAAATAATCCTATGT
Organism: Dyadobacter fanqingshengii; assembly: GCF_023822005.2. Taxonomy (GTDB): domain Bacteria; phylum Bacteroidota; class Bacteroidia; order Cytophagales; family Spirosomataceae; genus Dyadobacter; species Dyadobacter fanqingshengii. The sequence continues at coordinate 3,266,064 of NZ_CP098806.1, forward strand.
TTATAGCAAAAGTGCAACAAGTAGTTTAAAATTTGACACATCAAATACAAAGTCAATTTAACATAACATTTGCACTATTCTAATAATAACCATTCATAAAGAATCCCTCTTAACACACACATAATATCCCGGCAGATTTAAAGTATTTTCGTTTGATGTCCGTCTACCCAGATAATACCAACTTTCAACCTTCACTTTGTCGCAAAAGAGGCCAAATATCATTCAAACTGTCTCATCTTACAGCAAGCAGCTCATGGGCTTTATCCGGCAACGGGTAAATTCGGATGAGGATGCTGAGGATATTTTGCAGGATGTTTGGTTTCAGCTTAGCAGCGTGCCTGAGATTGAAGCTATCGAGCAGATCGGCAGCTGGTTATACCGCGTGGCGCGCAACCGCATCATTGATAAATACCGGAAACAAAAACCCGATTCGCTGGAAGATTATGGCTATGAGGACGAGGAAGGCGAGTTTTATTTCAAAGACATCCTGCTAGCAGATGGCAACACGCCCGAAACGGTGTATATGAAAGACTTATTCTGGGAAGAACTGACCATTGCATTGCAGGAACTTCCCGAAAATCAGCGCCAGGTTTTTATCTGGAACGAACTGGAAGATCAGACCTTTCAGGAGATTGCTGACCGGACCGGAGAAAATATCAAAACACTTATTTCCAGGAAACGTTATGCGGTTCAGCATTTGCGGCAGAGGCTGGAAACATTGTATCAGGAATTTGTAAATTATTAAATTTGTCTATCATGAATCAGCGACATACATACAGGAAGCGCTTTTGGATGTTTCCGATTTTCGGGTTTGCTGCTGCGCTCCTCCTGGGCGCGATTGTCCGTTGGTTATGGAATGCCATTTTACCTGAACTCTTGAATACAAATCCGATATCATACTGGCAGGCCGTCGGCCTGATCGTGTTATGCAGGATCTTATTTGGCAATTTCGGCGGGGGACCGGGCCGGTGGCGCAAACCTGGTTTCGGCGGAGGCCTCCCCGGCGAAGGCGGTCCCGGCTTTGGCCCGTGGAGAAATAAATGGATGGATATGACCGATGAAGACCGGAAAAAGTTTCGGCAGGAAATGCGAAGACGCTGCGGTAAGCCGCCAGAAAATGAATAACAACTTCAAACCCAGCCCATAAAGCTGGGTTTTTTATTTTTTCAAAAATCTTTAAAGTAATTTTTTCAATCAGCCGTCTGTCATCATGTACACCGGATGTGTGCATTTCATTAACATAAATTCAAAAGCCATGTTTAGTCAAATTCTTAAAATTATCGTCGGCGGGATCCTGGGAGGGATCGTCCTTTTCCTGATCCCGTTCCTGCTCTTCAAAGCACTTTTCTTTTTCCTTTTTATCGGTCTGATCTTCCGGCTTTTTGCAGGAAGGCGCTACGGTTACCACAGATGGAGACATTATGATCCGTATTTCGGCGGACCGGATAACAGGCGTTTTTATGAAGGAAAAGAGGGATTGCGAGATCCATTTTATCAAAATCCAAAAAATATATAAGCCATGAAAAGAAGAACAAGAATGCTGCTGGGCATCAGTGTAGCGCTCATTACAGCAGCCAGTTTACATTTTACAGTTGGACACCGTTTCCACCACGGATGGGGCCGCCACGGATGGGGCCATTATGGTCATAGAGACTGCGGAAGTCATTCGCGGTGGAGTGACAGGGATTCAGAGAAAGATGCGGGTGTAACCGAGCAAAAAGACAATCAATTTTAACATTAAATCAAAAAACAAAATGTGCAATAATAGATTTGGACAACGTGGTTATGGCATGCGCCACGAATATTCAGGGAAACAATTTGGAGGCAGCCATACTTACCGCGTTCCGGTGAACATTGTGAAGAATGACACCACTTATGAGCTGATGGTTTTTGCCCCTGACCGAGCAAAGGACGATTTCAAAATCAGCATTAAAGGTCATGAACTGACCATTTCTTATGTATCCAACAACGACAAGGAAGATAACCGGAACTGGATCCGCCATGAATTCAGCAAGGCCTCGTTCGAGCGGTCGTTTGTGATTGACGAAACTGTGGATTCGGACAACATTGTAGCTGAGTACGCTAATGGGATCCTTCACCTGAACCTGCCGATTATTCCAGGCTCCGAAAAGCCTGCGCAGGAGATCAGGATCAGTTAATTAGCCATGATGTTAAATTGAAGAAAGCCTCTGCATGTATATGCAGAGGCTTTTCTGATTACCAACGCTTAACAAATATTGGTTACACTAACCAAAGATCTATTTATAGGCCGGATCCTGAACAAGTGTTGCAGTTCCTGCCTTATACGAACGGTCGATCGCTTCCTGCGGGATGGGGAAATATTCATTTTTACCCTTTGTAAAAACAGCTCCCTTCTTGTAAACCCGTTTTGCTGATTCCACTGTCACATATTTGTTCAATGTTTCAGCGGCTATGCCCCATCTTTGCAAGTCAAAAAACCGGTGGCCTTCCATGGCATATTCCAGACGGGACTCAAAACGAACCGCTTTGCGAGCAGTGGCGGCATCCGCCCAGGGCTGATCGTAGGTTTTGATCACATAATTAGCAGCCGGCTCGTTTGTAACGGTGTAGTCGTCACGTGATTTGCTTCCCTGAATTGCTTTTTTCACAAAACCGCCGGGGTTCGCAGCGCGGGTGCGGATTTGATTGACCAGTTTTCTGGCATTTTCGAGGTTCCCTAATTCTACTTCAACTTCTGCAAGCCAAAGCAATATCATTCCATAACGCATAATGCGATAGTTGTTGCTGGACAAATTACCCCAACCGTTGATCCCAAATCCGGCTTTTTCAGAAATGTGTTTTTTGGGTGAATAGGGCCCTGCATAAGTCTGGTCGCGGATGAAGTCGCTTCCGTGAATTTTGAAATCTTTGAACAAAATCCCTCTCCGGCCAACGGTTTGGTCCAGACGCGGATCCAGCGGCCCGGTGTAAGGCTCAAATGGATCGGTGTATTTCAAACCCTGATCGTTTTTCACATCCGTATCATTGAATGTATCCAATAATGGCAGGCCCGTTGCGCTGGTTTTGAATGCATTGACCAGATTTTGAGATGGCTGATAAAATCCGCAGCAACCCCAGGGATCTATGTAGGGGTGCGCCAAACCCACGCCCGCATCCGCCGCATCGCCGGAAGCACTTGATACTGAATATTGTATCTCAAAAATCGACTCCTTGTTATTTCGGGTTGCGATCAGGAAATTATCCTCGAACTTCGGTGCCAGCGAAAACTTGCCTGATGCAATGATCTGTTCGAAAATTGGCTTCGCTTTTGTTAAAACGGCTGTGTTAGGAGCGCCCGTAGTCACATTCCAGCCTTGATACATATAAGTTTTACCGAGAAACGCGAGCGCAGCCCATTTCGTGGGACGCCCTACTTGCGACTGCGTTTCGGGCAAGCCTTCGGAAGCAGCTTTGAAATCAGCTTCGATCATGGGCCAAACGTCCTTATCATTCGGAATTTTGGTACTTTCCAGTTCGTCCAGCTTATAGATCGTCTCATCAATATACGGAATCGTCTTCCACATTTTTTTGGCTTCAAAATGGAAAAGGCCGCGCAGAAACCGGGCTTCGGCAATGATCTGTTTCCTTCTTGCCTCAGCCACTTCCGGAACTTCCTCCAGCGTATTGATCACGTCATTTGTACGTGCTACGCCTTTGTAAAGCCCGCGCCATTTGTTTTTGATGTGATTATTGGTCGGCTGGAAGTCATATTTTTCAATGAAAGACTGTTCGGGCTGGTCACCTGCATCAGTCCCTTTGTAAGAATCATCCGAGGCCAATCCGCCGAACACCCAGCTTTGTATATCATTGTTCCACGAGTCTTGTCCGTCCAAGCCCTGGCCATCAATCATCGCATAGGCGCCAATAAGCAAACCTTCCACTCCGCTGGGCGTTTTCAGCGCGGTAGGGCTATATTGTCCTTGCGGATCTTTTGAAAGAAACGAATCCTTACAAGCCGTCACGATCCCGATCGCCAGGCCAATGGAAAGCAGATATTTTAATAATGTCGTCTTCATATATGTTCAGTATTTTAAATCTGTTTGAAAAAGCCGGTTTTAGAACGAGAAATTCAGCCCGACCAGGAATGTCCGGGAAACGGGCATAAAACCACCGTCAAAGCCGAGCGTGTTGTCTTGTCCCGGCTGGCTGTTGCTCTGAACTTCCGGATTCAAACCTGTATACTTTGTCACGGTAAGCATATTCTGGCCCTGAACGTAGATCTGCGCGTTGCTGAACCCGATTTTCGCCGATGCAACTTTTGGTAATGTGTAGGTCAGCTGAACATTTTTGAGACGGAAATATGTGCCCTTTTCAACGAGATAGCTTGAAGGGCGGCTGCTGATCTGGTCGTCCGCATCCATAATCGGCACAGTGCCTTCCTTATGGTCCGGCTGCCATGCGTCATAAAGCGCGCGCTTCGCACGATTGCCTTGGAAAGTGTTGAAATCGGTGAAATAACGCAGATAGTTGAATATTTCATTTCCAACAACACCATTACCAAAGACGGTGAGATCAAAAGCTTTATAACCCAAATTCAGGTTTATGCCATAAACAAAATCAGGGTGGGGGTTGCCGATTACGGTCCGGTCGTCATCTGTGATCTTTCCGTCACCATTGATATCGGCCATTTTGAATTTCCCTGCCTTGTTATATTTCTCGTAAGGAGCCCACGCTTTCGCCTCTTCGTCCGATTGGAAAATCCCTAACACTTTATAACCATAATAGGAAGACAGTGGCAGCCCGGCCTGTGTCAATGTTACGGCAGGAACGCGCGACCCGGCACCAAAATATTTGGTGTTGGCGCTTTCGTCCAGCTTATCCACCGTGTTTCTGTACATGGAATAGTTTGCCGACAAACCGTAACGGAAATCACCTTTCATCAATGTATTCCGATAGCTGATTCCGAGGTCAATTCCCTTATTCGTCATCGCTCCCACATTGAATGATGGCGCATTGGCGTCACCGGCTGTGAATGTGATTGGCGTCGAGAACAGCATATCAGCTGTTTTTCTGTTCCAGAAGTCAATCTCAAATGTTAATGCGTCGTTCAGGAATGTTGCGTCCAGACCTAAGTTGTTGGAAGTTGTTGTTTCCCATTTTGCATTGGGATTACCAAATGATGATGCATCATAACCAATGGTTGGCTGGCTTGGTGAACCGTCGATAGGATAACCTGCGTGGAAAATGTCCGCACGATAAGTTGTAAACGCATTGTAGTCCCCGATTTTTTGGTTACCTGTTTTACCCCATCCGTAGCGAATTTTCAAGTCATTGATAAACCCGAATTCCTTCATGAAATTTTCCTCAGACAACCGCCATCCAACGCTGAATGCAGGAAATAGTGCACTTCTGGAAGCTGCCTGGAAACGTGATGAAGCATCATTTCTCAAAATGAACTGCAACAGATATTTGTCGGCATACGCGTAGTTAACTTTTCCAAACTGCGAGTAAAGGCTGTAATCCCGGTTTACACCGCCATAATTGGTGGCTTTCGTTGCATCCCCAAGATTTAAGTAATTAATGATTGAAGGAATTTCAAATGCATATCCTGAACGGGCTGCACCAAATTCCTCTGCAAATTCACGGATGGCTTCCATACCAATGTAAGCATCCACTTTGTGATTTGTTCCAAAATTGCGCGAATAGCTCAATGTGTTGGTCCAAACCCATTGATAGGAATAATAATCCGTTGAGGTGGAACCATTGTTGAAGCTTCCTTCCACATATTCAGGGTTAGCACGACCGATATAGCGACCTCTCTGGCTTACACCGTCGATACCAAGACTTGTTTTAATGGTCAGGTTCGGAATAATGTCAAACTCACCATAAACGTTACCAAATGCCCTGAGGCGATATGTTGTGTTGTCTTTTTCACGGTAAAGCGTTGCATAGGGGTTGGAGTTATTCCCCAGGTTCGCTCCTCTTGATCCTGCAAAATTTCCAGCTATGTCGTAAATCGGAAGCAGCGGATGGTGTTTGTAACTTCCCGAAACCGCGTTCTGTTCCTGGTTGTTACCAAATCCTCCTTTTCTGTTATCAAATGAAACCGCCAGGTTCTCTCCTACCCGAAGCTTTTTGCCCAAAGCAGAAAATTCCGTGTTAGCACGAATGGTGTAACGGTCATAACCAATGAATTTCACAACCCCATCCTGACTGAAATAGCCAATTGACAGCGCGTAGCGACTGTTTTCCGTTCCGCCGGAGGCTGAGATCTGGTAATTTTGAATGGGCGCAGTGGTTGTCAGCTCGTTCCACCAATCGGTGTCGGCAGCTTTTGTAATGGCGTAAATGTTGCCCGGAATCAGGGAATATTTAGCCGGATCAACTTCCGCAGTGCCTTCTTTTCCTTTGCTCGGAAACACATAATCAGGAATAGTCACTTCTCCATTCGGGCCGAATGTATATTGCCCGTGTGAAGGCGTTTTTCCAGCATATTTATCTGCCAGATATAAATATTTTCCCAATTCCTCCGCATTCAGCGCTTCGGCATCTTTGTAGGTTTTTTGCGTTCCGTAATAAGCATTGAATGAGATAACCGGCTTGCCGATCTTGCCGCGTTTTGTTGTGATGATCACAACGCCGTTTGCCGCGCGGGAACCATAAATGGACGCCGATGAGGCATCTTTCAGGATTTGAATGGTTTCAATGTCGTTAGGATTGAGGTTACCCTGGTTTTCTGTGGGCACGCCATCAATAATAAATAACGGATCATTGTTACCAATTGTACCGAAGCCCCGTATACGCACCGTGGCATTACCGCCCGGCGTGGCGTCATTCACAATGTTGAGGCCGGACGCACGTCCTTGTAATTGCTGGGCAAATGTGGTAGCCGGCACAGATTGAAGGTCTTTTGCGTTAACCGTCGTTACAGAACCCGTAATGTCGCGCTTGGATTGCGAGCCGTAGCCGGTTACAATTACTTCTTCCAATGCACTCACATCGCTTAAAAGGGCGATATCGATAACGGATCTGTTACCGATTGCGACTTCTTTTGCAGTGTAGCCAATAAAAGAAATCACGATAGATTGCGCGCTGGACGGCACTTTGATGGAATACTTTCCGTCCGCATCCGTGGTAACACCAACACTCGTAGAACCCTTTAAGGTAACCGAAGCGCCGGGTAGGCTGGAACCCGATTGTTCGTCCATTACTTTCCCTGTAATGGTTAAATCTTGGGAAAATACATTTTGACAGAGGAGGAACAGAAGTGTACTTAAGATCAGCCTGCTTCCCAGGAGAAGGTAATTTTGTTTCATCGTATTTAGTTAGGTTAATATTAGTATGATGATCAAAACTATACTTTTTAATCATTAAATAATCTAACTAAATAACAATATATTAAATCGTGTATTTTATTGCATTATTCCGCTATACAATGGTCTGGATTTATTTAATTTTTCTAATAAAATGCTTACAATAAAATTCCGTTTTAATCGCATTTTAATCTCAAACGTATAAAGTGTCATATTTACAAGTATCACATTATGAGTGATTTATAGTGAAATTGCGGTTACAAATTTTCTGATTTATATGAATGTTTAATTGGCTTTTATAAAGAATACGGTCAAATTCCACATTTCAAATTTGTATAAAAATAGTTACATAATAAATAAGATTAGCAATAAATGTAAATTTGACAATTTCCTTACATATTAGAAAAGTTATATAGTTGGGTAAAATATAAAAGCCTGGATGAGTCGGTTTCATCCAGGCTTTAACAATGCGTTTGAGGCTTGTTAATCAGCTATTTTATTTCAATTTCCGTTGTGATCCTTTGGAATCGATGGCGATTGCCTGCTCGGCATAAGCTGGTAAAAACAACATGTGCGAAGATTGCGATAAAAACGAAGAACCATAACCCAGTTCCTCGCGCCTGGTTTTTCCGCCTTTAAGTTTCAACAATACAGTTGTCTCGGTTGGCATGAGTGGAAACTTTGCCGCCTCTTTCCGGATCTGATGGAAACGGACCGAATCCCGGTTCTGGGAAGTGGCCGTAATCCAGTTGTTACCGGAAGAAGCCAGCTTAACCAATCCTTTTGCATTACCCATTGAAGCATATCCGCTTTGCGCCAGCGTTGTAGGCTTGAATGCCCCCTTACCATTGCCTTTCAACACCAGGCCATAAAATGCATCATATCGCCCCACGGAAACTTCGGAGCCATAATCATTTCCTGTGAGTAACACGTCCAGGTTTCCATCCTGATCAAAATCATCGGCGATCATTCCAAAGATAGGCGCAACTTGTGCCTGGACTGGCAATTCGTGCACAGCAAACTTGCCATTGCCCAGGTTTTCTATATAGCTGCTTTTCATCCAGGTAGCGCTGACATGCAGCGCATCTTTCAACTCTTCGGGCTTCAAGATATCCGTCAGGCCAACTTGCGCGAACTTGTTATACTCCTGAAAACGCTGACGGACCTGGATAATTTGCTTGCCCATGTCGTCGCGGGTGTTGTAAGGGAACTCTTTGTATGTGTTGTCGTCCGCTTTGTAGAATACGGTCGGGATCGCGTCAAAATACCCATCATTGTTAAAATCTTTGGCGTACATGTTCACAGGCTGCTTTTCTGAAGCGCGCGCCAGTGAATTAATACCGAGGTTTCCGGCCATGTAGTCCATGTCACCATCATTGTCAAAATCACCCGCTGTCAGACTTCCCCACCAACCTTTTTTATCTTCAAGTCCAGATGGCGTTATTTTGAATTTGCCCTTATCATTTTTAAAAAAGGTCAGCGGCATCCACTCTCCTGCCACAAGCAAATCCACCCAGCCATCATTGTCATAATCGGTCCATAAGGCATCGCAGACAAGGCCGAGGTTAACCAGTTCCGGCACGATCGCCTTGGTTACATCTGAGAATTTAATGGTGCTGCTTTGCGTATCATTCCGGAGAATATGGCTGGAAACCGGCTTGGGATAGGCTCCCGATTCTACTCTACCGCCAATAAAAAGGTCCAGATCACCGTCTTTGTCATAATCCACTGCCTTTATGCAGGAACCGTTTACCAGAAATTGCGGCAATGCGGCTGTATCAAGACTGAATTTGCCTTTCCCATCATTTATATAAAACAATGTTTTGAGCCCCGGAGTGTCGGCGCGGATCTCGTAACTGCCGCTTACAATGCACAGATCGAGATCTTTATCATTATCAGCGTCAAAAAGCAGGACGCCCATATCTTCGGTTTCCTTCGTAATGCCTTCCACGCCTGGAAGGAGATCCGAAACCTGGAACTTTCCATTCGTTTGCTGCATAAGGAAACGGCCTTTGTAATGCATGGCGCCGCCTATAAAAATATCGTCCAGACCGTCTCCATTTACATCACCGGCGGCCATGGCGGGGCCGAATTGTGACATTTTGTGGGGAAGCAGTTTTTGTATATTGAAATCAATGATATCCGTTTCCTGGTGTCTGTAAGGAAGGTTAATGTTTGATGTAATGTCTGTAAACAGAGCAGTTACCGAAATGTCATTTTGATGCGATTCAATGGTGTTCTTCGCATCGGCTTCTTTGAAAGTAATTACCTGGTTGGCTTTCACATCTTTCATGATCTGTGATTTGCCGCCCGGCCAGGTCACTTTTACCTGATCTATTTTCCTGGTTTTTCCTGTTCCAAAATGAACGTAAGGTTCAATGGTCGACAGATAACCCCTATAAGGTGAATTTTCGGAAATCTGTCTCATCGTATCTGCGTAGGTGATCTCAGCAATGGCTCCTATGCCTGCCTTGTTGTAACGGCTTCCTTTGAACGCGATACGCAAATAGTTGCTTTCCTCCGGCTTGATCTGAATGCTGTTATTCCGGTAGACAAATGCAGAATCGTTGATGTTATTCACCACAAAATCCAGGTCTCCGTCATTGTCCAGGTCTGCATAGGCAGCGCCATTGGAGAAGCTTGTCGCTTCCAGCCCCCAATTCTCGGACACATCTTCGAAACCAAGGTTCCCTTTATTCTTGAACGCAAAATTGGCAATCTTGACGGCTGGAATGTAATCCAGCATCATCATAGGCTCCATAACACTCGACACTTCGTTCCGGTAAGCAATGAAGTCGAGGTCCGTAATGTCTTTGGGAAAACCGTTGGTCACAATCATGTCCCGCATGCCGTCATTGTCAAAATCCGTGACCATAGGTGTCCAGCTCCAATCGGTTTCGGCTATGCCGCTTAATAAACCAATTTCACTGAAAACGGGATTCTTGCTTTTGCCATCAACCGATCCCAGATTTAACTGTAATGTGTTTCTCGCGACCTGATATTGGTAACCGAAAAGCTCGTTGTTCTGGTAAGTAACGTAACTGTTCGATGGCGTCATCATCTTCTTTCTCCGGTTGGTTGCAGGCATCATATCTACCGCAATTACATCCACGAGACCATCATTATTGATATCGGCAACGTCATTACCCATTGCAGAATGGGAAGTGTGCTTGAATGAGGAAGGTGCTTTGTCGGTGAATGTGCCGTTACCATTGTTAATGTACAACAGGTCATTGGTCAGATAATCATTGGTAACATAAATGTCCTTATACCCGTCCTGATTAATGTCGGTCACATTCACGCCCAGGCCGTAACCTTCAATGAGAATTCCTGCTTCTTTTGAAACATTGGTAAAAACGGGGTGTTTTAATTTTTCATCCCAATCATTTCGATACAGCCGGTCCGTTCTTCTGGATGATCCGTCTACGATCTTTCTGTGGTATTTATTAGGAAAATTATTATCATCCATCTCATTAACGAGCAAAAACAGGTCCAGATCGCCATCATTGTCATAATCCAGAAAAGCGGCGTTGGTTGTGTGCGTAGTGTCTGCAACTCCGTATTCCTTACCCATTTCTTTAAAAACCGGAACTTTGTTTTCGTCCAGTCCCTGATTTACATAAAGCAGATTTTCACGCTCTTTCGCCACTTCGCGCACGGAAGCGCATACATAAATGTCCAGCAAATTATCCGCATTGATATCGATCAGCGCTACGCCGGTTGCCCACTTATCTTTGGCTTCCACACCCGCCTTCTGTGTGACGTCTTCGAATTTGAAATCACCTTTATTAAGATATAATTTATTGTCGACCGAGTTTCCGGTAAAGTAAACATCGGGCAGGCTGTCATTATTGAAGTCGCCCAGTGCTACGCCACCGCCATTATACACATACTCAAACGCCAGAATGTTCATTGTATCATTTTCCGCGATGCGATTTGAAAACTGAATCCCCGTTTCATCGCTGTCGAGCTGCGTGAATGTTTTCAGTTTTTTGTTGCAGGAAGTGAGCAGGGCTGCAACCAGCAATGCCGGCAATAGATACTTTAAGCGTAAAAGTGGATTCATTTTAAAACAACGAAAGTGGGGGATATCTCGAAATTAAGAAAAGGAGATGGTAAACTAATACCACCTCCTTTTTTTTAACAATTCTGAAAAAAATTAATAACCTGGGTTTTGTACAAGAACGTCTTTACCCAACAAGTCAACTTGCTCCTGAGGAACTGGAAGAAACTCATTTTTCTTCACTGTGAATTTCGTTCCACCCAAAGCTCCGCTTAGTTTTTTACCTTCATAAGTAAGGTAAGCATTGATTGCAGAGTCTGCAATTTCCCAGCGTACAAGGTCAAAAAAGCGATGACCTTCACCTGAAAGTTCAAGTTTTCTTTCGAAACGAACTGCGGTGCGGGCTGCATCCTTGCTTGCGAATGCGGTTTTGTAAGTGCTGATCACATAGTTGGCAGCAGCTGCGCCATTGGCACGTTTTACGAAACTTTCCGGATTCGCAGCACGTGTGCGGACAAGGTTTACATACTCTCTCGCTTTTTCCAAGGATCCTACTTCGATTTCAGCTTCTGCTGCCATTAAAAGCACGTCAGCATAGCGGATAATGTTCACGTTGATCGCTGTGTAACCAGGTGTCCATGAGCTGTTATCTTGCAATGAGCCAATGTCTGACTTGTAGTAAGCATATTTCTTAGGCGTATAAGGTCCTGCATTCGGTTGGTTACGAATCCAGTCGTTACCTGGGTGATCGATCCAGTCAAGGAATGGAAGACCGCGACGACCGATTGAGTGATCAAGACGTGGATCAACAGGACCTGCATCCGGCGTAAACGGATCAGAGGATTTAAGGCCCATATCCGTTTTCAATTCTTTGCCAGCTGCATTGTAAGAACCATCCAGCAAAGGAAGTCCTGCTGCATCCGTACGGAAAGAGTTACCCAGCTCAAAGCTTGGCTGGAAGAAACTACAGCAGTTACCCGGACCATTCGGACCCGTGTTATAAGGCCAGTTAAGGTCAAATTCAGGGTTTGCATTGTTTACGCTTCCCGTATTAGCCGCAGCTTGAATCGCAAAAACCGATTCGGAATTGTTATCATTTGAAGCTTTAAATGCATCCTGGAATTTAGGAACCAGACCGAATTTTTTACCATTTGTTGTTTTACCATTGGCAATGATCAGGTCGTAAAGGGCCTTTGCTTCGGTAAACTTCTTTTGGTACATATAGATCTTGGCCAGATAAGCAGCAGCAGCCCATTTGTTAGCCCGACCTGCCGCAGTTTGCGTTTCAGGGAGGCTTTCATAGGCATTTTTCATGTCTGCTTCAATCAAAGGCCAAAGCTCAACAGTGTTAGGAACTGCCTCAATGCCTGTGCCGTAGTCTTTTGTTTCGTCAACAAAAGGAACATTGTTAAAGCCGCGTTTCAGTTCGAAATAGTAATGTGCTCTCAAAAAGCGAGCCTCACCGCCGATTCTTTTCTTGTCGTCTTCTGTAACGTCTGCCTGCGCAACGCCGAGCAGCTTGATCACCAGGTTAGCGCGGGCTACACCTTCGTAGTTACCTTTCCATTTATCCAGGATCACACCTTGCGTGGTCTGATATTCAAAGCGCTGGATCGGGTTGATATCACTGAAATCCCCTGGATCCGTTCCTTTGTTGGCGTCGCCTCCGCGAATACTTCCCCACACCCAGTTACTGGCGCTCGCCATACGGTTTGCACGCCCGTTCAGCTGGCCGTACACGGATACGAGCACGCCTTCAATCCCTTTTTTGGTCGAAAGCTGCGCTTCATCGAGCTGGCCGGTTGCCGGAATATCGAGGAAAGTTTCTTTACAGGAGTAGCCGATCAGCATAATCACCAATAACAGCGCCAACCCTCCTTTTTTCGAAATTTGATTTTTCATTTTATTCATTTTTATCAAAATCTGTCTAAACCGATGTTGTGAAATAATCCTTGTGTTTCTTCGATTTTAGAAACCTAAATTGATACCCAAAGTGTAGCTTCTTGTAATCGGGTAGTTACCAACGTCGATACCAAAGTTCGTATCTGCGTTACCGCCAACTCCCGGATCAAGACCTTGATACTTCGTTACAGTGAACAAGTTGTTCGTTGAAGCAAACACGCGCAATTTAGACATGCGAAGCTTAGCCAAAATGTTACCCGGCAATGTATAGCCAAGGGTTATATTTTGCATACGGAAGAATGTTCCGTCTTCAACATAGAAAGAGTTTGACTGCGTGTTGGTGCTGAAATTAGAAGTGCTTTCAAAGATCGGCGTATTTGTGTTCGTGTTTGTTGGCAACCATGAGTTTTTTACGCGATCACTAACTGCTGCTCCTGTAAAAGATGGATAAAAATCAGTGAACCATTTAGAAACGTTGAAGATCTTGTTTCCAACAGAAGTATACATGTAAGTTTCAACATCAAATCCTTTGAAAGTGAATTTAAGGTTAATACCGCCAGTAAATTTCGGAACCGGACTTCCCAGATACGTTCTGTCATCCGAATTGATCACACCGTCACCACTAACATCCTCATAACGGAAACGGCCAGGGGCTTTGCCATCCTGTGCAGGCGCTCCATCCACTTCTGCCTTGTCAGCAAAGAGACCCATTACTTTGTATCCGTAGAAAGATGAGATCGCATAACCAATCTGGTTTCTGATAGGCTGTATGCCGCGGAAATCAGGGTTTACTGTCAGGTATTTAATCCCCGGAGCAAGCGACTCAATGTTGTTCTTAAGAATACCAGCCGTGAAGTTCACTTCATAACCAAGGTCATTTGTAATGCGGCCACGGTTAATGATCTGCAAGTCAATTCCCTTGTTTGACATTTTACCAACGTTAACAGAAGGAGCAGCTGCATCATATCCGGCAGTTGCAGTGATCGGAACCTGGAACAAAAGATCCTTGGTATCTTTTTGCCAAAGGTCAATAATGATATCCAGTTTGCCTTTCAGGAATGTTCCGTCGATACCAATGTTCTTGGTAATACTGGTTTCCCACTTAGCGCTTTTATTACCGATACGTGTTCTGTAGTATCCTTCTACTGCACTTGAGTTGGTTCCATTGATATCGTAAGATGACTGGCCAAGACTCGCGCCGTACAAGCTGTACTGGTTGTTTGGATCCACGTTATTGGAGTTACCCATCAGACCGTAACCACCTCTAAGTTTAAGCTCTGTTACGAAAGGAACGCTCTTCATGAAGTTTTCGGACGAAATTCTCCATGCTGCTGAGAACGCAGGGAACACCCCGTAACGGTTGTTTGCACCAAAACGGGAAGAACCGTCGCGACGCACAACCCCTGTCAGAATGTAGCGGTCATTGAATGTATAGTTGGCGCGGGCAAACAGTGAGTAGAAGTTAACTCCTTTATAATAGTCACTGAAAACCTGTTTTGAACCAACGTTATTCATGTTGATATAGTTGATATCCGTAGAGAATGGGTTCAAACCAGATGAGTTCTGATTTTTTCCGACCCCTGTATTCAACGCTTCCTGACCAATGATCACATCCAGATTGTGCAAGCCAAACGTTTTCTTGAAGTTGGCAGTGTTTGTCAACGTCCAGCTGAAACGGTGCCCTGAACCTTCGTTGTAACCAAATGCTGAGTTATTTTCAGAGTTTTCATATTGTAATCTGCTGAAACCTCTGTTTGCATAGTTGGCATACTGTGCGCCAATGCTTGAACGTAAAGTCAAACCAGGGATCACATCCAGTTCGATATAGAAGTTACCGAAACCGTTTCCTGCGAAGCCTGCGTTGTTTTTCAGACCGTCCCTGCTGGCAACCGGGTTACGCGGGTTGTTGAAACCTTTTGCTGCCGTTCCTGCATAACCGCCGAATTCATCGTAAACCGGGATGATTGAAGGCATACGGAATGCAGAAAGGATGTCATTTTCATCCGCTGCCACACCTTGTCCACCATTTCCACCGCCCTGGCCAAGCACCTGTAAGTAAGTGAACTGTGCGTTCTGACCAATTCTCAGGTTTTTAAGCACATCAAATTCAGTGTTAATACGGAAGGCATAACGTTTGAAACCATTGTTCAACATGATACCCTTCTGATCCTGAACACTGAAACCTGCATAAAACCGGTTGTTGTCACCACCACCAGAAAAGCCCAGTGAATGTCTCTGCAACGGGGCATTTCTTGTGATCGCATCATACCAGTCTGTTCCCTGCTTGTTGGCCCTTACAACCTGATAAATGGAGCCGCGCGCCGGGTCAACATTGTATTTCAACTTTTCAGCAGCAAGGTCCAGTTCACCCACAACGCCTGTTTTTCCACCTACGTTAATGTAATCGGGCAAAACCGGCTTGTCACCTGAGCCGTACTGTCCGCTGGCAACATTGGTGAATTTCGGAAGTGAATCACCCTGGAATGCGTCATTTCTGATCGCCTGCCATGTCCAGTCAGCTTGTTCCTGAGGTGTCAGCATCGTTTGTCCTTTACCAGGCGTCGTTACCCCGAAAAGTCCATCATATGTAACGCTCAGTTTCTTAGCCTTCTTTGTACCTTTTTTGGTCGTGTAAACAATTACACCGTTCGCTGCACGTGCTCCGTAAATGGAAGCCGCCGCCGCATCTTTCAGTACGGTTGTTGTTTCAATGTCATCAGGATTAAGGAAATCTGTTGATCCTGTTGGCACCCCGTCAACCACATACAATGGCTCGTTACCACCAAAAGCGCCAAAACCCCTTACGCGGATCTGGCTGGATGTTCCCGGCTGACCATTTGTGATCACCGTAACCCCGGCCACGCGCCCTTGTAATTGCTGTTCAACGTTTCCTGATGGGGTTGCCGTTAAGTCTTTTGACTTAACTGTGGAAACCGCACCCGTTGTTTCTCTCCTGCTATCGATGGTGTAACCCGTTACGATAACTTCCTCTAACGCCGAAATGTCATCTTCCATCTGAATGTTGATGACACTCTGGTTGCCCACAGTCACTTCTTTTGTTTTGTAACCAACAAAGCTGATTACCAATGTGCCGCTATTTCCTACGTTAATAGAAAAATCGCCGTCACCATTTGTGTTTGTTCCCGTTTGGGTTCCTTTCAAGACAACCGTCGCTCCTGGAATGCCTGTTCCGGCGAGGTCGGTGATCTTTCCTGTTACTTTACGTTCTTGTGCGAATGCAACAATTGCTGCGAAACTGAGCATGAAGGAGAAGAAGATACTCCTTCCGGAGTTCTTGTAGATTCTTTTCATAATACGCGGTTAGGTTAATAATTATTAAGCAGTCAAATCTATCATTATTTCCACAAATAATTGGCTGTTTCGGACTAAAATTTTTAAGTAATGAAATAATAGTATTATAAAAAGATAAAATAATGTCATAGATAACCGATTTTACAATGTTTATTTACACGAATGCATGCAAATCGTTAAGCCGCATATTGTACAATCTTAGTATTTGTACCTCAAAATTTATTTTCACGAGATGCTAAGGAATCTTCGCAGGCTTCAATATTACTTTTTTCTGATTTCCGTTTACCTGTGCCTTTGTAACATTTCCTGTGGTAAAAAGAACGCCAGCGAGTCCGTAGCGGAGGGAAAAGCACTGGCTGCAAAATACTGCTCAAACTGCCACCAGCTTCCGGATCCGGCACTTTTGGATAAATCCACATGGATAAATGGCGTGTTACCAGCAATGGCCGAGCAGCTTGGGATCGAAGTTTTGGAAGGGAACATTTATCTGCATAACCAGCAGTCTGCACTGTCCTCTGCCGACTGGAACAAGCTTGTACATTATTATCAAACCCTTGCGCCGGATACGTTGCAAGTTTCTAACGGTTACAAACAAACGCGCGATTGGGCTATTTTTGAATTAAAACAGTCAAAAGTTATTCCGAAGGCTGTCAGCAGTACATTACTGGTTGCGATTGACTCATCTCAGCACCGTATTTACACCAGTGACCTGGAAAATCCGGGTTTGTACGTTTCCGATAATTTGGAACTGCGAAAACTGGTGACCAAACTTTCCTCCCCGGCGATTGACATTTGTTTTCCCACTCAAAGAAAACCCGAAATGACCATCACTTCCATGGGTGGCATGCGCGCCCTGGACATTACGAAGGGCCAGATTTTAACATTAAACGAAAAGCCCGGCGCAAAGCCTGAACTGATCTCAAATGACCTCACCCGGCCCATACAAAGCCAGCCCATTGATTTCAACAAAGATGGTTTGCAGGATTACCTGGTCTGCGCGTTCGGGCACAACCGGGGCGGATTGTATTTACTGAAACAACTTGCCGGGCACAAGTTTGAAAAGGTGGCTGTGAGAGAAATGCCAGGGGCAACGGAAAGCCATATACGCGACCTGAATGGCGACGGGTGGCCAGATATTATAACGCTCTTTGCACACGGAGACGAAGGAATATGGGTTTTTATCAATAATAAGCAGGGCGGTTTTACTGAAAAAAATGTACTCCGATTTCCTTCCGTTTACGGTTCCAGCAGCTTTCAGCTGGTTGATGTTACCCATGACGGCAAGCTCGACATTATTTATACAGCCGGCGATAACAGTGATTTTTCAAGGATTCTGAAACCTTATCATGGCCTTTATATTTATGAAGAAACGGGAAATTTCCAGTTTAAGCAAACGCATTTTTTCCCCATAAATGGGTGCACAAAAGCTATCGCTGCGGATTTTGATAAAGACGGAGACATAGACATTGCCACCATCGCCTTTTTTGCAGACTTTGAAAAAAAGCCTGAGGAAGGTTTTCTTTATTTCGAACAGAATGGCTTGACGCCTGAAAAAAAACCTCGTTTCCAACCCTATGCCGTTCCTGTGCATAAGCATGGGCGATGGATTTGTATGGATGTGGAAGATTATGATGGGGATGGCGATGAAGACATTGTCTTAGGGAATTTTTCCAAAGGCTTTCTGAACAAGGAAAGTTTGAAACCCACCTGGGATGTGCATGCGCCATATGTGTTGCTTGAAAACAAAACATTGCCAACGAAGCTGAAATAGCTAATCGTCTCTCTTCCAGTCGGCAGGTAAAAGTGATGAAAAACGATCATTGCCAAGGTCACCTGCAATCTCAAAACCCATTGGAATCGATACCCAGCCCGATGGCGTGATCACCATATAACCCTGCGGCAACGTGATTTGCGTGTATGCGTAAGGCATATCTGAATAAGGAGAGCGGCCTTTTTTCTTCATAAAAAACACTTCCAGCTGCGTGCCTGAAACCACTAACCGCTCGGTCACCAGCTCGCCGGGGCGGATCAATCGCATTCCCCGCACTTGCTCTATGCGATTATGCAGGTGATTGGCAATGGTGTTATACCCGTTTTGTGTACGCACCGTGTTAAACCGTCTCATGGAATCGGGGATAGCCTGATAAACTTTAAAACCTTGTTCCTGTAAACTATCCGAAACCATGCTCGACAATAAATGCTTCACAGAGCCCTGATAGGCTATCTTCTGGTTCGCCCGCCACTGCTTTTTTTGCAAGCTATCTTTTGGAACGAGCAATTCAAACCGCGTACTTCCGCCATAATAAACCTTCCCGTTGAAATAATCAAAATCATCCAGATCCTGATGAATGCGATAGCCTAATGCAAGGTTTTCAATGATCAGCGGCTTGGTTGTTTGTGCGGTTAAATGTTTATCATCGTCCTCCGAAATCTTCAAAACCTGCGGGTTAAGGATCTTACATTGCTTGCTAAAACGGCTGTTTCCTAGCAATTCGCGGGTAATGATCTTCAAATATTTCTCGCGTTTCTTATTCTTTTTGGCATAAACGGTCACACCTTCCAGCTCCATACCTTCCCTTAATTTGAAAAGAACGGTCTTAACACCGGGCTGCTCAAAACGCAATGTCTGCTTCACAGTTTCGTAACCCAAAAACGAAACGGCCATTTCCAGGTTGCCAATAGACAAATTGGTCAGCCGGTAATTACCGTTTTCGTCCGCATTCGTTCCTATGGTTGAATTATTGATGAACACATTGGCAAACGGAAGCGGCTTGCCTGTTTTTTCATCAGTGACTTTTCCAGAAAGCGTAACCGTCCCGCCCTGCTGGGCATGCGAATATCCCGAGCAGCAAAACGTAATAAAAACCACCAGCCAAAATGAGCGGGAGGCGTTATTGGTAAGCAAGTTATAATTCAAATGCATTGTAAGGTCCGGCGCTTTTCTATTCAAATATAAAAGCAAATAGCCACCCGGAAGTAAGTGGCTATTTGCATGATGTTTTTCAAATGATTATTTCAACCCAAGCTCTTCGCCAATCGAGGCTACTTTCTCTTTCAAGCTCGCGTAAACGCTGTCGAAATCTTCGTTTTTCTCCAAAGCCGCCCGAACGCCTACATAAAATTTGATTTTAGGCTCTGTTCCGGATGGGCGGCAAGTAAACTTCGTTCCGTCCTCTGTAAAGAATTGAAGCACATTAGATGGCTCAATGCCCATTTCCCCCGATGGAATGGAATGTGAAGTTCCGCTGGTAAAGTCCACAGTGCTAAGCGCTTTGTAATCATCCATTCTGATCACAGGCGAGCCTGCCAAAGTCTTCGGCGGATTGGCACGGAAATCGGCCATCATTTGCTGAATCTCATCCGCCCCTGATTTCCCTTTTTTGGTCAAAGAAATGAGTCCTTCGTAATAGAAACCAAACTGTTTGTAGATTTCCATCAGCATATCAAACAGGCTCAGCCCTTTGTCTTTTGCATAAGCCGTCAATTCCGCGATCATAGCGCAGGAAGCAATGGCATCTTTATCCCGAACCGCGTCACCGATCAGATAACCGTAGCTTTCCTCGCCACCGCCGATGAATTGCTCAACGCCTTCTTTTTCACGGATTACCTGCGCGATGTATTTGAAACCGGTCAGCGTATTGTAACATTTAACGTCGTAGGCCGCGGCCATTTTGTCAATTAAATCGGTGGTAACGATGGTTTTACAAACAAACTGAGAGCCTGTTAGCTTACCTGCGTCTTTCCAGGCATTCAAAAGATAATAGATCAGCACGCTGGCTGTCTGGTTACCATTTAAAAGCTGGATTTCACCGTGATGGTTTTTCACCGCAATTCCCACACGATCCGCATCGGGGTCTGTTCCCAAAACAAGGTCCGCATCAATTTCCTTCGCTTTTTCCACGGCTTTGGACATGGCTTCACTCTCCTCAGGATTTGGATAAACGACCGTAGGGAACTGCCCATTGCCTTTCGGCTCTGCTTGCTCTTCAATGACGGTAACTGCTTCGAAACCCATTTTAGCTAAAAGTGCCGGAACCAATGTCACACCCGTTCCATGTAAAGGTGTGTAAACGATTTTCAGCCCTTTCTGACGTTCCAAAGCTCCCTTTGAAATGGAAAGCGACAGAATGTGATCCATATATTTTTCATCAACCTCGGCACCTATCATGATGATTTTCGATGCATCACCGTCGAACTTCACTTCCTCAATGGATGTGATCGCGTTCACCTCATTAATAATGTTGGTATCGTGCGGCGCAACCACCTGAGAACCATCGTCCCAATATGCCTTATAACCATTATATTCCTTTGGATTGTGCGATGCCGTTACTACCACGCCGCTTTTACAACCTAGTAAACGGATCGCAAAGGAAAGCTCCGGCGTAGGACGGAGTGCTTCGAAAAGGTAAACGGCTATGCCATTTGCAGAGAAAATATCGGCAATGATTTTTGCAAATTCGTCGGATTTAATGCGGCTGTCGTAAGCAATCGCCACTTTTATTTCTTCATTTGGGAATGCCTGGTTCAAATAATTTGCCAAACCTTGTGTCGCCGTTCCCACAGTGTAACGGTTCATGCGGTTGGAACCTATACCAATGAGGCCTCTCAGCCCACCCGTCCCGAATTCCAGGTCTTTATAAAATGCGTCTGTCAGTTCAGTATCGTTTCCTTCATCGATTAATTGTTGAATGGATTGTTTGGTATCGATATCATAATCACCGTTGAGCCAGCTGCTCACTTTGGTCATTACACTGGGTTCCAATTTTGCAGTCATAATTTGATTGAATGGAATTAATTGAATAATATACCTTATGTTTTGTTGAGTTACTTGATGATTTCCAGCTCTTCCTTTTCGGGCTGCTTTGCGGTTTCCTTGGCGGTTTTATGAATCAATTCTGCAACTAATCCCGTCCAGCCTGTCTGGTGACTTGCGCCGCAGCCGCGACCATTATCCCCGTGGAAATATTCGTAAAACAGAATGTGTTCGTTGAAATTCGGGTCTTTCTGCATTTTCTGATCAACTCCATACACGGCCCGGTTCCCATCCGCATCCTTTTTAAAGATATCAATCAGGCGGCAGGCAATAGCCACAGCAGCCTCCTTAATCGTTGCTAAATTGCCGGAATTTGTTGGATATTCTACCATAAAATCCTCGCCATAATAAGCGTGAAATTTCATGAGAGAGTCAAAAATAAGGTAGTTCAATGGGAACCAGATCGGACCACGCCAGTTGGAATTCCCGCCCATAATGTCCGTAAGTGCCTCAGCAGGAGTATAATCCACTTGCAACACTTCACCGTTAATATAAAATTTGTAAGGGTTTTCTTCGTGATATTTAGACAAAGCCCTTACCCCATAATCGGAAAGAAATTCATTCTCATCCAACATTCGTTTCATGATCATTTTCATCCGGTGACCCCGTAGGATCGACAGCAGTCTGTTCTCCCCTTTCCCGGACTCAAACCAACGCGAGATTAGCCGAGCCAGATCGGGCCTGTTTGCCAAGACCCACTCCACACGCCGTTTGAAGACAGGCATTTTATCAAGATTTTGCGGATCCAGGATTTCCACCGCAAAAAGCGGGATAAGACCTACGATCGACCTCACTTTCAGCAAGATACTTTGCCCGTTCGGAATATGAATGACATCATAATAAAACTGATCTTCTTCATCCCAAAGGCTTATCGACGAATTTTTACCGCCAATAGACTCCATAGCGCCTGCAATGTGCAGGAAGTGCTCGAAGAATTTGGAAGCCATATCCTGGTAAACCGGGTGCACAAGCGCAATTTCGACCGAAATTCGCAACATATTCAAAGTATACATGGCCATCCAGCCCGTCGCGTCCGCCTGTTGAAGTTTTCCCCCAAACGGCATCGGTGTAGACCGGTCAAAAACGCCGATATTATCAAGGCCAAGGAAGCCGCCACTGAAAATGTTGTTGCCCGTATCGTCTTTTTGATTCACCCACCAGGTGAAGTTCAGAAGCAGCTTATGGAATATTTTTTCAAGGAATTCAATGTCGCCAACGCCGTTATTCTGCTCACGGTCAATTTCATATACTTTCCAGGTTGCCCAGCCATGAACCGGCGGGTTGACGTCGGAAAAATTCCATTCGTAAGCCGGAATCTGGCCGTTCGGGTGCATGTAATATTCGCGAAGCAGTATTTCGAGCTGTCTTTTGGCAAAATCCGCATCTACGCGTGCCAGCGGGACGCAGTGAAAAGCAAGATCCCAGGCCGCGAACCAGGGATATTCCCATTTATCAGGCATCGAGATGATATTGGCCGCGTACAAATGTTTCCACCCGGAATTTCGCCCCCATTTCCTACCCTGATTAGGCCCTGGCTGCGCCGGATCGCCTTTTAACCATTCATAAACATTGTAATAATAAAATTGCTTGCTCCACAACATGCCTGCATAAGCCTGCCGCTGAATGGACCGCAGATCAGCATCCGCTACATCGCGCTGAAGATCATCATAAAACTCGTCCGCCTCCCTGATCCTTTTAGCGAACAGATCTTCAAAACCGCCAAATGGCTCTGATATAGAGTGATTTACAAATCTTAGTCTAAATGTTGTGCTTTCGCCTGCCTTAATTGTTCTCGTAAACCGCGCCGAGGCCTTGGTGCCAATGCTGTTCGGGTTAACAGTATTCGTTTTTTTGTTGCTTACAATATAGTCATTGATCCCGTCTTTCGGATACGCAGTGTTATTCGCAGTTCCGTAAAGTTTCTTAAAGTTGGTTTCATTTTCACAAAACAACAATTCGTCTGCACCGTCCAGGTAAAGGTTGTATTTCCCGTGTTTCCGGTGTGTAACCTCAATCAGCCGGTTTGAAATGCCGTTCATAATCGGCTTATAATTGAAAGCCTCATATCCCCAGGACCACGTGTTTCGGAACATAATCGTAGGCAGAACGGTGATGGGGGCATCTTTGGTGCCACGGTTAAAAACCGTCACCTTCATCATAATGTCCTCCTCGTCCGCCTTTGCGTGCTCAATGAAAATATCGAAATACTCATCATTCTCAAACACGCCCGTGTCCATGATTTCGTATTCAGGATCTTCCTTACCGCGGCGGCCGTTTTCCTGGCGCAACTTTTCGTAAGGAAAGGGGTTTTGCGGATATTTATACAGCATCTTGGTGTAGGAATGGGTCGGCGTACTATCCAGATAATAGTACATTTCCTTCACATCCTCCCCATGGTTAGATTCCCGGTTTGTGAGACCAAAAATCCTTTCTTTCAGGATCTTATCATTGTGATTCCAAAATCCGAAAGAGAAGCATATATGTTGTTTATTGTCAGAAAAACCGCCAATTCCGTCCTCACCCCAGCGATAGGCTTTCGAAAGCGCCATTTCATGCGTAATGTAATTCCAGGCGTCTCCGTTTCCACTGTAATCTTCGCGGACCGTTCCCCACTGGCGTTCAGACAAATAAGGTCCCCACTTCTTCCATCCTGTATTCTCCTTTTGCAGGCTTAATCTTACTTTTTCAGCGCCGTGTGCCATTAATGTTATATTTTTCTAAAAGGAATGAAATCTCTGTGTAAAGCTAAATAGTTAATCAGCAAAATAGGAATGATCAGCAAATTCAAATTAAACTTCCAGCGATTCCAGTTGGTTATGAATCTTCACCTGAAAGTTAACCTTGCCTGCGTAAAATGCTGTGGTTGCGGCAGCTCGTTCCGAGGTTTCAGTTAGTAGAGGATGGCGTTCTGCGTGTAACAGTGCCTCCACATCGGCAACATACTCCTTGAACATCAGCGGGTTGGTCAATACATAATATTTTCCATCCGAAGCATGTAGAACCGGAACCGGTTTCACTTCTCCCGCTGCATTCAATTTTCCGTATTTTGCTCTTGCAGCCGTGTATTCCTCGTCCGTAGAGGCAAAAACAATGTATTTCAAAGGCTTGCTTTTCGCATTCTCAGCCACGATTTTTTCATCGAGACTATCCAGCAGACTTCTAAGCTGCCACGTATTTTTTCCCGAGCGAATCCTTTCCCGGATTGACTGTCTTACGAGATAGGTCAATGCCTGCGTAACATTCAGCCCAATTTCAGCCATTTGCTTGAAAATGAATGACGTAGGTGACATTCCGGGGATAGTATTCGGGTCGTGGAGGACAATCGTGCCGTCAGGCGTGAGAAATCCGTCGATACGGACGCAAACGTTAATGCCCAGCTGTTCGAAAACGGTGGCTATGACCTTTTGAATTTCCTGGTTCTTTTCCAGCGTCGTATCAACGGGAATACGTTTGAGACTCGCGCCTGGCTTATATTTTGCATTAAAATCAAAAACCTGGACCATTTTTATCACCTCGCTGGGCGGGAGAGCCAATGATTTACCGTCATCAAACTGAATGCAGCCGCAGGAGAATTCCTGTCCTTCAATAAACTCTTCTATCAAAACCTGGTCTTCCCCATTTGAACTGCTCAACAATGCATGCTCATTACCTTTCGAGAAATAGCCGTCCAGCACTGCTGTAAGCTTCGCCGGGTGATAAATAGTTTCCCCATTCAAAACTACCGGAAAACCGATCCCTTCATCAAGATTAGCCATTTTTTGTGCCCAGGCCTGTTTTTCGGCGCCATCCAGCGCATTCCAGGTCGTGCCATACAGCTCAACCTGAAAAAAGCATTGATTTACAGCGGATATAAACTCTTCCAAAGAATCACCTTTAACGATCGCAACACCGATCGACGATCCCTGATGTGGGGCTTTGATCACCAATGGGAGCCCTAAATGTTTTTTAAGAACCTGAAATAGAATGGGATACTCTCGCGGAACCCATTGATCATATCGCAGCGTCCAGCTTTTTTTCTGCTGTCCGTTCACCAGCGCGATCATTTCATTTTGAAGGATTTTATCAATTCCCACAGCCGATCCCATTAAACCCGGACCGCTGTAAGGTATCTTATACCACTCCAACAAACCCTGGATCGCGCCGTCCTCGCAATCAGGGCCGTGCATGGCCAGGAATGCAAAGTCGAAATGTTCTTTGAACTGATCAGGAGATAATAATGTCCCGATTTCTGCGGGGATGGGCTGATCAGCAAGCTCAGGATGAGACTCAATGTAAGTTTTATAGCCCGTCTGATGAATGCTTCTTGACGGATAAAATTCCCGGACCTCACTTGAATACATTAACACTTTTTCAAGCAGGATAAAGCGTCCGAAACTATCAACAAAGACCGGAACTGGCTCAAAAAGTGACTTGTCCAGATGTTCAAAAGCAGTTTTTCCACCAGCAAATGAAATTTCCCTTTCCCGGGACGGTCCTCCGAAAAATATTCCGATGCGCATATTTTATAATCAGGTAAAATCTTCTAAATCTTACGCGCAATATAACTTACTAATCGAGACGAATCAATTTCTGGCTGCAATGCCGGGGAATTTTAAATAAAAAAGCAGCCTCCGTTTTAGAAAAGCTGCTTTTATTAAAAATAAGGTTATAAAAAACGACCTGTTTCAGGCCAGTTCAGCGACATTTACAGCAACCACTTTGCTTACGTGCGGGACAGCTTTACGGATGGATTCTTCAAGACCTGCGCGAAATGTCATTGCGCTCATCGGGCAGCTTTGGCAAGAGCCCTGCAATTCCAATTTAACGACCAGATCATCAGTCAGTTCCACAAATTTCACATCTCCGCCGTCTGCATGCAAGTAAGGTCGTACCGAATCGAGCGCTTGCTCGATGAGTTCTATTGTTTTTTCTTTTGAATCCATTTTAAAAAAATCTATTTGCTAAGATGCAAGAATATATCCAAAAAATCAAATTATTAACATCACGCTGAAACCTGGATTTCAACAGGCTGCGTTTTTTCCTTCGAAGCATTTCTGATCGCCACCTGTTGAGCCAGAGACTCGGCAGCATCGCGAAATGCATCATTTACAATTGGATTCACATCCATCACAGCCGGCCGACCTTCATCGCCAGCCTCCCTTATGCCCTGCACAAGCGGAATCTGACCCAGTAATGGAACATCAAACTTGTCAGCAAGCAACTGGCCTCCGCCTTTTCCAAAAATATAATACTGATGATCGGGCAGCTCTTCCGGCGTAAACCAAGCCATATTTTCAATCACACCCAGGATCGGAACATTGATCTGTGGTTGTTTGAACATTTGCAAACCCTTAATAGCATCCGCCAGGGCAACTTTCTGAGGCGTTGTAACAATTACTGCCCCGGTAACCGGCACCGTTTGCACCAATGTTAAATGTATATCGCTTGTTCCGGGAGGTAAATCTATCAGTAGATAATCAAGATCACCCCAATCCGTATCTGCAAAAAACTGCTTCAAAGCCTGACTGGCCATCGGACCGCGCCAAACTACTGCGCTATCAGGCGGTGTCAGGAAACCAATGGAGATCATTTTAATTCCATATTGGCGGATCGGGTTAATGTAGTTTTTACCATCCTTCGGTGTAATTGTCGGCTGCATATTTTCAGCGCCGAACATAACCGGGATCGAAGGCCCGAAGATGTCCGCATCGATAATGCCCACCTTAGCGCCTGAACGGTGCAGTGCCATTGCCAGATTTGCAGTAACGGTTGATTTACCAACCCCACCTTTTCCCGAAGATATAGCAATCACATTCTTTACGCCTGGGATAATCGGCCCCGACTGGCGTGTGGAAGTGACATTGGCCGTAAGTTTGATAACAACCTCAACGTCAGGACTTAAATGTTCGTGGATGGCCGCCTCGCAATTCCTGCGGATCAACTCTTTCAAAGGGCAGGCAGGCGTTGTAAGAACAACCGTAAACCTCACCTGATTAACCCCGATTTCAATGTCCTGGATCATACCTAGTGTAACCAGGTCCTTTTTCAGGTCAGGTTCTTCAACAGTGCTGAGCGCCTGTAAAACTTTCTCTTTATTGATAGTAAATTCTCCCATTATACTGGTTAAGACCCCGTTACAATCTGTTAGCGACGTCTTGGAAACTTAAAAATGTGTAATCTTTTACTCTGATATTATGCAACACGAATTGTTCCTAATGAGTTTATCTCACATCTGAAAATTCGTGGATCTTCTCTTCAAGTTCCCTGATTTCTTTCGTAACATCAATTTGTGAATAAAGCGCATTTAATTTAGCCAGCACGCTTTTCAATAATTTCTGATGGCTTTCCGTGTGCCCGTGCAAAGGCCGGTGCAGCATCATTTGCCGTATTCCGTCCCACTCTTTCATAAAATGGAGGGCGTCACTATCAATAAATGCTTTGGAAAAAACATTAAAAATAAAGTCCTCTGCAAGCTTGTTGGGATGGATCAGATCATCTTCATAAAAACGGTAATCACGCAGCTCATCCACCATGATTTCATAAGATGGAAAATACTCCACTTGTTTGTATTTTTCAGACAAGCGATGGCAAACCAGCCGTAATGTGGACTTGCTGACCTGATTCAGCGGCAACGTGTCCCGCGTATGTCTTACCGGACTCACCGTTAATATGACCCTTAGGTTTCTTTGGAAAGACTGCAGTTTTTGAATCAGCTGCTCATATGCGATCATGATCTGGTCGGGATGCAGCAATTCTTTTACGAAGCGGTCGGAAGGCAGTTTGTGACAATTACCAATGATCTGATTGGTCTGCTTATGCCGGTAGCCAAACGCAGTCCCAAATGTAATGACCAAAAGATCGGCCTTTTGCACAAATGCTCTTGCAGTCGCCATCTTGTCCGTCAGCTGTGCCAGCAATTCCGCCTGATCCCTTCCATATAGTGACGAATGAAAATCGTGGTGAAGCCAGATCCTATCGGAATTCTCTACAAACAATGCTGGATTCGGCTGCTTACTTTCCAGCGTCGCATCCAGAATTTTCGCAATAGCAAGCGGATTAAAAACAGTCCCAAAATGATTGTTAAGAACCTTGAATTTATACGCAGAAAGCTGACTACCAAGCACATCTGCAAAGCAAGACCCAATGGTCACAATCTTGGAATGCTGGTTAATTTTCCAATCCGCTGCGGCAACCCCAACCTCAGTACTGAGCTTAATTTCCCTCATTCATTTATTAAATATCTCTGCTGCGAAATTACAAGTATTTGGTCAGTTTCGGATCATTAATGTGCTTTCATAAATTGGAGAAAAGGATTATGTTTGAGGATCGATTCACACACTAAAATATATTATATGCAGGAAGAT
The DNA here is from genome assembly GCF_023822005.2 of Dyadobacter fanqingshengii. GTDB lineage: Bacteria > Bacteroidota > Bacteroidia > Cytophagales > Spirosomataceae > Dyadobacter > Dyadobacter fanqingshengii. The sequence continues at coordinate 3,294,711 of NZ_CP098806.1, forward strand.
TTTTATCCGTTTTCTCTATCCCACCACAAACTGCGTTACGAATTTGTTAGTGTGAGTACAATTAAGGAAATTAGAAAAGTTGTAACACTTGACCTCACGACGTCGGCAAACACATACAATCTGGCTTTGCTAGATACCCTTGATTCAGGAAAACTAAGTGATCTTGTCGAAAGCAACAATAATGATTTAAGTAAAGTACTCGCTACGATCTTTCAGATTATAGAAAACTTTTTTCGAAAATGTCCGAAATCCTTAATCGCATTCAGGGGCAGCGATGAGCGCAGGCAAAGGCTTTATAGGATTGTAATCACACGAGAATTATCCAAAATTGTCAAAAAATTTGAAGTATACGGAAGCATTGAAAATCAAATTTTTTTGTTTGAGCCAAATATAGAATATGATTTTTACCTCATCTCGAAACTATGAAAAGCAAGAAGCAATATCAGCCTGAAAAGCAGCTCAACGGGGAGCAAATTGTAGAAAAGAAATTGATGGAGATGAATGAGCTGCTCTCAAAAGTGGATCTTTCCAAATTACCAAAGCGGCAGTCAGCCGGACAGAAATGAAAAGATTCGCATTCCTCATTGCTGTCTTAACTGGCTTGGATGGGATACAAGCCTGCGCACAACCAGCAGAAACCCCAAAAGCGAAAGTCTCCACCTACGAGTTCGCCGCCACGCCATCCTGGCAGGATGAATTCGATTATTCCGGCAAGCCCGATCCCAAAAAATGGAATTACGACCTGGGTGATCATGGCTGGGGGAATAATGAGTTACAGAATTATACGGATAAGGTCGAAAATGCAAAGGTTGAAGATGGATACCTGATCATTGAGGCCATCAAGGGAAAGTCGGGGAAAGTCAATTACAGCTCCGCCCGACTGGTTTCGAAAGGCAAGGGAGATTTCCTTTACGGCAAATTTGAGATCCGGGCGAAGCTGCCGAAAGGCCGCGGCACCTGGCCGGCAATCTGGATGCTGGCGAGCGAAAATAATTATGGAAACAAAGGCTGGCCGGATAATGGCGAAATTGATATCATGGAGCACGTCGGGTTTGACCAGAACAAAATCCACGGAAATGTTCATACCAAAGCATTTAACCATTCAATTGGCACAAATAAGGGCAACAATGTAGTAGTTGAGACCGTCTCTGACGAATTTCATACATATTCATGCGAATGGACGCCGGAATCAGTGAAGATACTGCTCGATGGGAAGGACTATTTTACTTTTACCAAAGAAGCTGGCTATGAATGGGCACAGTGGCCATTTGATAAACCTTTTCATTTAATTTTAAACATTGCTGTTGGAGGCAATTGGGGTGGACAGAAAGGCGTGGATGACAGCATTTTCCCTCGAAAAATGGAGATCGATTACGTGCGTGTTTACCCGCTTGTTGAGAAAAAGTAGCTTTGAAATTCGAGCGCATGGAAGTATCTTGCGCTATGGATAATTTCGTTGTCTCGGCCAGAAAGTATCGTCCCGTCACTTTCGACTCGGTGGTTGGCCAGTCACATATCACTACAACATTAAAAAACGCAATCCGCACCAATCACCTGGCGCAGGCCTTCCTTTTTTGCGGGCCAAGAGGGGTTGGAAAGACCACATGCGCACGGATTTTGGCCAAAACCATTAACTGCCAGAACCTTGGCGATGATGTGGAAGCCTGCGGAGCTTGCGAATCTTGTGTAAGCTTTCAAAACAATGCATCATTCAACATTCACGAGCTGGATGCTGCTTCTAATAACTCCGTCGAAGATATCCGTAACCTCATCGATCAGGTTCGTTACCCGCCTCAAACGGGGAAGTACAAGATCTATATTATTGATGAGGTTCACATGCTTTCGCAAGCGGCTTTCAATGCATTTTTGAAAACATTGGAAGAGCCGCCGGGTTATGCCATTTTTATCCTGGCTACAACAGAAAAGCATAAAATCCTGCCGACCATTCTTTCGCGTTGCCAGATCTTCGATTTCAACCGCATTCAGCCGAAAGATATCGCTTATCACCTCTCCGATATTGCGAAGAAAGAAGGCATTGAAACAGAAAAAGAAGCATTGGAATTAATCGGTCAAAAGGCGGATGGCGGTCTTCGGGATGCGCTTTCGATGTTTGACCTTAATGTGACTTTCTCAACGGATAACAGGCTTACTTACGAGGCTGTGCTGGAAAATCTGCACATTCTGGATTATGATTATTATTTCAAAATCACAGACGCGCTGACTTCCGGCAGCATTGCACGTTCCCTTGTTTTGTTTGATGAAATTTTAAGAAAGGGCTTTGACGGCCATCTGTTCGTGGTCGGACTTTTAGAGCATTTCAGAAATTTGTTGGTTTGCAAAGATCCGCAAACTGTAACGCTTTTGCAGGTTTCGGAATCAGCGGAACGAAAATATCAGCAGCAATCTGCACTGGCTGATATGAGCTTTTTATTATCGGCGCTTAGCATTGCAAGTCAATGTGATATCAATTATAAATCGGCAAAAAATCAGCGGTTGCATGTCGAGCTATGTTTGATGAAGCTTGCTAATCTGCCCCATGTTCTTCAACTTTCCTCCCTTACCGCCGTTGATGAAACGGCAAAAAAAAAAGTTGAGCCCGAATTAAAACCCTTAAATCCTGATCCGGCAACGCCCGTAGAAGCCAAGACTAATGGAATTCCTGCCAACGGATTTTCAACCAATGGAAATCATACGGATGCCCAGACGCGTGCAACCCAACCTGCACAGGCTCCGTCGAAGTTAAAAAATACCATCGCGTTAGCCCCAAGTGCGCCTAATGCAGATATAGCTGTTAAGGAATCGCCACAAGGAGAGATTGAAAATGCCATAGCCAATGCTCCTAATAATGCCATAAAGGACGCATTGTCATTAGAGACATTACAAACGCATTGGTATGAATTTGCCGAAAAACGGAGGATGGCAGGCAATTCAACGACGGAAGAAATCAGTTTAAACAAAGAATTCAAACTGGAAGGCACGACCATTGAAATTGCTTTGGACAACACACATCAGCTGGAAGCAATGGCCAATGTGCGTTATGAACTGCTCACTTATCTCAAAAGCCGCCTTGACGCGCCAAGATTAGAAATCAATCCGCGTGTAGATCCCCAAAAAGTGAACCGGCTTCCTTACACACCGGCAGAGAAATTCAATTATATGGCTGAGAAAAATCCCTATTTGCTGGAATTGAAGCAAGCTTTGGGATTGGATGTAGACTTTTAAATTGACCTGTCTCCTATCTTAAAAATGTCATGCAATTTCAAAACCTGCGGAATTAAGGCAGACTCTTCATCATTATTGATAAAAAAATCAGCCACTTTTTTCCGATCCTCGTCAGAAACCTGCCTTTTCACAATAGCCCTGATCTCATCTTCACTCCGCTTGTCTCTCTGCAAAATCCTGCTTACACGCAATTGCAGCGGCGCTTCTACCACAACTACATAATCCAGCGAATTCCGGTCACCGGCTTTATTCATAATCGCAGCTTCCTTCACCACATACGGCGAAGTTGCATGATTTTGAACCCAGTCGGCAGTGTCCTGCATGACAACGGGGTGAATGATCGCATTCAGTTTTTTAAGTAAATCGTCGTTGTTGAAAACCAGCGAGCTTACATAGGAAGTATTATAACGACCTTCTGCGTCGTATGAGTCTCTTCCCAGGAGAGCAACAACGCGATTAATGATTTGCTGATTGTGATTGGTCAGCCATTTTGCGCGGCTGTCTGCATTGTAGACGGGAATTCCGAGACAGGAAAACAGCTTACAGACAACGCTTTTTCCGGATCCAATTCCGCCGGTTATTCCAATTTGAAGGGGAAGGGACATGGCGGAGGAATGACGTTAGGATTAAATTTACGGCGTGATCACATTAAGATACTGCGCGACCTCAAAACTAATATAAACGTCTCTGTGACTCACCTCCACCAAAGGTGAAACCGGAAGCGGAATGGGCAGGCTTTCGTCGAAATTGTTCTGAATTTTCGGGGTAGGCACAGCAACGCGGATTGTATCAGGGTATGAACGGATCAGCGAAATAGGCCCATCGACAGAAATAAGTGATGGCGACACATTGATAATGCTTGAAATTACGTATCCGTCACGAATGTTAACGGCTGCGCTGTCGACACGGATAGGAATTATTTTCCTGATTTTTCGCTCAAAATTCAATTCGAAAGTATCGGCGATAACGTAATTCACATGCAGATTGGGGAACAACTCTGTGATCTGGTCCGTCAATGTTGTCGAGTTGATAAAACTCGCTTCATTGGGGTTATTCACCTTGTAGATCACCGGATTAGCATTAAAATTAAGCCACGATTTTTGTAGTAACGTCCAGCCATCGCCCGACACATTCACAGAAATTCTTTTGGGCAGAGGCTGCATGGGAACGAAGGCCGAATTGTCGTATTCGATGTCCAGCGGATAATTGAGCTTGATCGAATAATTATCCTTGTTCAACACATTCATTAACCAAAAAAACGCGGCTGCCAGAATGCATACAAAGAAGGTCTTAACTTTATTTTGGCCTGATGGTACGTTACTCACAGCAAAAAAATTGAAAATGCACACATCAGAAAATGTGTGCCGTTTATAATTACTTACGCTGCAATGGTACGCGCAACCGCCGATTTATCCACCGTAAGCTTCACTCCTTTGTCCAATTCCAGCGTAACAGTTGTATCCTCAACTGTGTAAACCCGGGCATGGATCCCTCCTATTGTAACGACCTGATCTCCTTTTTTAAGATTGCCAAGAAGCTCTTTTTGCTCTTTTTGCTTCTTTTGCTGCGGACGGATCATGAAAAAGTAAAATACACCAATGATACCAACCCACATAATAACCTGGTAAATCATGGCTTCTGAACCGCCGGACGCTGCTTGTGCTAAAATGGAAAACTTCATTGTAATGGATGGATTAGTAAGTTGGTAACCTTTCGGTTGTGATAGGGAAAGTTAGTTGAGTGTATCGGGTTTGGGAGCTGCATTTACAATTCCTCTTAACCTGAGCTCCGTATAAGCCGGCTCGGTGTTGGCATAAACCGTAATCGTTTTTACCTGCGGGCCAGTTTTGTTTTTGCTGTCGAAACGGACCTTAATGCTAGCGGTCTGCTTTGGGCCGATGGGATCTTTGGGCCATTCGGGTGTGGTGCAGCCGCATGACGATGTAATGTTATTGAGTATCAAAGGATATTCACCATCATTCCTGAATTTGAAATCGTGCTCCACGACCACGCCTTCCTGAATGGTCCCAAATTCATAGGTCGAACTGTCGCTCAAAGTAAAAACAGGCATTTTTGAGTCTGCCTGTTTCGAATCTTCTTTGTTATCGCTTTTGGAACAACTGGAAAGTGTCAGTGCAACTCCCAATAAAAAAACCAATGATCGCATTTTCATAAGCAATAAATCAGCTGGCCTGTCCTTTGATTTGCGCCATGAGGCGATCCACATCTTCAAGTAATTTTTCAGCTTTTTCGCGTGCATCATTGACCACACGCTCTCCCTCCGTTTTTGTAACATTGTCGGGCTGATCCTTTTTATCAACCAGATCTTCAATTACGTCTTTTAATTTTTCTCTGTATTTAGACAATCTGTATGTCAATTGTGTCCGCAGAACCTCTCCTTTATCAGGTGCATAGAGGATTCCCAGGGCAGCGCCTGTGACACAACCTGTCAAAAATGCGATTAAACTATTGCTGGTCTTACTCATAACATTTGGTTTTAGCTGTAAATATTGCGGTCAGCTTATTTGTTATCTATCAATCCACGTCCGCTTTTTCTGATCACGCCTTCTTTGGCTAATTTAACAGAAAGAACGTCCAGGACGCCATTTACAAACTTACCGCTTTTTGGCGTACTGTACCTTTTTGCTATTTCAATAAACTCGTTGATAGTTACTTTTACGGGAATTCCTGGAAAATGGATCAATTCGGCAAGTGCCGTTTTCAAAATAATCAGGTCAACCAATGCGATCCGGTCAAGTTCCCAGTTTTTAAGATGTTCATCAAGATATACATCATATTGGTCACTTTCTGCAACCACGATCCGGCAAAGTTCTTCAACAAAAAACCGGTCTTCCTCCCAATCTTTTGTTAATGGTGAGAGCTGGAAAGTAGCGCTATTGTCCGCTGATCTTAATGTTTTGATAGCCAGACTTCTGATTAACTCACTGTGATCGACCCAGTAAAGATCGCGCTGTTCCAGATAGTCAAGAGGCACTTCGTGCTTCAATATCACTTGTCTTAAAACATACTGCACAATGGCTTGGTCTTCTTCCGGCGTATGTGATGCATTTTTGCAATAAGCTGTATATTCCTCATCCTTCCGCAAAGCTTCGCGATAGATTTTCCGGATGAGGTTCATTTCATTACTCCAACTGATACCGTTCCTGATAATTTCTTCTTCCAGTGTTTTATCAGCCACCAAAACCTTTATAACACTGTTGGAATCGAGGCCTCCGTCTTTCGGAAATGGCGCCTCAGGATCGTCATACCTTCTTTCACGGTCAATTTTTGCCTGATGCGAAAGCTCGATCAGCATGGATAAAACCCGGATAAAATCTACATAAATAGATTCTGTTTCATTCAAAACCCGGCGAACCATCTTCTCGCCATCTGAAATTGTTTGTCTGCTGTATGCTTCAAAAGCGCTCCTCGCCACTTTGATCACCTGCTCGGGAAGTTCCTCATCTTCATTGGGTTTCCCATGTTTGATAAATTCATCGAGGGTGATCGCAGCAAGCTTTCTCATTCCTGCCAATTTGGTTCTGTTCTGAGGCTCCATCGAATTGAGATCGGGCTGGAAAGCCGCTTCAATGTGGTCTAAGGCCAGTAATCGGTTGGCATCTGTGGTAAGCTGACGGGCATAAAGCGCCTGAACCGCCTTAGTTCTTAATAATCTTCTATTCAGCATAAGCCGGAACACTAATTGGATAAAAGGTACAGTAAATCAAAGAACGTATCTGCATCTGGCAAGGTCGTTTGAATACTTTACCCTGCATTTTTTGTTTAAAATTGACCGCAAAAATAGACTATTTTGTTTAGAATCGAAAAAATGAAATGCCGTCTTTTAATTTTGCAACGTTTTGAAACGATAGGATGTTGGTTAGTTATTGCCCGTCCCGCATAGGAAAATCCGCAGTTTAAAATAATTTATAGTGAAAGCATTAAAGTACCTCAACCAGTACTTGTGGAAATACAAATGGTATCTGATCCTCGGAACCATTTTTACAATTATTTCTAACCTTTTTGGCATAATCCCGGCCCAGCTCGTGCGCTATGCACTTGATCTGGTGGTGGAGACACTGGACATTTATTACCTGTTCAACGGCGCTGCGCTGCAAACGGAGATGTATGACATTTTCGCTTTCAGTATTCTGCTATATGGCTTGTTGATCCTGGCCATGGCCCTTCTGAAAGGGATTTTCCTGTTCCTTGTCAGGCAGACGATCATTGTCATGTCGCGGCACATTGAGTTTGCGCTTAAAAACGATATTTATCAGCATTACCAGACATTACCGGCCAGCTTTTTCCGTCGCCATAGCACCGGCGACCTCATGGCGCGCATTTCTGAGGACGTAAGCAATGTGCGGATGTATGTTGGGCCGGCATTAATGTACGGCATCAACCTCATCGTGCTTTTCTTCCTCGTGATTTCCTATATGCTCTCGGTGAGCACCAAGCTTACATTATATGTTTTGCTGCCACTCCCGGTGCTGTCAATCAGCGTTTATATCGTCAACAGCATGATCATGAAACGCTCCCAGGAGATCCAAAAGCAGCTTTCCGGGCTTTCAACTTACGTTCAGGAGGCATTTTCGGGGATTAGGGTGATTAAATCATTTGTTCAGGAAAAACATTCATTTAATAACTTCCAGAAAGAAGCCGAAGATTTTAAGAATAAATCGCTGAGTCTTACAAAAGTCGATGCTTTCTTCTATCCGGTGATTGTTCTGCTGATCGGATTAAGTAACATTCTGGTTATTTACGTCGGCGGCCAGGAAATTATCAATGGAAATCTTACGCCTGGGAACATTACCGAGTTTATTTTATACGTAAACATGCTTACCTGGCCGGTAATGGCATTAGGTTGGACCACTAGCCAAATTCAACGAGCTGCATCGTCGCAAACGCGGATCAATGAGTTCTTGAATGAAAAAACAACGCTGGTTTCTACAAAAAATATTGAAAAACCGCTGGAAGGCGCGATCACATTCAAACATGTCGGTTTCACCTATCCTGATTCCGGAATCAAAGCATTGCATGATTTTGACCTGGAAGTAAAACAGGGAGAATCCATTGCGATACTAGGAACAACTGGCTCAGGAAAGAGCACGTTAGCACATTTATTATGCCGCCTTTACGATCCGACAGAAGGCGAAATCCTGATCGATAATATTCCGATGAAGGATTACGACGTGCATGCTTATCGTCGGCAGATCGGTTATGTGCCTCAGGATGTGTTCCTTTTTTCCGATTCAATTGAAAACAATGTGCGTTTCGGGACAACAGATATGCCTTTCGAAAGGATTGAGCAGGCCGTGAAGGATGCCGATCTGTATAACAACATTGTCGATTTTCCCCAGGGTTATCAAACATTGCTTGGAGAACGGGGCATAACACTTTCAGGAGGGCAAAAACAGCGCCTATCCATTGCAAGGGCCATTGCGCGCGATCCTAAAATACTGGTTCTTGATGATTGCCTTTCTGCCGTTGATACTAACACGGAAAACATTATCCTCAACAATCTGAAACGCATCATGGACCAACGCACATCCGTGATCATTTCCCACCGTGTATCATCCGCCAAGCTCGCAGACCGCATCGTAGTACTAGATGAGGGGAAGATAGTTGAACAAGGCACCCACACCGAGCTTATGGCACTTAATAAGGCCTATAAAGAATTGTACGAGAAGCAATTGGTGGCTGAGGAGGCGTAGGTCAGCCATTCTTGACCAACTTCCTCATTTCCTCTTTCAACTCTTTCATTTCCGTATGCAAACTTAGCAGGCTCACTTGCTTGTGATCTGCTTCAAGATCAAAAGTCAGCTTGCTGTTGACAATCCATATTTCCTTGATTTCGCTGCGGTCGAGACGGATGGGACTATATTCCGGATTGGAGGAAATCAGATTTACGAAGGTCGACTGGCTTTCCTGCTGCATTTTTTTTACCAAAATACTGTCGACCGTTACAACGACGTAGATCTGCTTGGGATTTACATCTTCCCAATCATCCAACGCTTTCCCAACGATCCATTCGCCGGAATGCAGCACGGGCATCATACTGTCCCCTTCCACCTGAAATCCCCTGAACGTAGCATTGCGATATTCGGGAAGTGGAATCGTAAAAGCGGGCAAAGTCTCAAACCATTGTGCATCCCCAATGTTATTGGGATAGCCCGCAGCGGCTTTGGCACTTACGAGCACGATGTTCTCCTTACCCGCATTATCAACAGTGACAACTTTCGGGCTCATCAACAGCTTATCCGCCTGTAAATATTTCTGCTTGCTATCACCAAAAAGCCACAAAGGGTTAATGTGATACTTTTTCAGCAGTTCTTTCACAACCTGCCCGGGGATCCGCGTCCGGCCTCTCTCAATATCAGCCGTAGTGGCGCTAATGCCCAGTTCGTCCGCAAACGCGGACTGGGTCAGATTCAACTCTTCCCTTATTTGCTTAAAACGCTTGAACTCTTCGTCGATTTGCATGTTCGGCTGATCAAGTCAAAAATTGCTAACTCCTTATCAATAGCAAAGATACAAAATTTTGGAATATTTCCTTTTCTTTTTTGGATATGCTCCATATATTTGGAAATAATCCATATTTTTGTAAAAATTCCAAAGCAAATGGACCGTACAATATTACATCTGGATCTGGATACATTTTTTGTTTCGGTTGAGCGAAAGCACGATAGCCGGCTGAATAACCGGCCGGTGCTCGTAGGCGGAACGGGTGACCGTGGTGTGGTAGCAGCCTGCAGTTATGAAACCAGGCCATTCGGTGTCCATTCAGGAATGTCTATGAAAATGGCACGTATGCTTTGCCCGGAAGCAACGATCATCAAAGGCGACGGCGGAATGTATTCGAACGAATCTAAAATTGTGTCGGAGATTATCGCCGAAACGGTGCCCGTCTTTGAAAAAGCCAGCATTGACGAGTTCTATGCAGATTTATCTGGGATGGACAAGTTTTTTGGCAGCTTTCAGCTTGCTACCGAGCTTAGAGAACGCATTAAGCGGGAGAGCGGCTTGCCCATTTCATGCGGACTTTCCACGAGTAAGGTTGTTTCCAAAGTAGCAACCGGCGAGGCGAAACCTGACAACCACAAAAAAATAGATGCGGGAACCGAAAAAAGCTTTTTAGCGCCCATGCATGTGCAGAAGATCCCGATGGTAGGTGAAAAAACCAATAAGATCCTGTATGATATGGGTATCAAATACGTGAAGACGATACAGGAAATGCCCGTTGAAATGATGGGCGAAATATTGGGCAAGAATGGCACACTGCTTTGGAATCGGGCAAATGGGTTAGACAACTCTCCTATCGTTCCATTTCATGAACGCAAATCCATTTCCAACGAGCGCACGTTTGGAAAGGATACGGGTGACGTGAAAAGAATGCGGGAAATGCTGCGGGCCATGGGTGAAAATTTGGCCTATCAGCTACGAAATGGAAATAAACTCACTTCATGCGTGTCCGTAAAAATCCGGTATTCCGATTTTAACACAGTTTCAAAGCAGGTAAAGATTCCATACACATCGGCTGATCATACATTGATCCCGCAAATTGAACGGTTATTCGACCTCCTCCACAACCGGAGAATGATGGTCCGGCTCGTAGGTGTCAATTTCAGTGACCTTGTTACAGGGAGCCATCAGATCAATATGTTTGACGATTCTGAGGAAAAGCTAAACCTTTATCAGGCAATGGATTATATCAGAAACCGGTACGGCACCGATAAACGGGGAAATGCTATTTTAAGCTGGGGCACCACCATCGGCATCCCGAACATTTCCAGCATGGGAAACCCCTTCAACGGCGACCCACCCATCATTCCCGCGCATCGGAATGCATGATTTACTCAACGAATGATGAAAAGTTTATTTCCAAAACACCATGCTACTCAACTGTCACTCTTATTTCAGCCTTCGTTTTGGGACTATCCCCGAACAGGAATTGCTTCAGATAAGCAGGGAAAACGGTTATGGCTGCATTGCACTGACCGATATAAACAATACGTCCGGTTGCCTGAACTTTATCAGGATGGCACCTAAATATGACATTAAACCAATTGTAGGGATCGATTTTCGTAACGGGGCAAAACAGCAATTTGTGGGGTTAGCTAAAAATAACGCAGGTTTTCAGGAGCTGAATGCCTACCTATCGAGACATTCTTTGTTGAAAGAGGCATTTCCCGACGAGGCCCCGAAACTCGAACACGCTGTATTTATTTACCCTTTTGAAAATCTTTCTGCGGAGAAAAAAGAGACACTATTACCCAACGAATACATTGGCATTGCGCAAAAAGATTTGAACAGAATCCGCTTTTCCCCCTTGTTCAAGCAAAAGGAAAAGCTTGTTGTGATGCAGCCATTGAGTTTTCGAAATAAGCGAGACTTCAACACGCACCGCCTTTTGCGTTCGATAGATGGTAACACATTATTGAGCAAACTGTCGCCAACAGAAACGGCCGAAGAATCGGAGCAAATCATGCCGTTAAAGGTGCTCGAATATCATTTCAAGGAAAAAGACCTTGATTTCATCATTCGCAACACCGAAAAGTTGATGGAGGAATGCAGCATTCATTTCAATTTTGGTGACGATCGGGAACATCAGAATTTGAGGGTGTATGGCGAAAGTGCACATGACGACTATCAAAAATTGACATCACTGAGTTACCAGGCGTTGGGTTATCGATACGGTGAGCAGGTAACCGACGAGATTTTTGACCGGATCGCAATGGAACTGGACCTTATTCAGAAGCAAAATTTCGTCCCATTTTTCCTTGTTAACCATGACATTGTGAGCTATGCGCGAAGAAAAGGCTATTACTATGTCGGTCGTGGAAGTGGCGCGAACAGCATTGTGGCCTATTTGCTGAATATCACCAATGTTGACCCGATTGAACTCGACCTTTACTTTGAACGGTTCATCAACATGCACCGGAAAAATCCGCCCGATTTCGACATTGATTTTTCATGGCGCGATCGCGAAGATGTAACGCAGTATATTTTTGACACCTTCGGCAAAAACGGCCAGGCGTCACTATTGGCAACATATAGCACATTTCAACACAGCGCAGCCGTTCGTGAGCTGGGTAAGGTTTTCGGGTTGCCAGCTTATGAGATCGACGCTTTGAGCAATGGAAAATTTGACCCGAAAAAACTGGATCAGATATCCAGCCTGGTGATCAAGTATGCCGGTTATTTGCAGGAAAATAATCAGCCGAATCATTTGAGCATTCATGCAGGCGGGATCCTGATCTCCGAACGGCCTATACATTATTTCACGGCCACGGATGTGCCGCCCAAAGGATTTCCTACCACGCAATTCGACATGGTCATCGCGGAAGATGTAGGGCTGAATAAATATGACATTCTCGGACAGCGGGGTCTGGCCAAGATCAAGGAAACATTGGAAGTGATCCGTTACAACCGCCCGGACGAACAACCGATCGACATTGATGACGTAAAAAAATTCAAGACCGACCCGAAAATCAACGACCTGATCAAACGGGCCCAATGTATTGGCTGCTTTTACGTGGAATCACCTGCCATGCGCATGCTGTTGCGGAAGCTCGAAGTGGATAATTACCTCGGATTGGTTGCAGCCAGCTCCATTATCAGGCCTGGCGTTGCAAAAAGCGGCATGATGCGCGAATATATTTTACGTCACCAAAACCCCGAGAAAGTTCAGGAAGCACACCCGGAATTATTAAAGCTGATGCCCGAAACTTACGGCATTATGGTTTACCAGGAAGACGTGATCAAGGTTGCACATTATTTTGCTAAGCTCACGCTCGGCGAAGCGGATGTGATCAGACGAGGCATGAGCGGAAAATTCCGTGGTCGTGACGAGTTTGAGCGGGTAAAGAAAAAGTATTTCAAAAACTGCTCCGATATGGGTTATGAGCCCCAGACGACGCAGGAAATTTGGAACCAGATTGCAAGTTTTGCGGGCTATGCATTCGCGAAAGGACATTCGGCGTCCTATGCTGTGGAAAGTTACCAGACACTTTTCCTGAAAGCCTATTATCCATTGGAATACATGGTGGCAGTGCTGAATAACGGCGGCGGATTTTACGCACCTGAGCTATATCTGCACGAAGCACGCATGATGGGCGCCACGATCATGGCACCTTGCGTGAACCACAGCAACGCCCAGGCAGTGATAAAAGGAAAGGACATTTATCTGGGAATGCAGTTTTTGAATGAAATTGAGGAGAAAACCATACTGAAAATCGTTTCCGCGAGAGAGCAGGAAGGAGAGTTTCTATCCTTGAACAATTTCATTGACCGTGTTGCTATTTCAATCGAGCAATTGACGATCCTGATCCGCATAGATGCGTTCAGGTTTACGGGAATTAACAAGAAAACATTACTTTGGAAGGCACATTTCAGGCTTAGTAAAACACCGTCAAAAGTACCGCAGAAGCAATTATTCAAGTCGGAAGTGAAAGATTATCAGCTGCCGACTTTCCATTCGTCGCCCATCGACGACGCCTATGATCAGATAGAATTACTTGGTTTTGCGCTTTGCAGTCCTTTTGATTTATTAAAAAACGCTTTGCCAAAAAGTGTCATGAGCAAAGATCTGCATGTTTATGTAAATCGGGAGGTTGTGCAGTATGGTTATCTGGTGGCGGTCAAAAACACACGCACGGCAAGAGGCGAAACAATGCAATTCGGGACTTTTCTGGATCAGGAAGGACAATTTATTGACACCGTACATTTCCCGCAAGTTGCTGTTAAATTCAATTTTTCTGTGAAAGGCGTTTATAAAATCCGCGGTGTTGTGACGGAAGAATTTGGTTTTCTGACAATTGAAGTAATGGAGATCACGAGGATGGATTCCGCAACACGTTGACGATCAGAAAAAATCTCGAAAGAATCAGCGATGCGTGACAAGTTGTGATAATTCTGAACCGCATTTTACGTTTTCATCCAGCATTTGGGCGTTAAAGCGCTATATTAATTAAACTTAATGTCTCTCAACATCACAAATATGAAAAAGCAAATCTATCTTTTGATAGCGGCAGCCTGCATCTTAGCATCCTGCGCAAAGAAAGAATCCGAATCCACAACGGTCGTAGAAAGTGATGCACAGCCTGGCTCGGAATGTTACGCGTACACAACCGAAAAAGATTCCGCGTTCCTGCATATCGAAGTGACTGCTGACAGCATTGTAACTGGGGATTTGGAATATAACTTATTTGAAAAGGATCAAAATCGTGGCAAAATCGATGGAAAGATCCATGGTGACACCTTGTTGGCTAACTACAAATTCATGTCAGAAGGCGTTGAATCGACCCGCGAAGTTGCCTTTTTGAAAAAAGATGGAAATTGGGTTGAGGGGTTTGGTCCGGTTGGGGAGAAAAACGGCGCAATGTTGTTCAGTGACAGGTCTAAGTTGGATTTTGCCAAAGGTTTGGTTTTTAAAACTGCCGCGTGTCCCTGATTTTGAAAAAGTCGATACTTTTTAAATATCTTTCGCCCTCCTGAATGCTGTTAATTTAAAATGACTAAAATGAAAAAGGCGCTAATCGCTTTGTTTATCGCGGGACTTGGAATAAGTCCTTTGCATGTTGCTTTTGCCCAAGATCTCTCCACCCAGAAAGTCCCGCTTGACCCGGGTGTCCGTATGGGGAAACTCAAAAACGGGATAACCTATTACATCAGAAAAAACGCCGAGCCCAAAAATCGAGCAGAACTGCGTCTGGCGGTAAAGGCAGGATCTGTTTTGGAAACCGATGCCCAGCAAGGACTTGCGCATTTTATGGAGCACATGAATTTCAATGGGACAACCAATTTCCCTAAGAATGAGCTCGTTAACTTTCTCCAAAAGACCGGCGTGCGTTTCGGGGCGGACTTGAATGCTTACACAGGTTTTGATGAAACCGTTTATATGTTGCCCATTCCAACAGACTCGGCGGGACTGCTGGACAAAGGCATCCAGGTGCTGGAAGACTGGGCGCACGGCGCATTGCTTGATCCATCCGAAATTGAAAAAGAGCGAGGCGTTGTGTTGGAAGAATCCAGAATGGGACGCGGCGCACAGCAGAGAATGCGCGATAAATTCCTGAAAGTAATCCTTAACAATTCGCGTTATGCAGAACGCCTTCCGATAGGTAAAGACAGTATTCTAAAAAGCTTCAAGCCGGAAACAATTAAAGCATTTTACCAGGACTGGTATCGCCCGGACCTCATTTCGGTGATTGCCGTTGGTGATTTTGATGTAGACAAAGTGGAGGCTATTATCAAACAGAAATTCAGTTCGATCCCCTCACCGGCCAATGCAAAAAAACGCACGAAATATGCGATTCCACTCGATGGATCAACAAAAGTGGCGATTGTTACGGATCCCGAATACCCGCAAAATCTGATTCAGCTTATTTATAAACAACCCAATCAAAAAGTAAAATCCCTGAAAGATGTGCGCGATAATTTCGCCCAGGGATTGTATAATTCAATGATGGGCCAGCGTATGCAGGAGCTTACGCAAAAAGCAAATCCACCATTTTTATACGGAGACAGCCAGTATGGCGACTTCCTTGGCGACCTGGATTCTTACACATCCATTGCGCTGGCAAAGGACGCTCCTTCTATGAAAACTGCATTAACTGCCCTGCTTGAAGAAAATGCGCGTGTGCAGAAATTCGGATTCACCCAGCCAGAACTGGATCGGGCGAAAAAGGACTTTTATACAGCCATCGAACAGTATTATAAGGAGAGAGATAAAACCAAATCGTCAGAGCACGTCCAGGAATATTTGGACCACTTTCTGCATGATAAACCTTATATGAGCGCCGAGGCTTATTTCGAATTTGTAAAAAAACATTTAGATGGAGTTTCATTAGCGGAAGTCAATGGCCTGGCAAAAAAATACATCACAGACAAAAACAGGGCTGTGGTGGTTATGGGGCCTGAAAAAAGCAAAGATGACCTGCCGAAGGAAGCCGAAATCCGTAAATTGCTTGTAGAAGCGGGTAAGGATGTCACAGCATATGTTGACGATGTGGTGGATTCGCCATTGCTGCCTGCCGAACCGAAACCAGGAAAGGTCGCAGGCGAAAAAACGTTGGAAAAGCTGGGCGTAACAGAGCTTACGTTTTCCAATGGTGTAAAGGTTTTGCTGAAACCAACGGATTTCAAAAACGACGAAATACTGATCAAAGCAACGGGGAAGGGCGGTTATTCGTTGTTCCCGGACGAGCGTGAAACCGGAATGTTTTCGAGTTATCTGATCCAATCCGGCGGGGTCGGGCCTTATAATCAAACCCAGTTGCAAAAATTCCTGGCAGGGAAAACCGCCAGCGCAGGTCCTTATGTGAGCGAGCTGACCGAGGGAATTGGCGGCAGCACAAGCCCAAAAGATTTGGAAACAACGTTGCAGTTGATATACGCCTACTTCACCGCGCCAAGAAAAGATGCGGATGTAGTAACCGGAATCCTGGCAAACCAGAAAGCATATCTGGAAAATATCCAGAAAACATTAACACCTGAAAAAGTTTATTCTGACTCGCTGAATGCGGTTCTGACAAGCAATAATCCCAAACGCAAACCATTAAAACCGGAAAGTATCGACAAAGTCAGCCTGGATCGTGCCGTAGAAATGTACAACGACCGGTTTGCAGACGCCTCTGATTTTGTGTTCACATTTGTTGGGGCATTCAAGCCAGAAGAAATCAAGCCGCTGCTTGAAAAATACATTGGCGGTCTGCCTTCAACCGACCGCGATGACACATTTAAACACCCCGATATTTTCCCGCCGAAAGGGACCATTGAAAAAACTATTTACAAAGGTCTTGAACCAAAAAGCCGTGTTACATTGATTTCGAGTGGTGAATATGAATACAATCCTGAGAACAATATTCAGATCGAAGCATTGCAGGAAGTGCTGCAAATCAAGCTCATAGAGGCGTTGCGTGAGGAAGAAAGTGGCGTTTACGGCGTGAGCGTTTCTGAAAGCACCGACAAATTCCCAACAGGACATTACCGTTTCAACATCGGTTTTGGATGTGCGCCCGAGAATGTGGATAAGCTTGTAAAACGCGCCAGAGAAGAAGTGGATAAGGTGAAACAAAACGGCGCTGATCCAAAAGATATTGAAAAATTTGTCGCCGAAACGCAGCGCAAAACAGAAACGGCGCTTAAAACGAACAACTTCTGGCTCGATTACCTGGACGACAACACGTTCCTTGGCGACGACCTTGATGAAATTTTCTTGCAGGATAAGTTACTGAAATCCATCACCGTTGCCAGCACAAAAGCTGCGGCAGAAAAATATTTCAATAATGACAACTTTATCAAGGTTGTTCTAATGCCTGAGAAAAAATAGCACAGTGAATTGATATTAAGGGAGATGCGTAGAATTATTGCATCTTCCTTAATTTATAAAGCAAATCCCCCAGCCCGTTAATTTGTATTTCATACATGGTGCTGAGCAACATTCCGAGTTTCCCCGCCGGGAAGCCCTGCCGCTGAAACCATTCCAGGTAAGACACTGGCAAATCTGCAATTAGTGTGTCTTTGTATTTCCCAAACGGCATTTTATACTTAAGTAACTCTTTTAGAATGGTTGGATCCGGGACTGGATTTTCCTGCATCATCATGTATTTTAAGATTCGTTTGCGGCGCGCAGTTTAAGAATAAGGTTTGTTTTTAGATCAAACAGGCCCTTTTCCAAACCAACCGGATAAGTATGCGGATTCACAAAACGCTTGATCCCTTTGTGAAAATTCAGGAGCTGTTCCTGAACTCGACTCCTGGTGTCGTGAACAGACGGCAAGCTATAAACCAAAAGGCCTTTGTCAAAAATTGGCACCAGTAAATCCTCGAACGTTGACTGCTCTGAGAATGACCTGTTTCTGGTAAAGTCATAAGGATCCACCATTGTCGATTTGCCAGTCAAAGGCATTTCAATGTTGAAAATCATATCAGATAAAAACCCCTTTGCGTCTTTGAAACGTCGCACCTGCTGAATCCCGGGTGTTGAAACCTTGATCGCTTGTTCAGATAACTTCAACTTGTAGTCCCAATCACCTGATTGCAAACGAATTGCAGCCAGTTTGTACACGCCGCCAAGTGCCGGCTGGTCAAAAGCAGTAACAAGTTTTGTGCCTATTCCCCAGACATTGATTTTGGCTCCCTGGATCTTCAAACTGTCCATAATATGCTCGTCAAGATCATTGCTGGCCACAATGTTGGTTTTTTCAAAACCCGCGTCGTCCAGTAATTTCCGGGCTTCAATGCTCAGATACGCCAAGTCGCCGGAGTCGAGGCGAATCCCACTGAGATCATAGCCCCGCTCCCGTAGCCGATTACCCGTTTTGATCGCATGCCGCACGCCATTAAGCGAGTCATAAGTGTCCACAAGCAGCGTCACATTATTGGGCATATACTGCGCATACGTCTCAAATGACTCCAATTCGCTGTCAAACGACATTACCCAGCTGTGCGCATGTGTGCCTTTAACCGGAATATCGTAGAGTTTTCCAGCTATTACATTGGAAGTGGCATCAAAACCACCAACGTAGGCGGCCCGGCTCGCCGTCACGCCGCCGTCGGGTCCCTGCGCTCGCCGCAGGCCGAATTCAAGCAGCGAATCATCTTTGGCAACGAGACGCATCCGGGCTGCTTTTGTAGCAATGAGCGATTGAAAATTGATGAGATTTAATAATGGCGTTTCCAGCAGTTGGCATTGTAAAATCGGGCCCTGTATGCGCAAAAGCGGTTCATTTGGAAAAACCGCCGTTCCTTCGGGAATCGCGTCGATGCTGCATGCGAATGTCATATTTTTTAGATAATCCAAAAAGCCCTGCTCAAAAAGCTTTTCGCCATCATTCCCGGCAATTGACCCGACATATGCAAGGTCGTCGTCGCTGAATCGATAATCATTCAAATAGTCAATAACACTGCTCAGCCCGCAGGCAATGGTAAAGCCGCCCTGAAACGGATGTTTTCTGAAATAAAGATTAAAAACCGCCTCCTGCTCCGCTTTTCCAGCTTTCCAATAGCCATAGGCCATCGTAAGTTGATATAAATCAGTGAGTAAGCTTAGTGATGTGTTATATAATTGATTAATCATTCCGCATTTTTACACATGATGAGAAGACTAATTAATAAAAATTCCCGACTTATCCAGTAACGTCAGCCAGCCTTCTAAAAAAGCATCTGTAAGGTGGAGATGAATGTTCGCCATTGCTTTTCTGACAGGAAGTGATCTTTTATCCCTGCAAAAATCGTATGTACTTTGGTTAAGAGGTTTTTTTGTTCACCAAAACCACGTTCATGAACGAATCGATAGACACGAGGATCAGGTCTGTAGCATTGAATATCAGGAAGATCAGGGAGTTCAGAAATTACACGCAAGAATATCTGGCGATGAAGCTGGGCATTTCACAAAATGCATATAGTAAGATAGAATTGGGTTACACACGCATCACGCTGGAACGCCTCATTCAGATTTCATACATTCTGGACGTAGATACTGTGGATTTGCTTAGCGCAAATGCAGAAGATCTGGTTCAGTTGCACACCACCAAATGATGCAGCATTGCATTGTTCACAAAAAAAGGGCTGATTCGTCTCGGAATCAGCCCTTTTTTGTTGCCTTAATAAATTAGATTGCTTCGAGAATTCGCTCAATCGCAACCTGATAGCCAATTTTTTCTTTTAAATCACTTATTGCAACACGCTCTTGCTCCATAGTATCGCGGTGGCGAATGGTCACTGTGTCGTCTTCCATGGTCTGATAATCAACTGCTATGCAAAATGGCGTCCCGATCAGATCCTGGCGGGTGTAGCGCTTGCCAATGGCCGCTCCATCGTCATATGTTGTACGGAATGAAGATTTCAACGCGTTGGCAATTGTCTGGGCTTTCTCCGCCAGACCATCCTTTTTAACCAAGGGAAGCACAGCGGCCTTGAATGGCGCCAGTGCAGGATGTAGTTTCAGATATGTCCTTTCCTTTACATTATCGCCCTCTCCCACCGTCTCAACGGTGTAAGCATTGCAGAATGTTGCCAGGAAAAGCCTGTCCGCGCCAACCGAAGTTTCGACCACATAAGGAATATAATTTCCATAAGGCTTGCCATTTTCATCCAGGTCAGAATCAAAATATTGCTGCTTCTTCTTAGACAGTTCCTGATGGTTTCTCAGGTCAAAATCCGTTCTTGAGTGAATTCCTTCCATTTCCCTGAAACCAAACGGGAACTGATATTCTATGTCAACGGCCGCATTGGCATAATGCGCCAGTTTATCATGATCATGGAATTTCAATTTTTCAGCTGGCAGGCCAATCGCCTTGTGAAACTTCATGCGCGCCTCTTTCCAGCTTTCGTACCAAGCCATTTCAGTGCCGGGGCGGATGAAAAATTGCATTTCCATCTGTTCAAATTCCCGCATACGGAATGTGAACTGGCGTGCAACAATCTCATTTCTGAATGCTTTTCCTATTTGCGCAATACCAAATGGGATTTTCATCCTGCCACTTTTCTGCACATTCAGGAAGTTGACAAAAATCCCTTGCGCAGTCTCCGGACGCAGATAAATAAGGTTCGATTCCTCAGCAACAGAACCAACCTGCGTGCTGAACATCAGATTAAACTGGCGCACTTCCGTCCAATTGGCTGTCCCTGAAACCGGGCATTTAATATTTTCGGCAATGATCAATTCCCGAACACCGGCTAAATCTTCCGCGCTGAGCAATCGACCCATTTCGGCTAGCAAAGCTTTGCCTTTTTCGGCCTGGCCTTCTGCTTCATATTGCTCCGCTTTCCCTTCCAGCAACTGGTCCGCACGATAACGCTTTTTGGAATCCTTATTATCGATCATCGGATCATTGAAACCATCCACGTGACCCGACGCTTTCCAGGTCAGCGGATGCATGAATATCGCCGCGTCAATGCCAACAATGTTATCGTGCAACTGCGTCATGGCCTTCCACCACGCAGCTTTAAGGTTATTTTTCAATTCAACGCCATTCTGACCATAGTCGTAAACAGCTTGCAATCCGTCATATATTTCAGAAGAGGGAAACACAAAACCGTATTCTTTGGCATGTCCAACAATGTCTTGTAAAGAAGTAGCAGGTGCTTGGTTCATTCTATTTGGTTAAAAATCAATAAAAAACGACAATTGAATCCTCTAAAAATCATCAATTTGGCAAAATTAGGGATTTTGCCGTCAATGCGGCAGGAAGGTTGGAAAAAACTGAATTCCATGTGGATGTCCATTTGAATCCGGGAGGTAAAAGGTGCCAACCAAAGGATTTTCCTTTTCGTTTTTGCAAGACATTATCAGCGTTTAGAAGTTCGTTTTCCAAAACCAGACATCACTGTTCAAAAGTGAACAGATAATGTGTTCGAAAATTATTATAACGAATTGATTTTGAGCAACTTACAAGTATGGCATGTAATTTTATCACTTCGCAATAGATTGCTTCTACTGATCCTAACTAATAACGACCTCATATCATGCTCCGTAACTATTTCAAAATAGCATTTCGAAATTTTCGTAACCAGCGAATGTTTAGCAGTCTGAATATTTTTGGGCTGGCGATTGGCATGGCCGCGGTTTGGCTCATGGTTTTGTATGTGGCCGACGAGCTGAGCTACGACCGTTTTCATGAAAAAGCCGACCGCATTTACAGAGTTACGCACGAGGCCAAGTGGCCAACAGGAAGCTTTAATCTCGCCCGGACTTCGGCCCCTTATGCAGTTGCCATGCAAAACGATTATCCCGAAATTGAAAAGACGGTCAGGATCAGCTCGGAAGGTGGCGGAACGATCAAGTTTGCGGAAAAGGCGATTGAAGCAGGTGATATTTTCTTTACAGACCCATCGATTTTTGACGTCTTCACGTTCCCAATGCTTTATGGCGACCGGGTTACAGCATTGCAGGGTTCACAAAAAATAGTCCTGAGCAAGTCGCTGGCCGAGAAACTGTTCGGCAAAGCTTCTGATGCAGTGGGCAAAACGGTTTTGTTTTCAAACAATTTCCCAAACACTGTGACCGGGGTTATGGCCGATGCGCCGGTTAACTCACATTTGCATTTCGAAGCGTTGCGCTCTCTTCCCGAAGACTACACCGCCGGATGGCAAGAGTCTGATGTTTACACTTATATATTATTAAAAAACGGAGTTGACGCGGCAAAATTCGAACAGAAGCTCGCAGGATTTTTTCCGAAATATCTCAAAAAAGAGATCGGAAATGCAGCGTACAAAATGAGTTTACAGCCGTTAACCTCCATCCATCTGCATTCCGATCTTGAATACGAAATCAGCGCGAACGGGAACATTGATACAATCTATATTTTTTCGGTTGTTGCAGCGCTGATCCTTATTATCGCCTGCATTAATTATATCAATCTTTACACGGCACGTTCCATGAAACGGGTGCGTGAGGTGGGCGTGCGAAAAGCCGTTGGCTCAAAGCGCACCCAGCTTGTTGCCCAGTTTCTTACAGAATCATTCTTAATGACCATTTTGGCAGGCCTTATCGGAGCATTATTGGTAAAAATCGCGTTGCCGTTTTTTAACGAGTTGTCAAACAAATCACTGACAATGAGCTATCACAATGGCTGGTCAACGGCTCTGGCAGCGATTGCATTTATGCTGGTTATTGGGCTGGTAAGCGGCATTTATCCTGCTTTTATGCTGTCAGGGTTTCGGCCGGTAATCGCGTTGAAAGGCCAGATCGGCAACCAGATCGGCGGTGCACAATTTCGCAAATCGCTCGTGGTTTTTCAGTTTGCCATAACCGTCGTCATGATCGCTTGCTCCGGAATTGTTTATCGTCAATTGTATTATGTAAATCACAAAGACCTGGGTTTCAATAAGGAGCAGGTTTTGACATTTCACATTGATAAAAATGAAGTACGAAACCAGATCAATGCGATCAAGGAAAAGTTAACCCGAAGTCCTCTTATTGAAAGCGTTGCTGCTGCCAGCAATCCACTTGGCAATAACTTTTTGGGATCCGGCGGCTTGCTCATTGAATCCGAAACGGGTGAAATGCCCAGTTCAACGCAGATCGTTAAGAAATTCTCGGCCGATGGCGATTATATCAAGACATTGGAAATTAAACTTTTGCAAGGCCGAACTTTCCATGATGATTCTCCTGCCGACCAGACTGCCGCCTTACTGGTCAATGAGGCCTTGGTTAAAAAGCAAGGATGGAGTGATCCGTTGGGTAAGAGGATAAAGTATTTCATTGATGAAAAAGGCAATACTAAGGAGGCAAAAGTGATTGGTGTGGTCGCAGATTTTCACGCATATTCCTTGCAGCACAAAATTGAGCCGCTCGTAATCCAGCTTCCTCTGCCAGCTGACAAAGACAATGTTTACGTGCGTATCCAGCGCGGGAAAACAAGGGAAGCGTTGGCGTACATCAGCAATGCCTACAAACAATTTGATCCCGAAGCCAAGCTCGACTTCAATTTTCTTGACGAGAATTTTGCAAAGCAATACCAGGCGGAGCAGAAACAGGGAAGTGTTTTGCTATCATTCGCAGTTCTGGCCGTTGTTATTGCCTGCCTGGGTTTATTCGGACTGGCAGCTTTTGCGGCCGAAGCGAGGACCAAGGAGATCGGCGTGCGTAAAGTACTGGGTGCGAGCGTGCAGAATGTGGTGCTTTTGCTGTCGGGAGATTTCTTGAAACTCATTGCAATCGCCATTGTGATCAGCATTCCGGTGGCTGTGTACGCCATGCAGGAATGGCTCAAAAACTTCGAATATCAGGCCGATTTGTCCTGGTGGGTGTTTGCTTTGGCGGGATTCATCGCATTGGTTATCGCACTGCTAACAGTAAGTTTCCAGGCAGTCAAAGCGGCACTGGTAAACCCTGTCGAATCTCTAAAAAGTGAGTAATGCTATGCTTTATGCCTGATCTGCAAATCGTTAAAAATAGTTAAAGGGCAGGTTCACAATGACCGGCATTTTGAAATTTGACTAGTTTTGGAAATGATCCGGAACTACTTCAAAATCGCATGGCGAAACTTGTTGAAACGCAAGTTTTATTCACTGGTTACGATCTTTGGCCTATCGGTCGGGATGACCTTCACTTTCCTCATCATGGCCTACGTATGGGGTGAATTGAGGGTAAATAGTGAACTGCGGAATGCGGACAACCAATATATTGTCCGCAGCAGATGGAAGAACCCGGATATGGGTGTCGATATGGCGACGCTGGGACCGCTCGGAGCAACATTAAAGGCCGATTATCCGAACCTGGTTGCTAATTTCTACCGCTACGATGGCATCACAGTTGCTGTATCCAAGGGTGAGAAACATTTTCGTGAGGAAGTTCAGACGGGAGACTCTACATTGCTTGCTATGTACGGCTTCCCGCTTCTTTATGGCGACGCGAAAACTGCATTAAGCCAGCAGAATTCGGTCGCGATTACTGAGGAAAAAGCATTCAAATATTTCGGAAAAACCGACGTCCTGGGTGAGACTTTAACCTTGCACAATTTTATCGGCGGTAAACAGGAATTCCAGGTTAATGCGGTTTTGAAAACCGTTCCAAACAATTCCGTGACTAATCTGTTACCAAAACCCGCGGAAGTTTTCATTCCGTTAAGCAGCCTGGACGGCCGGAAAGGAGCCGAGGACAATTGGGATTTCCCGTACATGATCACTTACATCGAGCTCCAAAATGGCGTGAAGCTTACTGAACTCGAAAAACCTGTCAATCAAATATTGGCGACTCATTCATCAGCCAATACCAGGGCGAATCTGGACGTGTATTTCACGCCTTTGAAGGATTATTATCAAGAAGCAAACAATGGCTTGGTCCGCAAGATGATTTACACACTATCCGGCGTTACGCTCTTCATTTTGCTGATGGCAGTTGTCAATTTCGTAAATATTTCCATCGGCAAATCCTCCTCTCGCTTGAAGGAAATCGGTGTCAGAAAAGTGCTCGGAAGCCACCAAACGCAGTTAATTGGCCAGTTTCTGGCGGAATCCGTCATTCTGGCTTTGTTTGCCATGTTTCTTTCAATTTTGTTTTATGAAATTTCCCGTTCGGCATTTTCGGATATTTTGGGAAAACCATTGCCTTCATCATTAGCATTATTCCCCTACTCGCTTGTGATGCCACTGCTTTGCGCGATGCTCATAGGCTTAATGGCTGGTATTTATCCGGCTTTTGTATTGTCTGGCATTTCCTCCATCGATTCTATGAAAGGCAAACTCAAATCCATCAAGGAAAATGTAATGTTGCGGCGAGTGCTTGTTGCTTCACAGTTTGTCATCGCATTGTTTGTGTTTGCCGGTGCAATGATTATCGCCAGACAGGTCCATTATTTTTTCAACAAAAATCTGGGTTACAGCAAAGAATCCCTGGTCTCCATCGCCGTTCCACGGGATTGGACGGCCGAAGGATTGTCTAAAATGGAGGCGATCAGAGACCAGTTTTCCCGATTGAAAGAAGTAAGCAATGTGAGCCTGTCTTACGAAATCCCCAATGGAAATAACGGCGGACATGCAGGATTATACAAGTCCGGACAAGACTCCACGCAAGCCATTCACACGCAGTTTCTGAGCACAGATGAAAAATATGCCGACACTTATCAGATCAGAATAGTGGCTGGAAAGTTCTTCAACGCTAATCAAGGCGCATATCAGCCCAATCGGATCGTGTTAAATCAGGCTGCGGCGAAAGGATTGGGATATTCAAACCCCGAAGATGCTGTCGGACAGCAGGTAAGGGTTCATAATGTGCCTGGCTTACTTACCGTAGACGGTGTTTCCGCAGACTTCAATTTCGCATCTATGCATCAGGCTATCAAACCGCTGGGCTTCTTTCACGTAAAAGAAGGAAACGCATTCCGCTTCCTCACATTCCGACTCAATCCAGGCAATTTGGGTGCGTCAATGAGCATTATTGAAAACAAATGGCGGGAACTGATGCCCGACGCCCCATTCGAATACGCTTTCATGGATGACACGCTTCAGAAACTGTATCAAACTGAAATGCAACTGAAAAAAGCTTCACAAATAGCAACCTTGCTAGCTGTAGTGATCGTTTTACTGGGTGTGCTGGGTATGGTTTCACTGAATGTAGCCCGACGAACTCGCGAACTTGGCATCCGTAAAGTCCTCGGCGCGTCGGGATTAGGCATCATCATGCTTTTCCTGAAAGAATTCCTTCTGGTAATGGCCCTCGCCATGCTCATTGCTTTTCCACTGGCATTCTTAACCATGCAGCGCTGGCTGGAAACCTACGCATTCCGCATCCAGATCGGCTGGGAACCATTTGCGATGGTTGGGTTGGGATTTTGCTTGATTGTGATCTTGCTGGTTTGCTTGCAGACCACAAAAGCATCATTGATGAATCCAGTAAAGAGTCTTAGGAGTGAATAACTACACCGGCTTGAACACTTCATAAAGAACAAAGTCGTCGCTCTTAACAAATTCGCTTATCGACTGGACTTTTGAAAGTAGAATGTCAGCCAGGAATTGAGTGGAGCAATTTCCTGTTCTGATCCAGATTACTTTGGGAGGAATAGAAAAAAGATGCAAAAGCCGTACAAAATCGTCGTCGATCGTAACAACCGCATCGTAATTATTTTTGCGGGCAAACATGAAAATATCGTGGTCATCTGCATTGATGAGATCCAAATGCTTCACATGATGGACTTCATGATATTTGTTGGAAATCAGCTGTAATAAGCGATATGAGATATTTTGATCAACTAATAACTTCATGCAGCGACATCATAAAAGATCTTTTTTTGTTGATTCGCTGAGAATTCCAAAGCAATTATAATGTCATTTTTCGTTAACTCCGGAAAATCTTCGATGATTTCTTCAAACGACATTCCCGAAGCCAGCCAAAGTAAAATATCCTCTACCGTAATGCGCATTCCACGAATACATGGTTTACCATTTCGTTTGCCTTCTTCTATGCTAATAATGTTTTTATAGATATACATAATCGCGTGAATGTGTTAAGCAAAAATAGCAAAATGTTTACAATAGCAGAGATTTTCTAAGATTCGAAAGCCTGGAACCTCTTGGGCGTCGCTAACTCAGCCGCACCGAAAACAGATCCTTTGACCGCATGTAAATGTAGCTGACGACGATAAGGGTCAGCAAGCCGCCAGCCATGACGGAGGGGACCGCTCCGAAGGCCTTGGCCATTAGTCCAGATTCAAATGCGCCGAGTTCGTTGGAAGAGCTGACGAAAATGCCATTGACTGCGGCTACGCGACCACGCATTTCGTCGGGCGGATATATGAGCAGGATGGTTTGCCTTACGATCACACTGACGCTATCAAAGACGCCCGTGGCAAATAACGCAGCGCAGGATAATAGAAAATTGGTTGATAAAGAAAAAATAATCGTGCAGATCCCGAAACCGAAAACCGCAACGAGCATATTGCGCCAGGCGTTTTGCGTGGGTGGATAATAAGCCATCGCAAACATGGTGAGCAGGGAGCCAATGGACGGCGCGGCTCTGAGCAAACCCAAACCTTCCGGCCCGACTTTCAAAATATCCTCTGCAAAAACGGGTAAAATGGCCACTACACCACCGAAAAGCACCGAAAACAAATCCAGCGAAATGGCATATAGCACAATCCTCGTTCGAAAAACGAAGCGAAAACCTTCTTTAAGGCTTTCAATAATTGGCGTAACGATCTTGGGAAATTCAGGTCGTGTTTTGATCATCCCCAATAAAATCCAGCAGATGACGAAGTTGCCGATCACGATCAGCAATGTGTGCGTGAGGCCCATGTATGCGTAAAGAAAACCCGCAATGGCCGGCCCCGTTATGGATCCAGCCTGAGAAAATGAGCTGCTCCATGTCGACGAATTATGGTAAATCACCCTGGGCACCAGAAAAGGTTTCAAAGAGCTGGACGCCGGTGAGTAAAAGCCTTTGGCGAAGCCTATTAAAGCAAAAACCGAATAAATGACGATCAAATGCTGCGTTTGCGAAAGTGCGTCATAAATAAACGGCTGGAATGCCATATAAAGGATCACAGACCCCAGCAAAATCACCACCAGGCTTACGTGCATGATCGTAATTTTGTTCTTCTGATCGGCTACATAACCGCCAAAAATCGAAGTAATCACGAATGGGATCACCTGCGCGAGCCCGATCAAGCCCAGCGCCAGCGGGTCGTGCGTGAGCTTGTAAAGTTCGTAGGCAACGATCACCTCCTGAATAAGGATTGACGCGGAAAAGAGAAAAGAATTGGAAATAAAAAACCTGAAATCGGAATACCGGAGGGCAGCGTAGGGATCTTGGGAAGATACTGTTTTCAATAGAATGATTAACTGTTCCAGTTCGTAACACGAATCTTTTACATTTCGTTTACAATGTTTTACAGGCAAATAACCATGGCATTTTGGGGTTGTTATACATTTGGTTCATTCAAAAAACAGCAACCTTTTAAAGTCAAAACACATGAAAAACAATCTTTGGAAAATTGTCGGAGCAATGACTGTTCTATTCTCCCTTCCGCCTTCCGTTGCGTTGCCAAAGGAAACGATGGACGGTTTTTACTGGAACCCGGTTTTGCTTAATGGCCGCTCCATCAGCCCCGCCGAACTTGCAGCCGCAAGTGCTGGCAAATTGTCGCTCGTCAAGTTCAATCCAAAATCGAACGTTGTTACAAAGGTGCCCTTCATTATTTACCTGAAAAGAGGCGGGATGATCGTTAATGGCGATGCATATGCGCATAATAATGCTGTTTTGGAAGGAGATATTTATGAGGTTTTAAAACCCGCAAGAGCCGGCGACCAGTTGATCATCGATCCCGTAGACAAGAATGACCAGATCGGACGACGTGTCATTACGGTGCAAAGCAGCCAGTTGACACCGCAATTCAAATGGTTTGGTTTTTATAAAAAAGGCGATGGCTGCTGATTCATGCCACAGTTATGCTAAATTTGTCTAACGTCTTTGATATCAATTCAATGCAACAGGTTCGACATGCGCTATCCCCAGTATTTGTAGTTTTCAGGAGATTGTTTTTCCTGATTTCAGTGGTTGGATTGTGCTTGTTTGAAACGGAGGTTTTTGCTAATAATGAGGCTTTTCGCTTCAACGAAAATGCCAATCTTGCACTCAGGAGAACCGCCCATTTGCTCTTACTGCAAAATGGGGATTCCCTTTCCACCATTCCGCCCGTTCAGCAGATCGATGCGAACACTTTTTCAGTCCGGATGGAACATATGTTTGATTATGAACAACTTCCCAGCCTATTGAAACAATCCCTTCAAATTCAGCACATAGAACGCGGCTACAATGTTACAGTGCTGAAATGTGATAATGGAGAAGTCCAGCTAGGCTACAATTTCCTGGACCTCAATCGCGAAGAAGGTGTTGCTTGCGGAGGGCGAAGGCAGCAAGAAGGTTGTTACCAGTTGCAGGTGAGCTTTATCTCCGAAAACGAAGAGGCTAAAACCGCTAGCGGCAACTGGTGGTTACTCCCATTTGGAAGCGCTTTGGCCGGCCTGGGTTTTATGGTTTGGAATAAAACAAGGCCTAAGACTGGTACAATGCCCATTCAGGCACCAGTAGTGAGTTTCATTAAGGATTCAAAAACACGGTTTGGGTCGTCCGTTTTTGATCTGGTGAATCAAACATTGGTCTCCGGCGATGCTACACACCAGCTTACATTTCGTGAGGCCAAACTGCTTGCATTATTTGCAAAAAGCCCTAATCAAGTTCTCGAACGCGACTTTATCCTTAAATCTGTCTGGGAAGATGAGGGCGTGATCGTGGGCCGTAGTGTGGATGTGTTTGTTTCACGGCTCCGGAAAATGCTTGCTAACGAGCCCGCTGTAAAAATCACCGCGGTTCATGGCGTCGGCTATAAAATGGAGGTCCTTCCCTAAAAAATCCATTTCGCTCGTTTCACATTAAGTAATCTTTCAGCCCATTTTAATGCTTCATCCTGCATCGTCCGATACCGTACACATTTGTACGGAATCGGACGGTTCGCCTTTTTGGTTGAAAATTAAAACAATCATAATCAAACACTTAACCCTTTGGCAAGCCTTTTTAAAATAGGACTGGCATAAGAGACGACGGTATATGCATTTGCTTTTGAAATTGCTTGTCTGTAATTATACCAAAATCTCAAACCTTAAATTTTTATGATTAAGTTAGAAAAGATATCCAAATATTACCCGGCAGGTTTTGGCAAAACTTATGTGTTGCGCCACATTGATTTACACATCAAAGAAGGCGAGTTTGTATCGATCATGGGCCCGTCAGGTTCCGGAAAATCGACTTTGCTGCATATTTTAGGATTGCTGGAAGAGCCTTCCGAGGGCGAATATCTTTTCCTCGACGAACCCGTTCAGAAACTGTCTGAGAAAAAACGAACCGAACTGCACCGTCACCACATTGGATTTGTATTTCAAGCTTATCACCTCATCGACGAATTGACTGTTTATGAGAACATTGAAACACCATTACTTTACAAAGGAACGCCCGGTTCTGAGCGGAAAAGCAGGGTTGCAGAGTTGCTCGACCGCTTCAATATGGTTGCAAAAAAAGACCTTTTCCCACACCAGCTTTCCGGCGGACAGCAGCAATTGGTGGGCGTTGCGCGTGCCATTGTGCACAATCCGAAAGTGATTTTTGCGGACGAACCGACAGGAAACCTGCATTCGGAGCAATCGATCGAGATTATGGAATTATTTCAAAAACTTAACCAGGAAGATAAAGTCACCATTGTCCAGGTAACGCACTCCGAAGTGAATGCAGGTTACGGGAACAGGGTGGTGCGACTCAAAGACGGGTGGTTAGCCTAACATCATTTATTAGCCATGAAACATTTAATTTTACTTTTTTGCCTTTTACCGTTTTCCGGGAAGGCCCAATCTACGCTCAGTCTCGCGGAATGCGTAGATCTGCTAGCCAAAAATAACCTGATTTACCAGCAAAGTAGCCTTCAGGCTGAGGCTGCACAGGCTCAATTGAGACAAACCAAGTCCCAGATCCTGCCGCAGATTTCATTTGGGACATCGCAGACCTTGAATGCAGGTCGTAGCATTGACCAGTCCACCAATACGTATATAGATGAGGTTTTCGGAAATAGTTCGCTTGGCCTTAATTTTCAGGTGCCTGTTTTCCAGGGTTTCAAAGTTCAGAACCAGATCAGACAAGGTGTTTTGCTTAAAGAATCCGCCGACGAAAACCGGACTGCGATATTGAATGCACAAACGGTGCTGCTGATGCAGAATTACGTAAATGTATTGGCAACAAAAGCACTTTACGAATCCTGGACAGAACAAGTTTTATCGTCCGAAACGCAGACGGAAAGGATTTCCAAGCAAGTGAATGCTGGAACGGTTGGAGTCAATTTACTTTACGAAATCAAGGCACAGCTGGCTAATGATAAATTCAGTCAGGTGACGGCGCTGACCGATTACAGAACCGCCAGACTGGCTCTGTTTCAAAGGATGAATGTTACGCCGGACGACAAGATTGAGTTCGAGGCACTAGCGCCAAGAGATTCGACACTGACCGCCGCTAGTGCGATCGACATTTATGAAGATGCCCAAAAAAGTTTCCCGGAAATTCGAAGTGCAGAATTATACCGCCAAAGCTTTTCATATCAGGTAAAATCTATAAAAGCACTTAATTATCCTTCACTTGGATTGCAGGGCGGTTTTGGCGCCGTTTATGCAACCAGCAACAAGAATCTCGATTATTTTAACCAGTTAAATGCGACCCGTAATGGCTCATTGCAGCTAAACTTGAACATTCCCATTATGGGCCGGTGGCTTACCAAGCCGCGCGTTGAGCTTGCCAAAGTGCAGGAACGCCAGGCGCAAAATACATTGGACGTAACCAACCAGGTTCTCAGACAAGCCATTGAGCTGGCCGTATTAAACCTGCAATCGATGGCCGACAGACAAGCTTCTGCGGAAGGCCAGGTGGAATCGCTTACAGCGGCATTCGCGGTGATTGAAAGCAAAATGAACGCCGGAATTGCCAACTCGTACGAGTATTCCCTTGCCAAAGCTAATCTCGCAAAAGCACAGGCAAATGCCATTCAGGCGAAATACGACTATCTCATGCAGCAAAGGTTATTACAATACTATCGCCAGGGTAACTGGACGGGCGTATTTTAAGATATAAAAGAATGTTAGGTTAAATTTGGTATCGGTAATTTTTAAGAGGCAATGACTTATCACTGCCTCTTTTTTTGTGTTATTCCTTTAAATAAAGTTAAATAACTTATTGGTTACATAAAGATCATTATCTTGCTTTCACTAACTAAAAACATCAGCTATGAAAAAACTTATCCTCTTCTCGTCCCTAGGCATCTTATGCCTGGTCGGCGAGGTTCAGGCGCAGCTTCAAAAAGGCACCCGATATTGGGGCGCAACCATCACTTCCAGTGGAGAAGCCAACAATCAGAAATATGACTCTCCTTACAAATCGGATGCGAAATTTACAAATATTTATCCTTCGCTCAGGACGGGCTGGGTTTTCAGGGAAAATACAATGTTCGGTGTCGACCTTAGCCCGTCTATCAGCTTTGCCAGGTCAAAAAATAACCTGGTAGGAACCGAAATTAAATCGGGATACAATGGAGTAGCGGTAAATGTTACACCTTATATCAGGCGATATAAATCCCTGAGCTCAAAATGGTTACTATATGTGCATTCAGGGGTAACGCTGAGTTATGTGCGAAGCAAGGATTTTCAGGGTGACGAATCTCAGTTTGAAAACGGCTACGGCGTTGGCCTTGGCATTGTGCCGGGCGTTGCATATCGGTTAACGCCCCGCTTTTGGCTTGAATCAGATGTCAGCGTGTTCAACCTGAATTTATCTTATGTCAATTTCAACAACAATAACCACGTAAATTTTCAAACCGGGTTGAGATCTGAGATTCAGCAGTATTTCACATTAAGGGCTGCCTGGTATATCCAAAAATCTAACTAAACGCCGCCATGAAAAAAATCACTTTACTCATCATGTTACTGCAAATTTGTGCAGTAAGCGCCGTAATGGCCCAATTGGAAGGCAGACGCTTTCTTTCCGGCGGGATAGGCGCAAATTTCTCAAATACCAATCCTGACCTGGATGAGGCAACAAATAATTATAATGGAAATGTCAATATTGGGATCGGAAAGTTTAAATCGCAAACCAAAGCAGTTGGCTGGAACCTGACGGGCTATCTGGGTGGAGGAAAAAGTTTGCGCTACATTAACGGGCAGAGTGAACCCAAAAGTGGGTTAAATCAATATGGGATCGGCGTGGGCCGATTTTGGCAGTTCTATAAGCATTTTAATGAAAAAATAGGGATCTACGCCGGCCCAAACGTGAATGCCAGCTATAACTACAAAAAAGAACTGTTGACCAACCAGGATGATACAAATGAACAAAAAACACATGCAACGACGCTCTCATTGGGAGTCGGCGCGGGTGTGTATTACAGGTTGTCGGAAAGATGGTGGCTGGATGCCAGCCTGGGTTTTGCCACTCCGTTTTCGGTGGGTTATACGAAGATCAACAATGACTACCTTGAATCCACGTCTACTTCAAAAGCCAGTTCATTCAATTACAACCTGTCACCCTCCTTCACATTCCCCAGCGTAGGCCTGGGCCTGCGGTATTTTCTGGCCAACTAAAACAGGCCAAATTTCTAATTTTTTAAAGTTCTTACATTAAAAACACGGTGGATATGCCTTTTTGGGTATATCCACTTTTTTGTATTCAATGAAAAAATACTTCCTGCTTCTTTCTGTCTTTTGGCTGGCTGCCTGTCACAAACCCAACACTGCTAACCTCGCAGAACCCTGGCAGCCTGATTATGATGTGAAGAGATCCGAGGCTTCGATTGAGGCTTATGAGAAGATGGACGCTGAAAAAATGCCTGCTCCGGGTGGGATTGTCTTCACCGGCAGCTCTTCATTCACCAAATGGCAGCATGCTGCCGAAGACCTTGCTCCACTCCCGATCATCAACCGTGGTTTTGGCGGCTCCACATTCCCCGAAGTGATCCATTACGCGCCACGCAATGTATTGAAATACAATCCTAAAACCATTGTGACTTATTGTGAAAACGATATGTTTGGCAAGAAGCCTAAAACACCGGAACAAGTTAGGAATGAATATGTTACGTTTGTAAAATTGGTGCGTGCTAAGCTTCCGGATGTACAGCTTTATTTTGTTTCACTGAAACCTTCCCCATCCAGGTGGGACAAAAAGGACCAGGTGATCAAGGCCAATGAACTGATCCAAGACTATATTAAAAAAGACAAGGAGCACCATTATATAGATGTGTGGCCGGTTATGCTTAAAAACGGCAGACCGGACGGCAGTATATTCGTCGGTGACAGCTTGCATATGAATGATGAAGGTTACCGTCGCTGGACCAAGGTTTTCAAGCCGATTTTAGAAGAAGCATTGTAAAAAATGTCTGGTCTGACGGCGAAATTCAAAGATTTTAAAAGAACAGGTAAGGGTATTGGTTTTAACGTAAAGTCACTATATTAACCGAAAAATACGTTTCCGGATAAAAAAGTGATATCGCATTCAAATAATGAAAGTAACAGCGGTTTTTGACATTGGCAGGACCAATAAGAAGTATATACTTTTTGATGAAAAGTATCAGATTATAGATGAATTTTCAGAGTCACTTCCGGAGACAACGGACGAAGATGGGTTCCCGACTGAGGACATTGAACTGCTGACGAAATGGGTGCAGGATCGCTGGGCCGCATTGCTGGACGATCCGAAATACGACATTAAGGCAGTAAATGTTGCCGCATATGGGGCAAGTCTGGTTCACCTGGATGCTTCTAACAAGCCGCTTACACCATTATATTCCTACTTAAAGCCTTTCCCGGAAGATCTTTTAAAGCAATTTTACAGCACATACGGCGACCCAACGCGGCTTTCCTTGCAAACGGGCTCCCCGGCTATGGGAATGCTTAACTCGGGAATGCAGCTTTACTGGCTCAAATACACGTATCCCGACATTTACAAACAGATCGCTTCAACGTTACATTTGCCGCAATACATTCTTTATCTCTTAACAGGCAGAAAAGTAAGCGATTACACTTCATTGGGCTGCCACACAGCACTTTGGAGCTTCGAGATGTGGGATTACCACGATTGGGTAAAACAAGAAGGAATTCATAAGAAACT
Source organism: Dyadobacter fanqingshengii (assembly GCF_023822005.2). Taxonomy (GTDB): domain Bacteria; phylum Bacteroidota; class Bacteroidia; order Cytophagales; family Spirosomataceae; genus Dyadobacter; species Dyadobacter fanqingshengii. Next base: position 3,330,061 of record NZ_CP098806.1, read on the forward strand.
CGCGCCGGTCCTGGCTTCTTCTTCATTTATATACAGGCATAACGATAAAGGCATCCAGTCCGGCTTTGGCTTGCACGACAGCTCTTCTGCACTAATTCCCTACCGAATGGCTGTTAAGAAGCCGTTTGTACTGCTTTCCACCGGAACCTGGTGTATTAACTTCAATTCTTTCGCGTCCAAGCCGATGACCTCTTATCAGCTCGAACGCGATTGTATGAATTATCTGACGCCTGAGGGCAGCGGCGTTACTGCCTCACGCTTGTTTATGGGCAGGGAACACGATTATCAGGTGGCGCGCATTGCGGAATATTTCCGTGTTGAGCCTGATTTTTATAAGGGTGTTGCATTCAATGAGGAAATCCTGAAAGCGGACACGCCACCATTTTATACGGCTTGCATGACCGGAAACGGGCCTTTTCCTGAACCAAATACACAGGAATGGCAGATCAGCGCGTTTGCTTCGGCAGAAAGCGCTTATCATCATTTGATCAAAGGACTTACCGAATTGCTTTACGTATCTCTGGATTTGATTGGGATTAATGATGTGCAGGCGATTTACATTGACGGCGGGTTTGCAAGGAACGAGATTTTCACAAAACTGATGGCGCGTCATTATTCAAATCACAGCGTATATGCGACGGACCTTCCTTATGCGACTTCCCTGGGTGCCGCATTACACGTGACCAGGCCGCAAACATTCGAATTTTCAAAAGAGATTTACGAAATAAAAGCATAAACCAGCTTAGCTGATCCTGCTCCAATTGGTCGCCTCCTTGCCCATATGTTCAATATGCGAACGAATGGGTTGGTTTACAGGTTGGAGCAGGTCGGGATCTGTATTCAGGATTTCTTCTGCGGATTGACGTGCAGCTTTTAATATTTCCCCATCCTGCGCCAGATTAGCCACCAATAAATCCAAAAGGCCGCTTTGCTGCGTTCCGGACAAGTCGCCGGGACCGCGCAATTGAAGATCCACCTCCGCAATTTCAAAACCATCATTAGTTCTGCACATCGTTTCAATACGAAGCTTGGTCTCCTTGCTGATTTTATAGTCGGTGATCAGGATGCAATATGATTGTTCTGCGCCCCTTCCTACCCTGCCGCGCAGCTGGTGTAGTTGGGACAATCCAAATCTTTCTGCATTTTCAATGACCATAACAGAGGCATTGGGCACATTAACCCCAACTTCGATAACCGTCGTCGCGACCATAATTTTTGTTTCGCCACGTACAAATCTGGCCATTTCGTAATCTTTATCGGCAGACTTCATTTTCCCATGCAAAATGCTGAGCGGCACATCGGGAAATGCTCTTGAAACGCTTTCATAGCCATCCATTAAGTCTTTCAAATCCATTTTTTCGGATTCTTCTATTAATGGATAAACCATGTAAATCTGCCTTCCTTTCGCGATCTCGTCTTTCAAAAAACCAAAAACAGACAACCGGTGCGCGTCGTAGCGGTGCACGGTCTTGATTGGTTTCCGGCCGGCAGGAAGCTCGTTAATGGCCGAAATGTCCAAGTCGCCATATAATGTCATAGCGAGCGTGCGCGGAATGGGTGTGGCCGTCATAACCAGCATATGTGGGTAAATACGGCTATTTTTGGCCCATAATTTGGCCCTTTGCGCCACACCGAAGCGGTGTTGTTCGTCGATAATGCACAGCCCGAGATTTTTGAACTGGACAATGTCTTCAATAAGTGCGTGTGTGCCTACGATAATGTGCATGGAACCGTCCAGCAACTGCTTGTGGATCAGCTCTCTTTCCTTCTTTTTAGTTGAACCGGTGAGTTTGCAAATGTTGACGCCGAGCAAGTCTGCGAATTTCTTTAACCCTTGATAATGCTGGTCTGCAAGGATTTCTGTGGGAGCCATCAAACAGGCCTGGGCATCATTATCCAGCGCGAAAAGCATGGAAATGAAGGCCACAATGGTCTTACCCGAGCCCACATCGCCTTGCAAAAGGCGGTTCATTTGCCGGCCGGTTTTCAGGTCCTCGTGAATTTCCGCCAGAACTTTGATCTGTGCATTGGTTAATGTAAACGGCAAATGATGTTCATAAAACTGCTTTACCAGGTTGGTGTGGTTGAAAATCATCCCCGGATATTCCGTTTTATGCAGCAGCTTATTCTTGATCAGCCGAAACTGATTGTAAAAAAGCTCCTCAAATTTCAACCTTCTTTGCGCCTGATGCAGCCATTGAGCGCTTTGCGGGAGGTGAAAATTCCAAAGAGCGTCCGCCTTGGAAACAAGCCTGTATTTCTGAACAAGCGTATCGGGAAGCGTTTCGCGGATGTGCGGCCTGGATATTTCCAGCAGCGATTTCATCATCCGGCTTATCGCGCGGCTCTCGACAAATTTCCTGCGAAGCTTTTCAGTAAGAGGATAAATAGGCTGCCAAAAACCACCATTTTCGTTTTCCGGGGTGATCAAGTCCAGCTCCGGGTGCATTATGCTCCATCTGCCACCGAAAGCGACCGGTTTGCCAAAAACAATGTATTCCGTATTCGGGCGAAGGTTCTTTTCGTACCACGCAATGCTCTGAAACCAAACGAGTTCCAATATCCCCGTACCATCCGTGAAGTAAGCAACGAGCCGCTTTTTATTCCCCTCCCCCGTCATGGTCCATTCACGCAGCCTGCCCTTGACCTGAGCGGCCGGAAGTTGATCGTTCAGGTCCTTGATCTTGTGAAAAACAGTTCTGTCTTCGTGCCGGAAGGGATAATGCTGGATGAGATCTCCAAACGTAAAAATCCCCAGCTCCTGATTGAGCAGCGCCGCTTTCTGCGGGCCCACTCCTTTCAAAAACTCGATTTTTGTATCAAAGAAGCGTGTTCTTACCGTTTGGATTGCATCAGAAGTCATTGTTCAAATATAGGGCGAAATCATAAAAAACAAAGGTTAACAACCTCCGATATGTTAATCAACGTTAATGTCACCGCTTATCGGTGATTTTAAAACTAACAGGCTTGGTTCACAACTTTTGAATTGCGTATTTCGTTGGATTATTAATTTTATCCACCTAAAATCAATTTTTACCTTTTATGAAAACCACATTTTTAACACTTTTCCTGACATTGGTTGCGTTCACATGGGCATCCGCACAAAGCCCGAGAGTAACAACCGACGGCCCGAATGTTAGCATTGCTTACGGTCAGCCTTCGAAAAAAGGAAGGGTTCTTTTTGGCAAGGATGGAAGCGAAAGTTTGGAAAAATATGGCAAAGTATGGAGAACCGGCGCAAATGCTTCTACTGAAATCACATTCAAGAAAGACGGAATGTTTGCTGGCAAAGCGGTGAAAGCAGGCACTTACAGCCTTTTCACAATTCCGGGAGAAAAAGAATGGACTGTTATCCTGAACAGCGTTCTGGGACAATCCGGCGCTTACGACTACGACAAGAACAAAGGCAAAGATGTTTTGAAAGTGACTGTACCAAGCAAAACATATCCTGCATCAGAGGAAAAACTTACATTCAAATCAACCGCCACTTCGCTTGATTTCCAATGGGATAAAACCGGCTTCTCGGTTCCTTTGAAGTTTTAATGTGAATACAGAGACAAAAAGCGGGCAACTTTCCATTGAAAGTTGCCCGCTTTTTGTCCTATAGATTCTGCCGGATCATGTTTTCCAGCACCTGCAAATGATCTGTAAATGCCTTATGCCCCTCGTCCGTAGCTTTGTAGGTTGTTAAGGGCTTTCTGCCAAGGAATTGCTTTTGAAATTCGATGTATTTTGTTTCTTCCAGTGCTTTCAAGTGAGAAGCCAGGTTTCCGTCAGTCAGCTGCAAAAGTTCTTTTAATTCATTAAAACTGAGCGCATCATTCACCACAAGCACAGACATCAGCCCAAGCCTAATTTTACTTTCAAAAACTTTATTGAACTTCTCTAACCACTCCATTTATACTTGCTTTTAAACCAAGTCAACAACAACAGATTATTTATTGGCTTCCAAAAACAGCATAGCATCCCTGTTACGAAGCCAAATCGCCTGATCCCGCTGACTATTGGCCTGAACCGTCAAAATGGTTGATACCAATCCTGTTCCGAGTGAAACCCAGAAAAATGTCTTTACGTTATTCCGGTTTCCTGAAACCAGCGAACTGATAGAACCAATAGCACCCGCAACAGAGATTACCGTTGCAATTCCCCTTGTGCGGCGGGATTTCCTGAACAGCTCAAATCCGCCCTGTGAGAAAGCAAACTCGTTCTTCAACGCTCTCTGGCCTCTGTAATAAACATTGTCTTTTATATAACCATTTCCCTGCAGGTAAATGGTTTCCTTATCATACCAACGTTTGACCTGGCGAAGCGTGCTGTCCGACGGACTTTGCGCATTGCAGACGAATGAGGCAAGCACAAACAAAATTCCGAAAAGTCCTTTTGCGGAAGACTTGCTTGTCGCTGTTATTTTTTCGCGTTCGTAACGGTTATACATCGCTAATCCATAAATAATATGAAGCACGCCAAAACCCAGCGACCAAAACAGGAGCGAGTAGTTCGTTAAAAAAAGCGTCAGGCTGCCGAGGGCGATTTCGCAAATGCCCATATAAAAGAGCTCAGGATAAGTGAATTTGCTGGCATTGACCAATGCGATGCCGTAAAAAATTAATGTGGCGGGAAATACAATCCATATCATATGATGGTAAAGCAACATGCTCAGGCAAAAAATCCCACCCGTCAAAAGCGGAACAAGCATTCCAACCAACAATCTTTTCGAGCTTCCGTTCCACACCGTGAGCCCTCTTTTCTTTCCTTTGCGAACTGTCAGGATAGTGCCGATAGCCAGTGAAAAAAATAACACACAACAGCCATCAACGATCAAAAACCGCGCAACATCTTCGCGATGACCTTCGCTGTAAGGTGCAACGGGTGCTGCGATTTCAGCAAGCCAGTCCGTTTTAAATTTGACATAAGCCACACCAGCACCTATTAGCGCGAAAATGCCAATAAAAACACCGCTTAACCCGCTTAGTGACAAAAACTTCGATGACCGCTCCATCAGGCTGCGGATCTCATTTAAGGTGTGCAGAGAGTCCTCGTTTGAATTCATAAAACAGATTGTAAAAAGCGTTATATCAAAAAAGGAGCAAAAACTTTGGGACAAAAATGATGAGGCCGACCAGCACCGCAGAAATCGCCAGGAGCAGCACTGCCGCTGCAGCTGTGTCTTTTACAACTTTAATAACCGGGTGATAATCGGGCATGACTAGATCGGCCAGCTTTTCAATGGATGTATTAAATGCCTCCGCAGCCAGCACAAGCGCAATTTGAATAATGATAATAGTCCATTCCACACTTGAAATATCGAAAAACACTCCTGCCATCAATACCAGGATACAAGCCATCAAATGAATGCGTGCGTTGTTCTCGTAGCGAAATAGATTGTAAATCCCCACCCCCGCAAAGCGAAAGCTGCGCGCGGCTTTAAGAAAATCTATGGGTCCGTTCATTTTGTTTGAGTTCTGCGAAAATATGGAACGCAAAGTACAACAACATCAGCACGAACGAAAACGTCAATGTGTGTTTTATGGCCATTGGGTCCTGTAAGCTTTTGAAAATGCCCCGCGCGAGCGCACCCGGCTGCGTAACGATATCCCAGCTGTTCCACCGGCCATAACGACCCAGAAATATGCCAAACCCGCTCATTACCATAGATATTAAAATAGCCAGCCATGCCAGCCGCTCGTTCCAGCGGCGCGTAATGATCCTGTGCACAATGCGGATGCTGTACAAGCCCGTCAGGAAGCCCGCAACTGAGAATGTAAAGATCATGAGCGCGTCATACCAGATGATGTTTTCAGGAGCACCTTTCAAATGTTTGAGATCCGTAATAATGTAGGGCGCATTGGGAAAAAATAGCAACCAAATCATCAGATAACCCATTAACAGCCCGAATGGCAATCTGCGCCGCGCTTCCATTTCCCAGACGGATTTGATAAAAACCAGCGGCACCCAAGCCAAAAACAGGTTCCAGGCCAGGAAAATAAAATCCCAGTTGTGAATGAGCATCCTGAATAACAGCAATGTCATTGCAGCGGATGAAACGAAAGCCAGCAGAGCGACTTTTTGATTACTTTGGAGATAGCGTACCAGTTTTTCCAACATTTGTGATTAGTTTAAAGTACTTTGAATTACAAAGTAAGTGAAACGAGTTCTAGTTTTCAAACTTGTCGTCCGCCTTTTTAAGAAAATGTGAGGTATTATTTTTTGCTGACCGCTTCAAAAGCTTTCATCATTGCCCATTCTCTTCCAGCCGTATTGGCCTTGAAAGTTTCCAGGCAGCCGCGGTCTTGCAGGGTAATGTAGCAGGTTTTGCCATTTTTTCCGCCAAAGCAAATGTTGGAAACCTTCTTACCAATGGTCGTAATCGTCTGGATCACTTTGCCTTCCGGCGACAGCACAGCGACTTCGCCTTTTCCATGTCGGGCAATGTAGAGATTGCCTTCCACGTCACACCGCATGCCGTCCATTCCGCCGTCCTCAAATTTGTGCAGCAGTTTTTTGTTGGATAAAGAACCGTCCGGTGCCAGGTCAAAAACCCAAACATTCCTTTGCACGCTCTCGTTGACATATAATTTTTTTTCGTCCGGGCTTATGTCAATTCCATTGGTAGTCCCCATATTTTCTGCTACCAAGCGCGTTTTGCCTTCGGGTGAAACGTGCCAGATCTGGCCTGTTCCTTCCTTCCAGTTCGGATCTGAGCAAAAAACGTGACCTTTCGCCGTGATAGCCAAATCGTTGGGCTGGTTCATTTTAGGCTCATTGGCAAAAACGGAAATGTCTTTTGTGAGCAGATTCACTTTTAAGACATTATGCCCGGTAAAATCCGCTACGTAGAAAGTGTTTTTGTCGGCAAACCGGATTCCATTTCCGGTGCTGCCTTTGGGAAGCGTCACAAAGAAACTGGCACTCCCTTTCTTGCTCATAATGGCCACTGTCCCGTCGCGTGCAAAATTCACGGCATATACATTGCCTTCGCTGTCCACAGCCGGGCCTTCGCAATTGCTTGTAAATTCGCCCTCTGTTGAGAATTTTTTACTTTTGGTTTGCGCAAAAGACTCCTGAACAAGAGCGGCGCAGAAAATGAGGAGGAGAAAAAATCTATTCATAATCAGGAATATCGAAAAGTCACTAATTTTTCCACTTGATCGCGCAGCCAACCGGTTTGGTAATGGTTGTTACAACTGGTTTACCTGTTAAAAGATTGCTAACCGCTTCGTCTGCATAGAGTTTCGTAACGCCAGCCGGGTCCTGCGGATTATCATCGATCATACCAATGTAGCGTACCGTAAACTTAGCCCCGTTTTTTTGCAAAATATAAACCTGCGGTGTACGCCCTGCGCCAAATGCTTTCGCGACTTGCTGCGAATCGTCCACCAGATAGGGATAACCATATCCTTTTGAAGCCGCACGCTCTTTCAATTTTTCAAATGTATCGTCCTGATGCGTTCCGGGGTCACTGGGATTGATCGCAATGACCGGAAAGCCCTGAGAAGCAAACTTATTATTGAGCGCAATAATGCGGTCTTCGTAGGCTTTGGCAAAAGGACAATGATTACTCGTAAAAATGACGATTACGCCCTTTGCATTGTTAAAATCATTTAGGGAAACCATGCTGCCGTCCGTACTTTTAAGCCGGAAGCTGGCCGCTGCATCGCCCACCTGGTAACCGCCCGTCTGACTTACAACCGGCCCTATTTCGTTCAACAGCAACCGGCTATCAATAGCCTCTGCCGGCGTGAACAATCCTATACCTAAAATCATTAAAATCCATAAACAAATTTTCATTTTTTTGCTTTTATTACTCATGCTATGGTTAGACGTAAATTAGGCAATAAAGTAACAGATCAGACTGTTAACTTTTGTTAATTCAATGGTTGAACGTTAGGACTGCTGGTTATCATATAAAGGTAATGTTTTGGACAACTTTAACCATAATGGTACAAATAATTCTAAGCAGTGCCAATTTTTCAGCTACCATTAAGACAACTCAGAACCAGTGCCCCCCTAATTTGTAACTATGCTATCTCCATAACACCGACCAAATTACCCCATAAGTTGGTGAAGATTTGCGTTAAAGCATTGTAATTCTGTATACAACTGTCTATCTTTGCACCTCATTTTAGAAATCAGTTTTACATAATTTATTAACATGTACGCAATCGTAGAAATCGCAGGTCAGCAATTTAAGGTTGAAAAGGGTCTCGAAATCTTCACGCATAGGCTTGAAGGTGACGTGAACGCTGCTCTTGTGTTTGACAAAGTCCTTCTGGTTGATACCGCAGGCACAGTACAGGTAGGTCTTCCAACAGTTGCAGGCGCTTCTGTTAAAGCAACTGTCCTTGAACACCTTAAAGGTGAAAAAGTGATCGTCTTCAAGAAGAAAAGACGTAAAGGTTACAAAGTTAAGAATGGTCACCGTCAGTATCTGACGAAGATCAGCATTGACGAAATCGTAGCTTAATCAGTTTTAAATAAAGAAATTATAATTAATAGTTAAGATATCATGGCACATAAGAAAGGTGTAGGTAGCTCGAGAAACGGACGTGAATCGGAAAGCAAGCGTCTGGGAGTAAAATTATTCGGTGGCCAGCTTGCCAAAGCAGGAAATATCCTGGTTCGTCAGCGTGGAACGAAACACAATCCTGGTAACAATGTAGGCATTGGCCGTGACCATACGTTATTTGCATTGGTTGCAGGCAATGTAGTTTTCCGCAAAACGCGTCAGAACAAGTCATACGTTCACATTGAGCCTATTGCTGTTACTGAATCCGCTGCGGCAGCCGCTCCTGTTACAGCAGAAGCATAGTCAGCAAGTCAAAATTTGACCATTATATTAAACCCGAAGGATTTATAGTCCTTTGGGTTTTTTTATGTTTAAAAGAAAACACCAAACCAAAACTTTGGTTTGCTTGTTTACCAGACAAATCATTTACCCGTTTAAAACATTATTACCAAATGCTGACACGCCCGGTTTTTGTATATACAGAATTAAGTCCGAACCCGAATTCGATGAAATTTGTGCTCAACTTTGAGTTGGTGCCGGATGGACTTTCATTTGATTATCCTTCGCTGGAAGCGGCTCTGGAAGAAGGAAAAGCTTCACCACTGGCTTCCGATCTTTTTCAGTTTCCACATGTAAAAAGAGTTTTTATAGCCAGCAACTTTGTCACCATTACCAAAGATGATGTGACCGCCTGGGAAGAAGTTTTGAGAGACACAAAGCAATTTATTAAAATATATTTTGAAGAAAATCATCCTGTTTTTGCGCAACAAACGATCGACAAAAACACATTGATTGTTGATTCCAGAGACTCTGACACCGTTCAAAAAATCAAAGCTGCGTTAGACCAGTATGTTCGCCCGGCTGTTGAATCCGATGGCGGCGCGATCAATTTCCATTCGTTTAATGAGGATTCCGGCGTTGTAAAGGTGTTGCTCCAAGGTTCATGCAGCGGTTGCCCGTCTTCGACATTAACATTGAAGGCCGGTATAGAAAACCTTCTTACACGCATGGTACCGGATGTAAAGGAAGTAGTTGCCGAAGGCGTGTAAAATATTTTAATGCCCGCTATCGAAACCCTGTCACTCGTGATGGGGTTTCTTTTTTTGTCGCCTTTTGTTAGTTTCGGCCCATGAAGCAACCGCTGCAATTTTTCCTGGATCAAATCGAAAGTCTCCAGTCCAATGGCGAACCCTATTTTCCGGACGGAATTTTCCCGGCACACAGAGAAAACAGATCAATTGGTTACCGTCGTCCCGATACCACCATCTTTTTTTCGGCAATCATTTGCTTCACATTACAGTCCATCGCAAAATATGCAGATGCGGAACAGCAAAAACTGATCAAGGAGATTTGCAATAGTATCATTAAAAATTACCCGGACTTTCAGAATAAAGACGGCCTCAAAACTTATAATTTCTGGAAAACCAAGCCGTCCCAACACTTCCCAAACGGCCACATTTTCCGCCGTTTCGAACATTTCAGGATTCCCGACGACGTCGATGACACATCATTAGTTTATCTCACAACCCAGCCCACGGAAACGGAATTGGCCTGGCTGAAAGATAAGCTGATCCTGCATGCCAATGGTGACAATTTCCGCGTGCGCAACACTTTTCCGGATTATAAAAACCTGAACGCATATTCCACCTGGTTTGGCAAAAACATGTATGTCGAATTCGACGTTTGCGTGCTTAGTAACCTGATGTATTGCATATACAATTATAATTTGCCGCTAAATTATTATGATGAAGACAGTCTATACTATATCAGGTCGGTAATTGAGACGGATCGCCATATCAAGGCCCCATTCCGATGTGCACACCAATATCCCAGGACCCCTCTTATTATTTATCACGTGGCGCGGTTGGTGGCCGCATTCGAGCCGGCTCCCTTGCGGACGATCAAGAGCAGACTGATTGCTGATGCGAAAATGATGCTGAAAGCATACAAACATCCGATGGATAAGGTCATTATCGCTTCTTCGCTGATACGATTGGGGGTCATTACAGAGCGGATACCAGTCGAAAATTTCACCAAAAAGGACTTTCAGAATTTTTATTTCTTCATAGCCGGTTTGCTTACCGCGTATGAGAATCCGTTGCTTTACAAATTGGCAGCCAGTCCATTATTCCATATGCGTTGGGTTTGTGAAGCACATTGCTGGACACTTTTGGCAGAATATGAGACACTTTGGAACAACGCTGCGCAAAATCAGCGTTAAGCTTTCATTCCATTATACATTTTCCCATGTCCGAAGCCACGATTTCTTTGCGAGTAAAGCACATTATCAATGAAGCAGCTGATGCAAAGACTTTTGTTTTCGAAAGGACTAATAAACAAGCTTTTACATACAAGGCAGGGCAATTTCTTACATTCCTGATTCCTGTGCACGGGCATGAAACCAGGCGCTCCTACTCCATGAGTTCAGCCCCGGACGTGGATGAAGATCCGGCCATTACCGTGAAGCGGGTGCCCAATGGCGAGATTTCACGATTCTGGATTGATCATGTGAAGATCGGACATCAATTTAATGTGCTGCCACCGTCGGGCCGCTTTGTTCTGGAAGATGCGCTCGGAACATCCCGTGACATCGTGCTGATCGCGGCAGGAAGTGGCATTACGCCGCTTTTTTCAATTTTAAAACAAACACTTACCCAGGAAAAAGAAAGCAACATTACGTTACTTTATGCCAGTCGCAATGTGCAGCACGCGCTTTTCCATAATCAAATTCAAAAGTGGCAGGAAAATTTCCCCGAACGCCTTAAAGTGGTTCACATTCACAGCCAGCCGCTGGATGATTGGAATGGTCTCCGGGGCCGGATCAACAACACGCGATTGGAGCAACTGATCAGTAAATCACTCCACTTCCAGCCTCAAAGTGCAAGATTCTTCATATGTGGTCCCTATGAATTAATGCGTTCGGTGGAGATCACTTTACATTATATGGGGTTTTCTTCTTTACAGGTCCGGAAGGAGAATTTCGTTATTCCTTCCCCTCCGCCATCTCCGCCGGTCTCTTATCCGCATGTGGTCAAACTCAATTTTCATGGCCGGATGCACGACCTGTTTGTTCCTGCGCATACAACTATTCTGGATGCAGCACTAGCCGCCGGCATTTACCTCCCTTATAGCTGCAAGGGCGGCCGGTGCGCCACCTGTGCGGGCCTATGCAAGCGTGGTAAGGTGCATATGAGTGTGAATGAAGTGCTAACTGACCGCGATTTGCAGGATGGCTGGATTCTCACATGCTCAGCTTATGCTGATTCAGAAGACGTTTCAATTGAAATAATCTAGGCTGGTAAGTAAAAAGCGCACGAATATGAGTTCGTACGCTTCATTATGGATTTAGGATTAGCAGAAAAGTGGGTAGTAATTCTGAAAAAGGTTAAAGGTTAGGTTCTTTCAAGTGTTAAGTCCGAGGAACGTAGAATAATATTTTAATTGAGATCTTTTTGACAAAATTAATTGTAAAATCGGTTATTCCAATCAAAATTTAAAAAAGTGTTCGAGCACACACATAAAAACGCATGTCGGGATCGTACCCGGGCGTTTCCAGGAAACTGGATTTTTATAGGGTAAAACTAAATTCATTTTGGGAGAATCTCAAATTTATCATAAAAAAAATTTGAAAAGTATTGTGCTGCGTGTATAAGTTTATTTTAAACCGTATATCCTTCAAATAAAAATTTGATATTCGCCTTAGCAACCGAAAAAGGAAGAATATTGAATACCGAAAGACAGTGAAAAAGAGAATCGTCAGAATTAAAGATATAGCAGAAAAGGCCCAAACGTCGAAAGGAACAGTGGACCGGGTTTTGCATAACCGTGGCAGGGTCGCCGATGATGTGCGTGAGCGCATTTTGAGCATTATCAAAGAGCTTAATTACGAACCCAATTTCATCGCACAATCATTAAAGTCGCAGCGGACGTATAACCTGGCCGTGCTTATCCCCGATCCGGATGCCGATTCGTACTGGGAGGCTCCGAAAATAGGGCTCGAAAAGGCTGAAAAAGAGTTGCGGCAATATGGCGTTTACATCAGCCTGTTCATTTTTAATTCACACGAAGAACAATCCTTTATCGCCAAGGCCAGGGAAGTCTCCAAAGAACATCCCGACGGACTTTTGATCGCACCGGTTTTCTATAAAGAAGCATTGCCGTTTTTCGAGGAATGGGCAGGTTTGAACATTCCATATGTGCTTTTTAATACACAAATTGAACATGTTAACCCGCTGTGTTACATCGGACAGGACTCATACCGGAGCGGTTCACTAGCCGCCAAGATCCTGAGTTTTGGGTTGCAGTCGCCGGGAACTGTTTTGGTTGCGCATGTCAATGAAGACATTTCTAATTCAGCGCACTTAATCACCAAGGAGGCTGGTTTCCGTGATTATTTCAAATCAGACAAGCACGATTCTAAGTTCAAGATCATTAGCAAAGAGATCAATTTCCCCGATGGCGAAACGCTTGACGATCAGCTGGATGCGATATTGATGGCAGAGCCTGATCTGAATGCGGTTTATGTGACCAATTCAAAAGCATTCGAAGTGGCTTCCTATCTGGAAAAGAAGGCTTTAAAACACATTAAACTGGTTGGATACGATCTTTTAACGCCTAATCTGAATTATCTGGAAAAAGAGATCATTAATTTCCTGATCAATCAAAACCCGTTGGGGCAAGGCTATTGGGGCATTCACCAGTTAGCTAATTTTCTGGTTTTCAAAAAGGACATTCAGCCCATCAAATTCCTGCCTCTGGATATTATTACGAAGGAAAACCTGGACTATTATCTTGATCCCCAATAAGTTGAATGTGCAACGTTGCTTACAGATCGCCGAACTGGCTGTACATTTCTTTCAGCTTGGGCTCCATTTCCTTTGCACGGATGTCTTTCCGCAAAGCCGCCACGCCCTGAATGTCGGTCAATAAACCCAATGCCTGAAACGCGCCAAACCGGACGAAATAGGAAGGATTGTCGCGCGCCAGGCCTTCGAGGACCGGAATGCTTTTGCGCTGCACATCCTGCTTGGATTTGATCAGATACTTTCCAAAAACCTGTAAGAAATTGTACTTCTCGGTCGGTTTCATGGCTTTCATTTTTTCCAGGAACCAATCAAACCGCTCCGGCTGAGCAAGTCCTGCGTAATAATTACCTACGGAAGTCACAATGGCGTCATTAGGGCTGTTTTCAAACTGTGCGGCTATTTCATTCGCATCGGTAGGTTGTGCCATCAGATATTTCTCAATCGCCACTGAAACGACCTGATAAGAACTATCACTTAGTGCCTCTCTGAATAAAGAATCGCTGTTATTATCACCAAACGAAGCCAACGTGATCATGGCCTCCGAGCGTACTTGCGGGTGCGCGTCCATGCGGGCAGCGCTTTGAATTGTCTTTTCAATGTCGGCGAAGCCGTCTCCGTCATATTCTGCAAAGTTGCTGATGGCCATCTGGCGGAATTTCCAGAACGGATCAGTCATGGCTTTCACCAGAATTGTGCGGGCAAGTGTGTCTGTGAGGCTTCCTTCCAATGATGCCAATGCCTCGTATTTGTGCAGAAAACGGTCACTATTCACATATTGAAACTCCATTTCACGCCTGTTCTTTTCATGCTCCACAACGCCTAACAGTTGTGCATCTGCGTCAAAAACGACCAGATCAGGCTTTTTGGCTGCGGGAAATTCCAGCGTTTGCGTCACCTTGTCAACCACCACATTATACTGGTTTTTCTTGCCGCTTACCCATACATCCACTTTTAAAGGAAGACGGTAAACTGTGGTGGTGAGCGTATCTTGTGTTTGTTTCAGTTTCAAAAGCACTTTTCCGGCAGTGTATTCCTGCTGGATCTTAATCACAGGATGTCCGGGACGCTGAAACCATTGGTCAAAAAACCAGTTCAAATCTTCGCCCGTGACTTTTTCAAAAGACATTCTCAGATCATCAATTTCCGCCGTGCCGAACGCGTGTGTTTTGAGATAATTTTGAAGCGAAGCAAAAAACGCATCGTCACCCACGTAATTACGCAACATATGCAGGATACGGCCGCCCTTTGCATAGGAATGGCTATCGAACATATTCTCGCGATCCTTATAAAAATAGCGGATCATGGGCACCTGCTTTGTTTCGGATTCAGCCAGGTAGGCCTTCATTTCCTGTAAATTCTGCCAGTCAGCCTCGTATTTTCCGTTGTTATACTCACTCCACAGATATTCGGAATAGTTTGCAAATGACTCATTCAATGGCAGTTGCCCCCATTCCTCAGCAGTTACATAGTCACCAAACCAATGATGCGCCAGCTCATGTGCGATCACAGCGTCCGAATTACCGTCAACCAGTGATCGTGCGTCATTCTGAACTCCTTCTTCGTGAACAGTGGCCGTTGTATTTTCCATCGCACCTGCCACAAAGTCCCTCACGGCAATCTGTGCATACTTTTCCCAGGGATATTCAACACCAAAAACATTGGTAAAAAAGCCCATCATTTCAGGCGTGCGACCAAAAATGGCGTGTGCGTCCTGCCCGTATTTTGGCTCAACATAATAACTGAGCTCCAAGCCATTAGGCATCATATCTTTGGCCACAACAAAATCGCCCACCGCCATCATCGCCAAGTAAGGCGCATGTGGGAGTGATTGTTTCCAATGATCCGTACGGGTTCCTTTTTTGCCGTCATTCTGCGCAACCAGCAGCCCGTTTGACAAGGTTTTATAAGTACTGTCGACCGTAATGTAAAAGTCCTGTGTGAATTTCTGGTTAGGCGCATCAATGGTCGGGAACCAGCAGCTGCTTCCCTCGGTTTCGCCCTGCGTCCAGATCTGCTTTGGCTTGCCTTCGTCCATTCCATCGGCATTGATGAAATAAAGGCCTTTTTCAGAGGCGCTATCGCCTGGTTTGTCGCGCGGAACGTCGTTCGGGCGTGCGACATAATCGATCTTTACATAAACTGTATCTTTTCTGGTATAGCTTTGGTCCAGTTTGATCAGCAACTTACGCTTATCGTAAGTGTATTCGAGCTTTTTCTTGATTTTACCCTGAATATCCTCTGTGGATAATGAACCGTAATCGCCTACGGTGTCCATTAATGAGATGCTTTTGATATCAAAACCTTTGGCGTCCAGTTCCAGCGTGTTTTGCGGATAAAAATGCGGCTTGAACATTAACACCGCCGACGCCGGGACCTGTTGTTTTTCCCAATCGAATGCGACATCAAGACGGGTGTAAAGAATGTCACTTTTGCGTGGCCGTTCGGGGCGGTAAGGGCCTTGTTTGCTAAGGGTTCCGGGATTTCTTCTCCTTAATGTATCAGCAACTTCCGAAGCATATGAAGGAACTGAGAGCAATAAAAAAGCGGCGTAGCATGTATAGATCAAACGGCTCAAAAAAAGCCCCCTATTGCGGCCGTTTCTTTTCAAGTTGATTGTGTGAAAGTAAGTCAAAATGATTCGGTTAATATTTTTTGTTCTTCTCTTTAAATATCAGGTTGGCAGGATTTGTCCTGCCTTAGCCGCTCTTCTTGCCGGAATGTAAGACACCAGCATTGTTATGATAACGACAATAATGCCAGTATAGAGTATATCTTCCCATATTAATTTGACCGGATAGGCATCTACCAATGAAGTTGCCATACCCATGGAAACCAGTCCGTATTTCAGTTGCAGCAGGCATAACGCAATGCCGCCGCCCAGTCCGACCAATGCTCCCGAGAATGCCACAATAGCCCCTTCAGCCAGGAAAATTCTTCTGATCAGTCCCGGCGTCGCACCCAGGGCGTAAAGCATGGAAACATCCTTCTTTTTCTCGATCGCCAGCATGCTCAGCGAGAAGAAAATGTTAATTGCAGCTACTAAAATAATGAAAGACAAGGTTATAGCCACAAAAAGTTTTTCCAGACGGATCGCACGGAGCAAGTCGGAGTTGAGCGAATCCCGGTCTTTTACTACAAATTTGTTCCCGATTTTCTCAGCAATCGCCTTACTCACTTTTCGTTCGCTAAAACCAGGCTTGATCTGCACTTCCAGCGAAGACCTTTCACCTTTGTATTCCATCAGGCCTTCTACAAGCGAAATAGGCGCGATCACATAATCGTCGTAACGCGTTTCTATAAAAAATATGCCGCCGGGCCTGAGTGATAAGTGATTAAATGCCTCCGCAGAAGTAAGGTTTAATGTTTTTGTGCCTCTTTTGGGATACATCAATTGCAAAGGCGTAATAATGTCGTCCAGAGAAATGGACAAGGCATTCCGCACGCCTTCCGCAATGACCCCGTAAGGAGTTCCGCCCGTGCCGTAAAGTTGTAAGGAACCTTCAATGATGGCGGTGTCCAGTTGCCCCTGCCGCTCAAAAGTGCTGTCCACACCTTTCAGCCTGACAATGATCTGCTGATTACCGTATTGCGCCAGCGCGTTATCCTCCACAACCTGCGTCACCAGCTTAACGCCCTCCACAGATTTGACTTTTTGAATAAATGCATTATCAACCTTAAACCGCCTTCCTTCTGTCGGTGTTACTTTGATGTCGGCATCGAAAGTCTTGAAAATTTTGCGGTTCAGGTCTTCCATTCCATTGAACACGGAAAGCACCACCACCATGGCCATTGTCCCCACAGCCACACCGGCCATAGCAATGCGCGCTATGACGCTGATGAAGCTGCGTTTGTTCCGTGAAAAAAAATAGCGGACGGCGATCCGGTACGAAAGATCCATTTAGTAAGCGCTTAGATCAATTGGATTCTTCTTCCTCGTCCGGCTGGGCTGGCGGGATAACAAGATCCGAAAAAAGCAGATCCATTTTGGCCGCATACTCGGCAGTATCGTCTATGTAAAATTGTAAATGAGGCACAATCCGCAGTTGGTGACGCACCCTTTCTGCCAGTTTCTGGCGGAAGAACCGGGTGTTCTCCTGAATTGTCCCCAGCAAAATTGATTTATTTTTATCGGGCAAAAAGCTCAGATATGCTCTTGCAATGCTCAGATCAGGCGTAACACGAACGGCCGTAATGGTAACAAAAGAGCCATTCGTCAAATGATGTGCGTCCTTTTGAAATATCTCCCCAAGATCCTTCTGAATCTGCCTCCCTACTTTTTGTTGTCTTTTAGATTCCATGTTTCAAAAGTACAAATATCCGGACTTATTTTGTTTTTGTAGAATGCGGAGTTGTAATTTCGTGAAAGTTATTCTGATAAGATATATAATCCGCATACTTCTTGTTAAGTTTTTTTCGCGTCAACGCACGGTATCAGACCATCAGTCTGGTAGTATTTTTCTTACTGCTCCGCCTTCCATTTTTCCTGGGTGGTGCGCCGCTGCTTATCCCTGAACTGAGCTGGATGCTGGTAGGCGAGCAAATGGGCCGCGGCTTTATGCTTTACCGGGATGTGTGGGATAATGTCAGTCCATTTTCGGGCCTTACTTACTGGCTTATCGACACACTTTTTGGGCGGGAACAGTGGATTTACCAGCTCGCAGCCGTCACCGTTTCCATTGTACAGATCCTCTATTTTAATTACGTAATACATTCAAGGGAAGTTTTTCCCGAACGCACATTCCTGCCAGGCGCCCTGTATGCACTGTTTCTGAACATTTCTTTCGATATGGGCACATTATCGCCCATGCTGATGGCCAATACATTCCTTCTTTTTGCGTTCGGTGCCATTGTCAAAATATTGGTCAGGCGGGAAGTGACGCCGCAGGTTTTTGAAATGGGGCTTTATATTGGGATAGCAACATTGTTTTATTTGCCTGCTTCCTTATTCATGATCTGGGCGTTTCTGGCTTTACTGTTTTACACGGGTTCCACGGTCCGTCACCATTTGCTCGGGCTGTTTGGATCTTTGTTTCCTCTGATGATGGTCGTGCTGTTCTTTTATATGAACAACGGCATCGAAAGTCTGAACAGGAACTTGCTGACCTCTGTTTTTCAGGCCAAACAATATAATCTTAATGATTTTGCTTCGCTGATCGCCTCGCTGTTGCTGCCGCTGGGCTTCGGGGTGATGGGTTTTATGCGGATCTTCACCACATTGAGATTTGTGAATTATCAAACGCGGATCCAGCAGGTGATGGCGCTCTGGTTCATTATCGCGGTGTTTACCATTCCGCTCATGCAATTCATGGCACCTATGCAGTTTGTGATCTTTATTCCTCCTGCTGCATTTTATGCAACCCACTATTTCCAAAGTTTCAGAAAGAAGAGCTGGGCGGACGAAATGCAATTTATTACTATGGGTGCAGTGATCCTTTTGATCCAATATCAGGGATTACGCGGCATTATTCCCGGACTTTCCATGGGTAAGCTGGAAAACCTGCGGGCAAAACAAGCCGAACTTCCCGAACAAATCAGAAACAAACGCGTGCTGGTGCTGGGACAGCATACCGGAGAGTATATCAATAATTACACGGCAACGCCTTATCTCAACTGGGAGCTCGCCAGCTACGATTTAAGGAACCTCGACAATTTCGACAGCGTGATCCATGTTTATGATAATTTCAAAAAGGACCCGCCCGACTACGTTATCGACAAGGTGAACATTATGCCGAAACTGCTTTATCGCGTTCCGGCATTGAGAAAACAATATGAATTAAGCCCCTGGAAAGGAATTTATCAGCGCAAAATCTAGCAGGCGATCTTGTCTACACGCGTCTGGTGACGGCCTCCCTCAAATTCTGTGGCCAGAAATGCCCCTACGCTTGCCAGTGCCGTTTCGAGTTCGATAAATCGAACGGGTAAGCAAATTACATTGGCATCATTATGCTGGCGTGCCAAGGCTGCCAATGGCAGGTCCCAAACCAATGCTGCACGGATTCCCTGATGCTTGTTGGCCGTAATGCAAACGCCCTGACCGCTGCCGCAAAGCAGCACGCCTTTTTCATACTCACCGCTTTCGACACCGCTCGCAACGGGATGTGCAAAATCTGCATAATCAGCAGAATCAGCACTATATGTGCCGAAATCCTTCACTTCAAAACCATTCGTCGTCAACCAGTTAATGACCGGCTCCTTGTATGGAAAACCCGCGTGATCCGAACCGATAGCAATTTTTCTCATTACTTTTTTGTTAATTGTAACCATCCGCTTTATCACCAGCGGCGGTTAAAGTTAATATTTTATATTTTTAACGAAGCAGGCAACAAAGTTACGATTATCTACTTCAACAACTAAATTGAATATCCCGAATATGAGTGAAGAAGCAAAACCAACCAATGCTCAATTAATAGATGTTTCCCTCATGAACCCCGCGGTTCCCGAAGATGAAAAGCGGATCAAAGAGGCGTTTGAAGATAAAAACTGGAATGAAATAAAAAGCGCGGATTCCTGGGTTGTATTTAAAGTGATGGCTGAATTCGTCGAAGGTTTTGACAAACTCGCGAAAATCGGGCCGTGTGTTTCCATCTTCGGTTCGGCGCGGACGCTTTCCGACAATCCGCATTATAAAACAGCCGAAGATATTGCTGCAAAGCTCGTCAGACACGGTTATGGTGTGATCACAGGCGGTGGACCAGGAATCATGGAAGCGGGTAACAAAGGCGCGCGCGAGCAAGGCGGAAAATCGGTTGGATTAAATATAAAACTTCCTTTTGAGCAACACAGCAACATTTATATCGATCCCGACAAGAACATTAACTTCGATTTTTTCTTTGTCAGGAAAGTAATGTTTGTGAAATATTCACAGGGATTTATCGTCATGCCCGGTGGTTTCGGCACATTGGATGAAATGTTCGAGGCGATGACTTTGATCCAAACCAAAAAGATCGGCCGATTCCCAATCGTGCTTGTTGGGACCAGTTACTGGACCGGCTTGCTCGACTGGATTAAAGGAACCATGCTGACCGAGGGTAATATCAATCCCGAAGACCTCAAACTCATCAGCGTGGTTGACACGCCCGACGAAGCGGTGCGAGTGATTGATAATTTCTACAATAAATACATGTTGAAACCAAACTTCTAAGCGTTCAAAAGGGAGCCATATCTCAGTCAAAACGAAGATATGGTTCTATTTTTTTGAGCGTAGCCTTATCCACAACCCGCACTTTGCTCAGATCATCAACCGCCTGAAACGGCCCGTGCTGATTGCGGAAATTGACAATGGTTGTTGTGATTCGTTTGTTTTTGAAATAAGCATGTTTGCTTAATTCCTCGGCAGTAATGCTGTTAATGCTGATCTTTTTGACGTCGCTATTCACCTTTCCATATCTGTGAAGTTCCGCCAGTGCGATGGAATCCAGGCCAAAGATTTCCGCATATTGCTCCGCAGAATGAAACCCGCCTAGTGCATCCCGAAATTTCAGAATGCGCAAGGAAAGCTTGCTTCCAATTCCTCTCAACCTTACAAGCTGCGTCGTATCTGCGGTGTTAATGTCAAATGCTACGATAACCGGCTTTGCAGGCTTGCTGAATGTTGGCGCTTTCTTGTTTTCGGCTGATGTTTCTGTTTTGCTAATGTGTTTTCCGGGAACATTAGCAGGAGCAATGATCATATGTCTTTTCAGTTTGTGAAAGAGCTCAGCCGGGAAGTCATAAATGTTCAGTAAGTCTTCCTTCTTTCGAAATTTGCCTCCCTTGCTTCGGAATTTATCAATTCGTTTGGCGAGAAATGCAGGAATTCCCAGCCTTTCAAGTTGCTCAATGGATGCTGAATTGGGATCAAAATCGAAAAGCTTGACAGGTTTTGCCGGCTCTTCTGCAAATGTCTTCTTCGGAAACCGCTTGAATTTCCTGATTTTGGATTGGTTGGCTTTTTCAAGCTCGTTGGCCAGGCTATCCAGCATTTTAAGATTAACAGGCTGTTCCTCAATAGGCAGAACTGGCAGTAAAAATCGTCGAAAAACAAATGGAAACCACAGTAACACAAGGCAAAGCACCATGAGCACCAATGCGCCTCTTGCCTCCTTTTTTGAAATACCAAAATACGATTGCAGCTGATCTGCGATTTTACGAAACATAGGTCAAAGCGATGAATTTATACTTTGACGCAGGTTTTGGAATTTGGTCACAAAAAAAAGCTGCGAAAACGCTTTCGCATCTTCGCAGCCTTCCCTATTTATTCTGTTATTGATTCACATAGACACTTCCGCTGCTTGCTGAAAGCGTAACCGGAATGCCGCCGCCATTCATTTTACCACGAACACGATCTTTGCCAGCTTCTCCATCGAAGTTTTTAAGCGCGATATTGACTTTATTTCCTTTCAGGTCCAAGTCAACGCCTTTGTCCATGGGCATCGTAACGCGCACGCTTCCCGCCGAGCTGGAAAGATCCACATATTCGCCTAATTTGGCCATTTCAACTTCAATGCTGCCTGCGCTGGTGCTAGCTCTAATGCTTCCAGAAACATTCGCCAGCCTGACAGAACCACCGGATGTGCCTGTGTTCAGCGCACCTTTGATGCCATCGCCTTTTACACTTCCGCCGCTGGTGCGTGCTTCAATGTCGCCTTCGAGGCTATTCAATAAAATGCTGCCACCAGAAGTTTTCAGCTCGATTTTGCCTGTAAGTTCGGTTGCTTTGATGCTTCCGCCGCTGGTATGGAGCTCAATGTCTTTTTTGCAATTGTTCGCATCAATGCTGCCGCCTGATGTCCTTCCACGGATTACGCCGTCCAGGTCAGACACTTTCAGGCTTCCGCCGCTGGTTGCAAAATTTTGTTCGCCACTCAGCGATGCGATGTGAATGCTTCCGCCGCTCGTTTTGAGGTTTGTAGTCGTATTACGAGGCGCCGAAACTTTAAACCCGATGGATATGCTCTTTTTGTTGTCCCATTTTACATTGTTTTTCCGCTTTGCAGTCGCCACAACGCGGTTTCCCTCTGTGCCGATCAGAATGTCGTAGTCTTCCAGGCGGTCTTCAATATCTTCTTTGCTAAGGTTATCACTCCCGTTCCAATTGTTAGGTCTGACATACATTTCAACCTGAAATCCGCTACTCTGGCCACCGTTCACAGTAATGGACCCGCCGGAAGTTTCCACGGCAAGTTCTTTCAGATTAGCGCTGTTGAAGTTTTTGGTAACATAAGGCTTATCATTATCGCTTTGCGCCGTTACAGTGCCTGCGGTAAAAAATGTAAGCATTATCCATAGTAGTTGTCTCTTTCTCATGTCTAATATGATTAGGTTTTGACAAATGATGTTAAAATTGGCTGTGAGGTTGCATGGCGGTACGATTTTTGGAATAATATATTCAATTAAAAAATGAGACTATGAAAACCTTTCACATTGAAGTGACGAATGAATCAGAAGAGGAACTGATTACGAAAATTCTTGAAAACCTGCAACAAAAAGGGATGATCAAGTTCTCCGAAGCGCATGTTAACGGTTCAAGCGACACCAGTGTGCCGGCATCCGAGGAGCAGGTTCAGGAGATCATTGACGAAGCCGAGCTTGGCCCCTATTATTCCGAAAAAGAAGCAAAAAACATTCTGAATTTATAGTTCGACCGACATTACTTGCAGTGTTTCAGTCTTTAAGGAAGGAAGAAAACCATTTACCCGAATCTTTAATGATGCGCTTTTGGCTTTGAAAATCCACATACACCAGGCCAAACCTGGCGGCGTAACCTTCTGCCCATTCGAAATTATCCATCAGTGTCCATGCCAGGTAACCCTTCACATTGACACCCTCATTTTTTGCCTTTAAAATTGCGTTCAGATATTCCTGATAAAACGATGTGCGTTCAAAATCATGAACCGCATTTCCTTCAACATTATCCTGATATGCAGCACCGTTTTCTGATACGATAATTTCCCGGATGCCTTCATAAGCATCAAATTGTTTGAGAATATCATACATCCCGTCACCACTGACCTCCCAGCCCATAGCAGTTATGGGAACATTTCTGAGTTTCGCTGGCACTTCTTTCAGCCAAACCACGGGCGCCAAATAGGAATGTTTTACCACGACGCTGAAATAGTTTTGTATTCCAATAAAATCAAAGTCAAAACGAAGTCGTTCGGCGTCTCCGGCGTGCATGTATTTTTTAATGTTTCCTAAAAAACTGAAAGCGTCCGCCGGGTAACCCAGGCCTAATGCGGGTTCGACAAAAAGGCGGTTCATCAGCGCGTCGGCGCGTTTTGCAGCGCGTACATCTTTCAGATCCGCGCTCGCTGCATGTACATACGAGCAGGAAATTGCCGTTCCGATATAAGCATCGGCGACATTCCTCCTAATTACTTCACCGCCAATCGCCTGACACATCGCCAGATGATGCACAACAGGTAAAAAATTGCCGATACTCTTCCTCCCTGGCGCATGCAGGCCCGTCGTATAACCCAGCCCCGCAACGGCCATCGGCTCATTCAGGATGATCCATTTTTTCACGCGGTCACCAAATGCTTTGGCGCAAATGGTCGCATACGATTCAAACCATTCCAGGATTTTCCTGTTTTTCCATCCACCCAGGTCTTCAAGACCTTGTGGCAAATCCCAATGATAAAGTGTGATCCAGGGGACAATATCAAGAGACAGGCACTTGTCAATCAACTTGTTATAAAATGCAATGCCTGCTTCATTCACCTCGCCAAAGCCTTGGGACAAAATGCGTGACCAGGAAATAGAGAACCGGAATTCCTTGAAGCCTAATGTGCGGACAAGTTCGATGTCGCTTTCGTAATGATGATAAAAATCGCAGGAAATGCTTGCGTTATCGCCATTTTTGATCTTTCCTTTAAGCCTGGCAAACTTGTCCCATACGCACGGCCCTCTCCCATCCTTATCCACTGCGCCTTCTATCTGATAAGCAGCTGTGGCCACTCCCCAACTGAAATCATCGCCAAAATCCTCCTTACTGAAATGAATGTCCCCGGTCACTGATTCAACATTAAATGCCGGAAAGTTAGTAACATATTGTAAAAAAAAGCCCTCCATCCGATATTTACGGGTGAAGGGCTTACTCTGATTTTTAATAAATTATCTTACAATAACGATTCTCCGTGTTAGCGATCCGTCATTAACTTTGATCAGGTAAGTGCCTTGATGTAGTTTTCTGACATCAATCGCATTCGTTGCGTCAGGAATTGTGGTCAGAACAAGCACGCCCCTCTGATCGTAAAATTTCACATTGGAAATGGCCTCACTGCTGCTCAATACAATGTGATCCGTAGATGGATTAGGATAAATCTTCATTTGCGCATCCCCATCAAAATTCAGGCTTTTGATCGTGCTGAATGCGAACGTGCCGTCCTGGTCAACCATTCTCAGCCGATACAGGTTCGTAGTCAGAGGATTAGTGTGCGTATAGGTGTATGGCACCAATTCTTTACTTTCACCTTGTGCCACAACAATGTCGAGCACCGTCCATTTCTTGCCATCGCCGCTGTGCTCAACTTCAAAATGGTCCGAGTTGGTTTCAACAGTTGTCGACCAGGTAATCGTCGCAACAATCCCTTCTTTTTTAACATCAAAAGCGGATAATGTTACGGGAAGCGGAGGGCCGGAGAATGTAAGGCAGCCCGCGTCAACAGCCAGGTAATCTTGTGTGCCTGATCCTTTGATACGGATTACAGTTGTATTTGGCGGAATAGCGCCGGCGATAATGTATTTCTGCATCCCTACCGGCTCAGCATTTACGAGTTTATCGATCTGTTGTGTCAATGTTCCCAGCACTTTATTGGAACCGTCCAGAAAGATCACCTCGATTTTCTGGTCCCTGTTCTCTTTCACAGCTGCCCATATACTCAATGTTACCGAGTTGCCGAGAGAAGATTCGAAAGCAAAATCCTGGGAAAACGAGCCATTTCCAGCCAGAATAAGGCTTTTGGAGCCGCATACCGGGAAGATTGCATCCGTAAACACATGTCCTGTTGTAGCCCAGTTGTTTGTTCCGTTTTCAAAACTTTCGTTAACAAGCTGGTTGTTGTTACAGGTTTCGCAAGTTGGAGGTGTTACCGACATACAAGCAACATCAACTTTAAAATAACCGCCGCTGGCATAAAAAGCGAAACGCACTTTTACCGCATCTGCGGGAGCAGCGTCCTTATTGAGTGCGTATTTTTCCAGTTTCCCATTACCTGTAACCTGATAATTCATGTCAACGGTTACGCGGGCACTTTCTATTTCATCTCCATTGCTGTTATAAAACAGCAGATAAAACTTGTGGGTTTTATCTTTATTATGTGTTCCGCCATAAACGGTCATGTTAATGGCACTTCCGCCTGCGATCTGCACATCCTGGTAAACATAACCGGACTGGTCGATCAGGCCATTCTTTTTTCCGCACATATTGTATGCGTCGTCCGTCTTGAAAGTGGTTCCTTCGGATTTTTTCCAGGCGTCCAGCGATTCAAAGTTTCCGTCTTTAAGTGCATTCTCTGAATCCTTGCATCCGCAATCGTCAGTGGCGTAGGCATTTCCGGCAAGTCCAAGGGTTAGTAATAAAGAAAAAATGAGTAAAGTAAAGTTTTTCATAACGTAATTGATTTGTAATTAATTAGCTGTAATAGCAAGTCATTAAAAGTAAAATCTACGTTACAAATGTATAGGTGAGATCAATTCAAAATATCACTTTTTTTATATCACATAGGAGTTAAAATTAGGTCTAAGCCAAAATTCAAAAGTATTATTACCGAAAATTCAAAAGTACTATTACACTATTATTTGTATTAAATGGTGTGCTGGTGTTGATTAAATTAAATGGGATATCTCAAACTTGTTGGCAGGTTGAACAATGGCAGTCCATGATGCAGATATAACTATTTAAAGTTTCTCAAAACCTGGGATAGCAACGATACAAGAAACCTCGGCCATGGTGAAGACTTGGTTGACAAACCACTTCTACAACTCAGGCCGGAAGAAAATAAGAAATATTTCGAAGAGAAATTGGTGAAGGAAATTCAGCTCAACGTTTTCTGAGCATTTAATTCGTGTAGCGAAAAATCAGGTCGCATTGAGAAAATTCGACAAAGAAATTTTTAGATTTTATGCTTTGTAAATACTGTGAACGTGAATGTTAGGCAAAAATTGCTTCCGGAACATCGACGGCAAATATATGCCGCAATTCCTGCAACGCCTTGCGAATCCTGGATTTGACTGTTCCCAAAGGTAAGCTCAGCCGTTCTGAAACTTCTTCATGCGTATAACCCTGGAAGTAAACCATTTCAATCAGCAGTTTGCGCTCAGGTAGTAAGCGGTCTACGATGGATCGCAAATCCATGGTAGCTGGCAGCGGATTAAATATGGCGACGGAACAAAGATCTCTGTCCCGAACCGATTCCAGGTTGATAATTTTATCTTTTTTGATCTCAACACGCAATTTGTCAATGGCGGTGTTACGGGCAATGTTTAAAATCCAGGTGAATAATGTCCCTTTTTCAGGGTTATAACTTCCAATATTTTTCCAAATTTTGAGAAACGTATCCTGCATGGTGTCACAGGCGCGCTCTTCATCCTTTACGATCTTGATAATGATTCCATACAAAGCCGGAGAATAGTGATCATACAGATATTCGAAGGCACTACGATCGTTTGATTTCAGGAGGGATGTCAACTCTTGTTCAGTGTAGATGTTCCTGGCAGTCATATAATTGATTATTATCTGGGTTCTTTACTCCGGGATTGAATCCGCACGTTTGGATATTTATTAATACTGTTCCAGTTCTGTTTACGATCAATCTGTGTAATTTACACTCAATGTGGGAACTGGTGTTTTATCTAACAGCGTAGCCTAATGACCATTAAAAGCATTTTTACATGCATTGTTGTGTGTATAATTATCGCCTGTTCGTCAGAAAAACAGTCTGAAAATGATGAGGCAAGGTTAAAAGAAATCGGTCGCAAATATGTGGTGCTTGGTCTTACCATAGGCCAGTATGATCCCGACTTTGTGGATGCATATTACGGGCCGGATTCACTCCGGCCAAAAGCTGTCAGGGACACCTCTGCTTTCCCCAAAGACAGCCTGATCCTCCAAGTTTCCGGTTTGCAAAAGCAAATCGCCGAACTGGTTGCAGCCTCAACCAATGACACCATCCGCTCCCGCGCCGACTGGCTCGCGTCACAATTGACCGCATTTGAGCGGAGAATAAAAATCTTTTCAGGTGAAATCGCCCCATTTGATACGGAATCAAAGGACTTGTTCGATGCCGTTGCACCGGTATATTCTGAGAAACATTTCCAGGATCTGATCGCCAAACTGGACGGTATTTTACCGGGAAAAGGCCCTCTTCCCGACCGGTTCCAAAAGCTGGCGACGCGATTTTTGATTCCAAAAAACAAAATCGACACTGTTTTCCAGGTGGCGATAGCCGAAGCCAGAAAGCGCACATTACAACATTATACATTGCCTCCGGGAGAAAATTTCAAGCTGGAATATGTGACGGACAAGCCGTGGTCGGGATATAACTGGTACAAAGGCAATTACCAAAGCCTGATCCAGATCAATATCAGTCAGCCTATCTTTATCCAAAGGGCCATTGATCTGGCTTGTCACGAAGGCTATCCAGGCCATCACGTTTTTAATGCGCTTTTGGAAAAAAATGTTTACCGGGACAAAGGCTCGCAGGAAATTTCGCTTTATCCCCTTTTTAGTCCGCAGTCGCTGATTGCAGAAGGAAGCGCCAACTATGGCATTTCCATTGCTTTTCCCGGTGATGAGCAGGAACAGTATTGCAAGCAAGTGCTGATGCCGGTAGCCGGCCTGGATACAACTGGCATACATGCTTATTTTGAGGCGGCCAAAATCGGTTCAGCACTCAATTACGCCCGAAATGAGGTGGCCAGAGGACTTGTTAACAAGTCCATGACTGACAAAGAAGCATTGCGCTGGCTAACAGACTATTGCCTGCTTACTGAAAAAGGCGCTGCGGATTATCTCAGGTTCATCAAAAAATACAGAAGCTATGTGATCAACTACAATTACGGACAGGATCTGGTCAAAAGTTACATTGAAAGAACGTCCGGCCAGGATTCTGAAAAACGCTGGAAAGCATTTGAAAAATTATTAAGTAACCCTATGAAAGCCAGCGATTTGATGGCTCAAAAGAAAGAATAATAATAAATGAGAAATTGTCTGCTTTCACTCCTTCTGTTTTCTGTATCATTTGTAAAGGCTCAGCCTTCCGCCGTTGGCAAAACATCCATGGACCATAAGCTCGTTAAAAAGCTGGAAGAAGCAATGGCCGGATTCAAAGGGGAAGCAGGGATTTATGTGCGCAACCTGAAAACAAACCGCATTGCCGAAGTCCACGCAGACTCGATTTTCCCTACGGCAAGCATGGTTAAGGTGCCTATTTTGTGTGGGATTTTTGATAAAATTAATCGCGGTGAAGTCGCATTCAACCAGGAACTGGTCTATCGCGATTCGTTGAAATACGACAATGGCATTGTGGGATCATTCCGGGATAGCACCAAGATTGCGTTACCGAAAGTTGTGCATTTAATGATCTCGCAGAGTGATAACACGGGCAGCCTTTGGCTCCAAGCGATGGCTGGTGGCGGCGCAACCATTAACCAGTGGCTGGACAGCAATGGATTTGGCAACATCCGAGTCAACTCGCGCACACCCGGGCGAAAAGAAAATCAGGCGAAATACGGCTGGGGACAAACCACACCGCGGGAAATGGCCGAGCTTGTTGCTATGATCCGCAATGGTAAGGCGATCAACCCGGCGGTTAGCGAGCGCATGTATCGTTATTTGGGGATGCAGTTTTGGGACGGAGAATCTATTTCGCAAGTTCCGCCCAACATCAAGATCGCAGCTAAAAGCGGAGCGGTTAATCAGGCCAAGTCCGAGGTGCTGGTCATTCACGCGCCGCACGGGGATTATGTGTTTTGTGTGGCAACAAAAAACCAGCAGGATCAGGCGTGGGAAAAAGATAATGAGGGTTATGTGCTCATCCGCAAGTTATCTGCCATCATCTGGAACCACTTCGAGCCCAAAAGCGACTGGAAACCCTTGCAGGAATCTGAAAAATTCTGGTTTTAAAAACCTTCCGGACCATGCGGCCCGAAAGGTTTTATCATGGCTAATGACTTTCGTCGGACTCAATGCCCAGCACGCTCAAACGATAAGGCGTAGCCGAAACTTTGATTTTTTCAACCCGGGAAAGATCGTCGGCATTTATCCGCAGCAATTCTCCGCTTTTGGGCTGGGTAATGTATATAAACCGTGTCGTTGCTTCCAGTTGAGGCTTTTGCGTTTCATCTTTGGCCGTAGCCGGGATTACGGATCCATTGTTCTTCACTGAATTCGTTCTTAAATCGAAAATCCGCACTTCGCCACTGTGCAGTAGTGTAACCAGATTATTTCCGGCGTAGTCCACTTTTGCCTGCATAATGTCGGCATTGGCTAAAATCGGTGTCACCGTATTGGCAACGATATCAATCAGATATGCGCCCCTGGCGGCTGTGAATCCGATGAATTTTCCAGCTCCTCTTGCTTCCAGGATTGATCCAAACCATGCGTCACCAAAGTCGGCCGAATGGGCGATTAATCTTTGTTTTCCGCTGGGTTCCACAACCAAAATCCCACTGGAAGAGCCAAATAATGAAACCGTACCATTGGTGGCGTTGCCGTGAATTCCCTTTGTTTGAAGTGTAGAGGCGAAAAGTGTTTTGCCGGAAGCATCAATGATCTTCACGCGCTCGGGCAATGTGCCTGCTACTGAGCCGTCCTTCTCCGTAACGGCATAAGTGCCGTTGTCAAACTTCGTCATAGCGCCGTGATGGGCAATGTTTCCGGTGTTGATAATAGTCATTTTGGCTCCGGGCGTGTGAAAATCGGCCTCTCTGGCGATGGCCAGCGTTCCATCTCCATCATTGAAAGTAATGATCTCGTCGCCTTTGCTTTTGAAATGCGTCGGCTTGTTTCCGGTGAAGGTCAATGCGCCAAATTTGGGCGTTCCTTTTACATCCACATGGTCGCCGTGACCCTCAAAACCAGTGTCAAAAAGCTGCACGAAGTTGTTGGCTCCGTTAACTAACGCACCGAAACGGCCCGCCTGCGTTCCATACAATGCTGATTTCGGAAACTGGGCTTCAAACTTTTCAACCGTCAGCTTAACAGGATCAACAAGGGAAATCTCTTTACTTACCTCATCGTTTACCAGGATACGGATGAATTTAAATTCGCTTTGCGCGACGGGATCAACCTGATTATCATCATCCGTGTCGCAGGAAGCAAGCGCGAAAACAAGGCCAAGTGTCAGGAGTGTTTTGAATAAATTCTTTTTCATAAAAAAATCTTTAAATGCAACAATGATGCAAATATAGAATCATGAGATTCAATAATGCAACATTGATGCAAATAAAGATTTCGGAAATAATAAGTTGTTTTATCCCAAACCCTAAGCAATCGCCTCCCTGAGGAGATTCCGGCTTTCTTTTTTGACAAAAGTAATAGGCACGAAATCGTCATTTGGTGCGCCTATGTAGTAAACCGTCCATTCCGGATCGTGATGCGAAAGCATTTCGCTAATGCAATCGGCACGGTGCGCGACCGGATTTGAGCAGTCCTCCCAATAAAAAAGCTCAACACGGTAAAACAAGTTTTGTTTCATACCATTGATTGTTACTTCAACTTTGATCTCCTGCTTGCCTTGAAGCGGTGGGATGGGAATGGCAATATGGCTCATGATTGTTATAGATTAGAAATTCAACATAGCTGAGGTATTTAGCAATGAAAATCTGATTCACTCACTTCGTAACGATTTTACGGGATTTGTCAATGCCGCTTTAACGCTTTGAAAGCTGATGGTAAGCAATGCAACCACAACAGAAAGTGCCCCGGCCAGCGCAAAAATCCACCATTCAATGTCGATCCTGTACGCAAAATCTTTCAGCCATGTGCTCACCGCCCACCAGGCGACGGGAGTAGCAATGATAATCGAGACGATGACAAGCTTTAAAAAATCTTTGGAAAGCAGCGCAACAATGCCCGCCACAGATGCACCCATTACTTTACGCACACCAATCTCCTTAATGCGACGCTCTGCCGAATAGGAAGCCAATCCGAACAGGCCCAGGCAAGACACAAAAATAGCCAGGCCGGCAAGAATGCCCACGATCTCACTTACCTGACTGTCTGCCTTATATAAAGTTGCAAAATGGTCGTCCAGAAATGAATATTCAAATTCCTGCTCAGGCACAATGCTGTTCCAAACCGCCTGAATGCCCGCGATAGCCTGTTTTGCATCCTTACCTTTTATACGCACAGACATTTCTTCATAACCCCAATCTTTCTGGTTAAAAAGACAAAGCGTTTCTATTTTATGATGCAGTGAATTGAAGTTAAAATCCTTGGCAACGCCCACAATCACACCCGCCGAATCCATGCCTGAAAAACCAAAATGCTTTCCTATCAAGGTTTGCAGCGTTAATTTTGGCTGATCCTTCAAAAGCTCCCTGGCCAGCGATTCATTGACAATGTAAGCCTTTGCATTGTCGGCAGCATCGTCGCGGAAATTCCTTCCGGCAATGATTTTAATTTTATATAAAGACAAATAATCCGGATCCACAACCACTTGGGAAGAAGCTATTTCCTTTTGCGGGCCGTCGCCATGAAATGTCACGCCGGTCTGGTGGAGGTTATTGCCCAGCCGTTGCTGGGAACCGGTGACGCCGGACACAAACGAACCGGACAGCAATTCTTGTTTAAGCGCCTGATATTTAGGGCCGGACTTCGAACCGAGCGGAATGATCACAACTTGCTCCTTATCAAAACCAGGATCTTTTTGCTCCATATAGCGCAATTGCTTGACCGCGAATCCCGTGGCAATGATCAAAAAAATGGCACTTGAAAATTGTGTGATTACCAGCACATTCCTGAAATTGGCTTTACCGGTCTTCAATGTGCCTTTCAAAACCATAATCGGCTGAAACGACGACAGAAATGCGGCCGGATATAAACCTGAAAATATCCCGATCACCACTGTTCCGAACAAGATGCCGAAGAGCAGCGAAGGATTGGTAAAAAAAGCAAAATCGAGCTCGCGCTGACTGAAATTGCTCACGGCGGGAATTAACAACTTCACCATTAAAATCGCCAGCACCAATGCCATGAAAGCAAGCAAAATGGACTCGCCGATAAACTGCCCGGCCAGTTGAAACCGTTGGGCTCCAATAGACTTCCTGATTCCGACTTCCTTGGCTCTGCCCGTAGAGCGCGCCGTGGACAAATTCATAAAATTGACGCAGGCGATAACCAGCACAATGATGCCGATCACCGAAAATATGTAAGTATAATTGCGATCGAACTTCTGGTAATTGATGTAATCGTGGGTTATCTCCGTGGATCTTCCGTGCACATCGGTGAGCGGCTGCAGGAAAAGCTCATAACTGCTGGCGCCTTCCTTGCTCATATGTCTGCCCAGGTAAGCGGGGAATTTCTTTTCCAATGCGGCGATGTTGGCGCCGGGAGCTAGTTCCAGGTAGGTTACCAGCCAGTTGCCGCCCCAGTTATTCATATAATCCGGCTTGATGATCGTTTTGAAGGAAAACAAGGCGTCAAACTGCAAGTGCGATGTAGGCGGAACATTTCTCATCACACCGGTCACTTTGAATGTGAGCGTATCTCCTCCACAATGAATGATGGACTTTCCGATCGGATTTTGATTTCCAAAAATACCCGCCGCGCTTTTCTCAGAGAGAACGACCGTGTTAGGTTCTCTCAGCACATTTCCCTTTTGGCCATCTATAAGCTCATAATCAAACATTTCCAAAAAATTCTCATCGACCCACAGCGCACTGGCCAGCTCGGTTTTTTTCTCCTGATACAGCAGCGCGACGTCATCAAACTTTCGGATGCGAACGAAATTCTTTATTTCCGGAAACTCATTTTTGAGCGTGGGGCCCATAGGAAACATGGAAAGGGCCACTTTTTGAGGCGCCACCATCCCTTTGAACTTCTGGACTTCATCGAGCCGGTAAATGTTTTTGGAGTGGAATTTGTCAAAACTATTTTCGTAAAAAACGAAAACCATGATGAGAATGCAGGCGGCCATTCCTATCGCAAGGCCAATAATGTTGATCCCGGAAAAGACTTTATTCTTCCAGATATTGCGAAAAGCAATTTTCAGGTAATTTTTCAGCATATAATGACAGGAGTTAGATAAGGGGTTAGCAACAAATTTATGCCACTCACAACAATGCGCTAACTATCAACGCCTTACATGCTTAAAAACGAACAAAGTTGTCCGAAATCGGACAACTTTGTTCGGCTGTGAACAGCTTATATTTACGTTTCTACCAGCTTCTTTTTATGCCAAAATAGCCGCCGGCACTATTCACGAAAAGATCCCCGTTATCAAG
This sequence comes from Dyadobacter fanqingshengii, assembly GCF_023822005.2. Taxonomy (GTDB): domain Bacteria; phylum Bacteroidota; class Bacteroidia; order Cytophagales; family Spirosomataceae; genus Dyadobacter; species Dyadobacter fanqingshengii. The sequence goes on from NZ_CP098806.1 coordinate 3,363,796, forward strand.
GCCCAATTTGGCTATCAGCGTGGTCCTTTTTAGGCTAGGAAACGCATATTCACCAGCCAGATAAGTGGATAACTGGCCGCGTATGGGGCTAAATTCTTGTCCCGGCATTCCGAAGTTGCGGCTGTAAGAAACCTTTAAAGTAAGCGAAAGCACATTCCGCCAACCTCCCTGCACGCCCGCATACCAGACATTGACGCGGTTACTCGGAAAATAGCGCGTACTCGTGGGATTCGACTGATCCATATCCTTACCAGGCACAATAAACGGTGTGCCGACGGTGCGGTCAAAATAGGACCAGCCTTTTGAATACTGGGAATGGTTGAAATAATTGTCAGCACCCTGGTAAGTGCTTCCTGGGATGTAAAATGAGGATCCGGACTGGTCTTTTGTTGTCAGGAATTCGAGGGTAAGGTGCGTTACTGCGAAGCCCGCATTATTTGGTAATGATCTCATTTTCAAATTAACGCCAAACAAGCCATCCGGCACATTTTTGAAAAGCATGCTGGAAACATCTTCAAATGGATGCTGATGGTAGACAAAAAGCTGCTTATCGTCAAGCTTCGTTTCAAAAGCAAAATCGTAGCTTCCCAAATGATTCCCCAACCGGTAACTGTCAAATGATCCATAACCGTTTTTGGTAAACCAGTTTTTAGAAGTATAAGCCAGCACCACATTGGGATAAAACTTCCAGGAAGATGGCAATTCACCATTCAACGCTAGTTCAGGATGTTTTTTCAACTCCTCGGAATGACCTGCCCAAAGCACATTATGGTTGAGCCCGAAGTAAAATTTACTTTTGGACTTAACCTTTCCCAGCCTGAAATAGAGGAATTTTTGATGCAACCTGACGCCTTTGATATAATCGGCATCAAACCACCCGTGCGAGAAACCAGCATGTACTGCCAGAAAATTGCGCGTAAATTTTAGCGGAACAAACGTGATCGTCCCAATTTGCACCTTCGGAATCGGCAAAGCGTTGCCCGAACCTGCATAAAACCCGGAGGATAATGTTGTATCGCCCAAACCCATCATCTCCCGCCGTCTCCCTGCATATATTTCCAGCATTTTAAACCTTGCTTTCACATGCGCCTCCGGCAACAGGACGTGGAACTGATCCTGGTCATTATACGTAAGCACGGGATTCACTGCAAATCCCCAATCTGTCTTTTGCGGACGATTGGAAAGGCTATCGAAAAAAACGTAATCTCTACGGAGCGAAGCTTGGATTTGTCCTGCCGGACCGGTCATGGGCGCAATGCCAAACTGGTTGGTACGCAGCCAGAAAGGGGTCGTTTCTGGGGATGAAATGTAGGCACCGGCTTCAAGTCCTGCTTTCAAACCTAAGGGCAAAACAGGGCCAGTTTGCGCATTCACGCGCAGACATTGAAAATAACAAAGGCAGATAGTGGTGTAAAAAATCAGTCTGAACCTGAGCATAACGCACTTAAATGAAGGATTACCCTGCAAGATAAAGACCTTTATACAAATACTTTCTACCCATAAATTATTTCAATATTATTAAACGGTGTTCCCCCTCCTATTCGCTTTTTAACGTTTTTACAGGATCAAGCAATGCAGCGCGAATGGCCTGATAACTCACGGTTAACAGTGTGATTATCAATGCACCTATGCCTGTTCCGGCAAAGATCCACCAGGACATTTCGGTCCGGTAAGCATATTTCACCAGCCATTCCTGCATGGCGTACCAAGCGATTGGCGTTGCAATGATCGCCGCAATGATCACGAGCAGGATGAAATCCTGGGACAGCATTTGCCAGAGATTCCGGACGGAAGCGCCCAAAACTTTTCGGATTCCAATCTCCTTCGTGCGTTGCTCGGCTACAAATGACGCCAGCCCGAAAAGTCCGAGGCAGGAAATAAATATTGCCAGCGAGGCAAAGAAACCGGCCAGCTTACCCATCCGTTCTTCGGCACGGAATTTCGCATCATATTCCTGGTCTGCGAATTTGTATTCAAAAGGGACAGTTGGCGTGAGTTGTCGAAACACCGACTCAATTTTAGGCAATGCAGCGCTGGCATTAACCTGATTGTTGAGCCTGATATTGATCCAGTTGGGCTCACCGAACAGGAAAAAAACGCTCGGCGCCACTTTTTGGAAAGGAGATTCCATTACCATATCTTCCACCACGCCCAGGATCCTGAAATCCTTTTTGACATCATTCGTCATCCAGTGACTTTGCCAGCTTACCGTCTCACCCACAGGCTGTTTGAAACCGAGTAATTTTGCTGCTGTTTCATTAATGACGAATCCGGCAGAATCAGAAGCGAGATTTTTGGAGAAATTCCGACCCGCAACAAACTTCCATTTCACCACGTTTGCATATTCCGGCGAAACAGTTAATGTGCTGAAACCAGGCGGATTTTCCATGGTCATCCCTTTCCAGCTGAAACCGCCGTTCTGCGACCAAACATCCGTAACAGGGCTTTGCGACAAAGCAACATCCTCCACGACGCCCGTTCGCTTCAACTCAGCACTGATCAGCTCTGACTTTTTATAAAAATCATCCGACTTCATTTCCACCATTAACAAACCGTCACGCGAATAACCGACCGGACGGTTTTTGGCAAAATTCACCTGACTATAAATGATAATCGTGCAGATCACAAGTGCAATTGAAACCGTGAACTGCATAACAACCAAGATTTTACGTGGTATAGAAGCAAAACGGCCAACATGTACAATGTTCCCTTTCAAAACTTTTACGGGTTGAAAAGAGGTGAGATATAACGCAGGATAACTTCCCGACAAAATCCCTGTAATGAGAATGAACGCAATGCTGGTCAGCCAGAAGTATCGATTCGTGGATGGCACGCTCATTTCCTTGTCAGACAGGTCATTAAACCACGGCAACGACAAATCCAATGCGACCATGGCAATGGCAAACGAAAGCAATACGATGAGAAATGATTCGGTAAAGAACTGCCCGATCAGTTGCCAGCGCAACGAACCGATTGCCTTACGGATGCCCACTTCCTTCGCCCGCTTTTCAGACCGGGCCGTGCTCAGGTTCATGAAGTTAATGCAAGCCAGCAACAGCACAAAAAAGCCGATTATTCCCACCAGCCAAACATATTGAGCCGGACCGGAATCCACTTGACCCTGTCTGAAATTGGAATAAAGATGCCAGTCGCTCATGGGGTGCACCCACATTTGCGGATTTGTTGCGGCCTCGTTCTTCATATTGTCCAGGTGCCGGATCACATTCAATTCCGAATCTTTGATCGCCGCCGAAGCTTTTGCAAAGTCTGTCCCGGGTTTAAGCTCCACATAGATCGTCAATGCATGGTTATCCCATTGCTTTTCACGCATGTAAGCATTTTTAGCAACAAAATAATCCCAGCTGCCAAAGAACTGGATATCGTAAAACTGCGAGTTTTTCGGGAAATCGGCATAGACGCCCGAAACTTTCAAGGGCAGATCTGCATTAACGGTAACCAGCTGGTTCATGGGATCACGCTTCCCAAAAAGCGCTTTCGCTGCCGAGGTAGACAACATTACCGACTGCTGATCCTGTAAGCTGGCCCACGATCCGCGCAGCATTTCCAGCGACAGCATTTCCGGGCCTTCCGCCGCAATGAACTGCCCTTTTCTGTTCAGCTTCTTCTCACCGACAGTCAGAATGCTCTCGCTGGCGTGTGTGGATGGCACGATGCGACTGAAACTTTCACTATAATTTGTTTTGAGCTCCCGGACGGACGGGTAAGGAACCGATTTTGACGTTTGCAATTCACCTCCAAATACCTGATCCACAACGACCATCCCGATGCGATCGTAGTTTTTATGGTTTTTATTGAATGATAGCTCATCATAGATCCAAAGCCCGGCGAGCATAGAAACTGCCATTCCTATGGCCAAACCTCCAATGTTAATGGCCGAGTAACCTTTGCTTTTCAGGAGGTTCCTGAATGCGATTTTGAGATAGTTTTTAAACATGGCTATTATTTTTATTCGCTCTTCAAAGTTTTTACCGGGTTCGCCAACGCGGCCTTGATGCTTTGGAAACTAATGGTGATAAATGCAACCAATATTGCCGCTATGCCTGCTACCACGAAGATTTGCCACGAAACAGTGGTTTTGAAGGCGAAATTTTCCAGCCATTTATTCATGGCCCACCAGGAAATGGGTGTCGCGATTAAAATGGAAATGAAAACCAGTTTCAAGAAATCTCCGGAAAGCAATGTAGTAATGCCCAAAACGGAAGCGCCCAGAACTTTCCGGATTCCAATTTCCTTGGTGCGCTGCTCAGCGGTGAAGGTGGCCAAACCGAATAATCCGAGGCAGGCAATGACGATGCCGATGAGCGAAAAATATTGGATCAGCCTGGATGTCCGTTCTTCCTTTTCGTAGTTTTTCTGAAAATCATTATCCAGGAAGGAATATTCAAATGGCGAACCAGGATTCACTTTTTTCCAGGCATCCCCTATTTTCCCAATTAATGCGCCATAGTTGCTGCCCTGCACATCCACGATCATGTAAGTATTTGTGGAGCTGAAAAATGGAGAAACCGTCAATGCAAGCGGCTTGATCTCCTGCTGCAAAGACTCAAAATGGTAATCCTTAACCACACCGATAATGGTCATCACTATTTTCCGGTCGTGAAAATCGGAATATATCTTCTTCCCTACTGCATTATTAATGTTGTAACCGAGCTTTTTGATCGCGACTTCATTCAAAACCAACGCATTGGAATCTGCCGTAAATCCCTTTGAAAACCCTCTGCCTTGCACCATTTGAATGCCCAATGTTTTGATATAATCATTGTCAATATTCGCGAAACTCACATCTACATTTTCCTTCATAGTTTTGCCTTCGGCGTAAAAAAGCATATCCAGGACATTCTCGATGCCCGGATAAGTGGAGCCGACGGCGGAAGACTTTACCTGCGGAATGTTAGCAATCTCGTTTTTAAAAGTCCGGTAATTTTGACCGGCTTCCGTTGTTTGCAAAGGCAGAATCAACTTCTGGTTTTCGCTGAAACCCAGGTTCTGGTTACGCAGATAATCCATCTGCTGACTGATCAGAATCGCACCAAGGATCAGCACAATTGAAACGGTGAATTGAAAAACAACAAGTCCTTTGCGTACAAAAATGGCCGGAACATTGTTTCTGAACCTCCCTTTTAATGTCGCGATCGGAGAAAAAGAAGAGAGATAGAAAGCTGGGTAAAAACCTGCCAGCAAACCGGTTATAATGGTCAAAGCAAATAAATAGCCGTAGATTTCGGGATGTTGCAGCAGGGTTAATGTCTTATTGGTCAGCTGATTAAATAATGGCAAAAGCAATTCGAGGAACGGCAGCGAGATTAAAAGCGCCAACATGCTCAGAAGCAGTGATTCCCACAAAAACTGCCCTACCAACGCACTTCTTGCCGCGCCCACCACCTTTTTAATTCCCACTTCCTTGGCACGCTTTTCACTTCTCGCCGTGCTCAGGTTCATGAAGTTAATGCAGGCGATCAGCAACAGAAACGCGGCCACGGAGCCAAAAATGTACAGATGTTTGACATTTCCATTCGGCGCAATTTCAAAATCGAAATTTGAATAAAGATAAATGTCCTTCAATGGCTGGATAAACAGCTTTTTGGAAATCTGCATCACCTTGAAATCCGCCGCGCCATTCCGTTTCAGAAACGCACCCAGTTTTCCTTCGAGTGCAGCCGCCTGCTCTTCGTTTTTCAGTTTAAAATAAGTGTGAAAAATATTGTTTGAAGCCCAGTCAGTTTGTCCTTTTGCCCATTGGCCCACATCGCTGTTGTTCATGGAGAGCAGGAGGTTTGCGGGAATGTGCGATTTATGACCATTATTCCGGAGCACACCTTTTACCGTATACGCAGTGACCGCAAAGGGCAGATTTACGTTAATGATTTTATCGACGGGATTAGCATTACCAAACATTTTGCCGGCAATTTCCTCTGTAATAACGATTGAGTTAGGCTGATTTAAAGCAGTCTTCTGATCGCCGTATTTGAAATCATAAGTGAAAATCTGGAAGAATGTTGAATCGACGTAATAGCCATTCGTTTCGTAGAATTGCTTTTCGCCCGTTGCGTTTTTTAAGAGAAATTTGTCAATGCCCGGCATCCTGAGCAGCCGGGTAACCTGTTCCACTTCAGGAAAATCGCGCTTCAATCCAGCTGCCAGTGGCCCGGGCGCCGCAACCCACTTGTCGCCCTGCACATCCGACGCCACCCGGAAGATCCGTTCGCCATCCACGTGATGCTTGTCGTAGCTGATCTCGTCCATCACATACAAAGTGATGAGTGTGCAAGTGGTAATGCCGATGGCCAGCCCGAACACATTGATCGCACTATAAACCTTGTTTTTCAACAGGCTTCGCCAGCCAATTTTCAAATAATTTCGTATCATAAGGTTGTTGTTTTACTCGCTTTTCAAACTCTTCACCGGATCCATTAGCGCCGCCTTAATGGCTTGATAACCAACTGTGATCAAAGCCAATACACAAATCGATGCCGCAGAAATAAGAAATACATTAAAGCCGATCTCGGCATGATAAGCAAACTCCTGCAACCAGCGGTTCATGGCCCATCCTATCAACGGAAAAGCAATGATCATTGCGATCACGACGAGTTTGAGGAAATCCACGGAAAGCAGCATCGTAACGTCTTGCACGGTCGCTCCAACGACTTTTCGGATGCCAATTTCCTTCTGGCGGCGTTGCGCCGTAAAAGCCGCAAGCCCGAACAATCCGAGGCAGGAGATCAGGATAGCAAGTCCCGCGAAATATTGAGACAAAATACCTATACGCTGCTCAGAAGCATATAATGCATTGTAATTTTCATCCAGAAACTGATATTCAAACACATTTCCCTTGTAGAAATCGGTAAATGTCTGGTTGATCCGGGCAATGGTCTGCGTTTCGGCACCAGCCAACGACCTCCGCATGGTGCCAATTGCCTTTTTAATCCCCACTTCTTTCATCCGGCCCGACGCTTTGGCGGTGGACAAATTCATAAAGTTAATGCACGCGATTACAAGGATAAACAACGCAATGATGGAGAAAAGCCGCACATAGGTAATCCGTCCGCCCGCCTGAACGCCGTTTTCAAAATGGCCATGCAAATATTTGTCCGAGAATTTGACGGCTAGCAAAGTAATGTCAATGCTTTTGTCTTTGGTAGCGAGAAACTTTTTGATCTTGGCATTAAACTGCTCATTGTCTGCTCCTTGCTTCAAAATCACATATGTGCTTGGATCGCTGTTTGACCAGGATTTCATACTTTCCCGCTTGGCTACATACAGATCGAAGTTGAACAGGAGGTCAAAGTGTTCTGTGGCGTTGGCGGGATTTTCCTTGAAAACCAGGCCGATGTTATATATGCCTCCAAATTCGCCATGCTCCCATTGGATGCTTTTACCGATAATGTTGTCCGCAGTATGAAACAGTTTCAGCGCCAGCGCGTTTGAAATCCCAATAGTTTGGTTGTCCCTGAAAAGACTTTGAGGATCGCCGTCGATAACAGGGCAAGTGAAGACATTGAAATAATCTTTTCCTACAAACTGCCCGCCGGCTTTCAGGTGCATATCTTTAAAAGTGGCAGTTCCTTTGTCTGAAAACCAGGACGCTGGAAGGACCGTCACCGCATTTTCGACCTCGGGAAATTCAGTGGCTAATGATGTGGCAAGCGGGCCGGCTGTGTGGTGGATCGTTTTGATGCCGTCCTCGCTTTTGTGATTTGCCATGACCTGATACAACCGGTCGTCCTTTTCGTTGTATCTGTCGACGTGGAGTTCGTCATTCACCCAAAGATAGATCAGCAATGTGCAGGCCAATCCTGTGGAAAGCCCGATCAGGTTGAGCATTGTAAACTGGCGCTCCTTCAAAAGGTTTCGCCAGGCGATTTTCAAATAATTCTTGATCATGGCAGGCCTGTTTATTGATAATCACTTTCTTTTTATCTCAGCGTTTTCACAGGATTCGCAAGCGCGGCCTTAACGGATTGGTAACCAACCGTCAGAAAGGCAATAAGCACTGCCAGCACTGCGGAAATGGCAAAAATCCACCATTCAATGTCAATTCGGTATGCAAAATCCTGCAACCATTTGTTCATAAAATAATAGGAAACCGGGCTGGCAATGACAATCGCTATGACCACAAGCCGCAGAAAATCTGTTGACAACAATGTGGTTATGCTCGCGACAGACGCGCCCAGAACTTTGCGAATGCCGATTTCTTTGGTGCGCTGCTCAATGGAAAATAATGCCAATCCAAAAAGTCCCAGGCAGGACAGAAACACGGATAAAAGTGCAAACGTGGTCGTCAGATTGGAGGCCAGCGCTTCCCTTTTGTAAAACCCTGCGATTTCTTCATCGTAGAAACTATATTGGAATACATTCTCGGGAAACTGTTTCTGCCACACTTTCATAATGTCCGAAATCGCAGAAGCGCTGAGGTTTTGCAATTTGATACCGGCCGTGCGGTAATGTCTTTTGGAAGCATAAATGACCGTTGGCTCAATGCTGGAGTAAAGGTCTGCATTATTGAAGTCGGACAGCACACCCACGATAACGCCGGTTTTGTTATCCATATCACCCACCAGCAAACGCTTATTCAGCGCTTCATCGGGTGATTCTAAGCCCAATGCCTTAACCAGTTTGCTGTTTACCAGCAGTTCGCTGAGTGTATCCGACTGAACAGGATTGCGCCCGGCGATGAGTTTTAATCCGTAAGTGGACACATAATGATTGTCCGCCACTCTGGACCTGGCCACAAATTTTTCCCAATCTCGGTTTTCAAATTTAATGCTGCCGCCATTTCCGGCTTGTGAAGAAGGTGGGTTTCGGAAAAATGAAATGCTGGAAACTTCTTTGATTCTCCGAATTTCATTGCTAAGTGCTGCAATTTTCGCGGTTTGCGTGTCCGGCAATCCTACGTGCAGAATGAGATCTTTGTTTAAACCTAAATCTTTGTTTTTCAAATATCTCGATTGCAAAATGATCACCATTGAAACAGCAATCAGAACAAACGAAATACTGAATTGTGTGACTACAAGCCCTTTTCTGACCGAAAATGAACCTCGTTCATTTGCTGCTGCTAATCCTTTGATCGCCCGGACTGGATTTAAATTGGAAATGACCAAAGCAGGATAAATCCCCGCAACGCAAACAACGAAAAACAAGAGTAAAACACTGAATGCAAGCAAACTGAAATCAGCCAAAAGATTTATTTCCAAGTTGATTTCCAGCCAGTTGCTGATCATTGGAATCAATAATTTGGAAAGAATAATAGAAAAAACGAATGATATGATGCTGAATAAAGCCGCTTCGTGAATGAAAAGCCAGAAAACCTGCAACTGGGAAACTCCAAGCACTTTCCTGATCCCGACTTCCTTGCTTCTCTTGAAGGACTGCGCCGTTGAAATGTTGATGAAATTGAAACAGGCAATGAGTATCAGCAGCAAACCAACCGTTGCCAGCATCACAATGGTGTAATATTTGATCTTACCGCCATAATTCATGTTGAAATGGACGTCCGAAAGCGGCTGCAAATGATAATGGAACACGTTGCTGTCGGCACTGTGGATCTTCTTCGCAAATCCGATCAATTGTTTTTCCAAAGCCACCTGATCCTCCGCGGAACGCAGGCTTACGAATGTTTCCCGGTTGCTGTCGATCCACCCCCAGTCATCATAACCGTATTCCGGAACCAGCTTTTCCAAGGTCGGAAGCGATACGAAAACGTCCTTTTTGAAGTCGGTTTGTTCGGAAAGGTCCCTTATCACACCGGCAACCGTCACATTCTCAGCATTATTAAGCCGGATCAAGCGGCCTATTGGATTGGATCTTCCAAAATATTTCTGCGCATAACGCTCCGTGATAACGACCTGATTGGGAACATTCAGAACAGCCGCATTGCCCGCAATAAATTGATAATCAAATATTTTAAAGAATTCAGAGTCTGTGAAGGCCGCTGATGACTTTTCAAAAAACCTTTTGGAATTACCCGGCTGTTCAATGCTGACCGTCAACTCACGGTCCGCCAGATAAGCCGCATACATCACATTGGCAAACTCTTTCCTGAGCGTCGTATGCAACGGAAAAGCAGAGCCGCGCTCGTGCTCGACAGAACCATCTTCCAAATGCAGGTCTACCACCATCCGGAAAATCTTATCGGCATTGGCATGGTGCCGGTCAACCCCCAAATGATAAGAAACCAGCTGAAAAATAATGATCGCCCCAGCCATACCAATGCCCAAACCGGTCATATTGATGGCCGAGTAAACCTTATTCTTCACCAAATTCCGCCAGGCAATCCTAAAATAATTTTGCAGCATATTCAGTCATTCAGTCATTCACTCATTCAAAATTGACTACTCACTCCTGAGACTCTTCACTGGATTCATCAGCGCTGCCCTGATACTCTGAAAACTAACGGTCGCAAAAGCAATGGCGGTGGATAAAAATGCGGCTATCGCGAAGATCCACCAGTAAATGTCTGTTTTATAAGCAAAGTTTTCCAGCCAGCGATACATTCCGTAGTAGGCTATCGGTGAGGCTATTACAAATGCAATGAGCACCAATTTCAGAAAATCCTTTGACAACAGTCCCACAATGCTGCCCGTAGATGCGCCCATGACTTTCCGCACGCCAATTTCCTTTGTGCGCTGCATGGTGCTGTATGAAGCCAGGCCGAGTAATCCGAGGCAGGAAATGAAGATCGCCAGGATAGCAAAATTGAAGAAAAGCTTCTCAAAACGTTCTTCGCTTCTGTATTGTCGGTCAAAAAACTCGTCCATAAAATAGTAACTGAATGGCCGGTTTGGCATGATAGTCTTCCATTTTTGCTCCACAGCCGCGACGGTTTCTTTAATGTTGCCGCCGTCAATTTTGATGGAAACCAGCTCGCTGCCGCGTGGCTCAATGCGCATTGTCAGCGGCTTGATTGTTTCCTGCAACGACCGGAAGTGAAAATCTTTGACAACACCCACAATCTTGCCCTCGCGGCCCCATTGCTTAAACCTGCGACCGATAGCCTCCTCGGGCGAACTGTAACCAAAGAGCTTCACAGCCGCCTCGTTCATTACCATCGCCTGTGTTGTGTCTGTTCCAAAATCCCTTGAAAACGGACGTCCGGCAGCCATTTTCAGGCCAAATTGTGGAATATAGTCAAAGTCAACAAAGTACAGATCCAGGTTTGCGATCTGTAAATCGCCGCTCTTATTCTCAATTTCTGAATATGCGCCCGGATTGCCGCTGCCCGGCACGCTGGACGACGCCGCAGTCGATTTCACACCCGTTAAATCCGCCAGTGATTGCTTGAATGCATCTTTCTTGGGATCGCCCTGCGAGTTTACGATCATCATCTGGTCCTTGCTAAAACCAAGATCGCGGTTGCGCATAAAATCCATTTGAATGTAAACCACGATCGTAGCAATGATCAATGCAATGGATATCGCGAATTGAATGGTTACCAATGATTTTCTTAATAAAATACCTTTTACACTCGTGGTAAAACGGCCTTTTAAAACCACTACGGGTTCAAATGACGATAGCACCAGCGCAGGATAAATTCCGGCCACTATGCCAATGAGAACAGCCGCAACGAACATTCCGGCCACGAAAGGCATATTATCCAAAATCCCGGTGCTGATCACTTTGCCGGAAAGGTTATTAAACAGCGGGATCAATGCGGTGGAAAGCACAACTGCAAATACAAAAGCAATTAAACACAAGAGAATGGATTCACTGATAAACTGTCTGGCAACGAGCATTTTAGGAGCGCCAACAACTTTCCGTATCCCTACTTCCTTCGCACGTTCCACAGAACGCGCCGTGGTGAGGTTCACAAAATTAATGCAGGCGATCAGCAAAATAAATATGGCCACAACCGAAAACACATACACATTGTTCATGCTGCCGGACTCCGCCGTATCCCGTGTTGATTTCAGATAAACATCTCGCAACGGCTCCAAAAAGAGCGTGTAATACATTTGCGATTCTTTCATCGTCTTGCCTGCACGCCTTTCGAGGAACGCTGGGAATTTCTTTTCAAGCGCTGTTTTAGTGGTTCCGGGAGCGAGAAGTAAGTAAGTTGTCGCGCCGAAATTCCCCCATTGATCATCGAGGCCTTTGTTGAACCGCTGCGTCATCGTGGTCATCGACACGAACATATCGCCTTTGATCTGCGAATTTTCAGGAATGTCTTTCATCACGCCCGTTACCTTGGCCGGTAAGCCCTCGCCTGAAAGCAGCAAGGTTTGCCCGACAGGATCTGCGTCCCCGAAATACTTTTTTGCCGCTTTTTCCGTAAAAACAATGCTTAACTGATCCTTTAAAGCGGTTTTAGGGTCGCCTTTAATGAGTTTGAAATCAAACACCTGGAATAGGGTTGAATCCGCAAAAACCGTTTTCTCTTCCTGGAATTTGATGTCCCCTTTTCTTACCAAGAAACTTCCGCCGCTCACGCGCGTAAACGCTTCTACTTCGGGAAAATCACTTTTAATGCTTGGGGCAAAAGCCCAGGACGTGATGCCTGCATTAATGGTCTCGGAAGGCGTCTTAATGTCCGTTACCAGCCTGTAAATGCGGTCCGACTTGGTGTTGAACGCATCATAACTCAGCTCGAAGTTGACATAAAGAAATATCAGAAAACAGGCCGACATTCCGACGGTCAGCCCCATGATATTAATAAAAGAGAACACTTTGTGTTTCCACAAATTCCGAAGGGCAATTTTGAGGTAGTTTCTAAACATGGCGACGGTTCGAAGATTTTTAAGGAGCGCCAGCTCAACGCTCATCGGACTTTCAAAACATATGTGCCAAATTCCAAGCCATTTACAAATCATTCATTATCAATAAATTGTATGTTAAAACAAAAAATCAGCTGTCCGAAATCGAACAGCTGATTTTTCAGTTTGGACATTAAGATTGTGTATTACTCATCTTTAAATTCGATCTCCTGCCCGTAAATAACCGTGTTATCTTCCAAAATGGCATAAGCGCGATAATAAACGTACGGGCCACAAGTGTTGCTGACGTCGTTCAGCTTGCTTTTTTTCCCTGGTAAAAATGGCATCGGGAAAATTTGCTTGTAATCAGTTTCAATAACCGGATTGGCCAGGGGCGCATTTCCTTTTCCGGTTGTGGTATAGACCATTCCATATTCTTTGACGGGAATAGTCCCCACATCTTTGATGTCGAGATTAAAAGTGACACTGCACTTCCAGCCGTTGCCGGAGCTGAAATCCAGCGTTTCCAATTGAGGCGGAGTACCAGGAAGCTCATGATCCACGCAGGATTGCGCGAAAAGCATCAATGCAAATACAAGGGAATAATAGAGCGTACGGCGCATGTGAACAGTAGTTTTGAGGTAGTTGAATATGACTATGTTTCAACAAATATTACAAAATATTCTTTGTATTATCAAAGGAAATATTCCTAAAACTACTAATCGGTAAGTGATATACGTTAGTCACTCCTTAGTGACTTGACAGGGTTCATCAATGCGGCTTTAATGCTCTGAAAACTAACCGTCGCGAAGGCAATCAAAATGGCCAGTAATGCGCTTACTGCGAACATCCACCAGCTGATACTGATCTTATCCTCAAAGTCTTGCAGCCATTTATCCATAAAATACCAGGCCACGGGAGACGCGAGTACAATGGCAATAAAAACGAGCAGGAGGAAATCTCGGGAAAGCAATCCTACTATACTGGAAACAGACGCGCCGAGTACTTTTCTGACACCAATTTCCTTCATGCGCTGCTGTGCCATAAATGTAGCAAGTCCAAAAAGTCCCAGGCAAGCGATGAAAATCGACAGTCCGGCAAAAATCTGATATAGCAAGCTCAATTGTCGTTCCTGGTTATAAAACTCTTCAATGCTCTGATCAAAGAATTTTCCCTGCATGGTCACTTCGGGAAATACACGCGCATAGGTTTGCTCGATCGCCGCCACGGCTCTTGACACGTTTTTAGTCTGCATCTTAATTCCTGCGAACCAGTAAAATTCAGCGCTGGGTTGAATCACCATTGGCTTGGCAGCATCCCGGGCGGAATTGGCCTTAAAATCCTTTACCACACCCACAATAGGCTGCCATTTGCCTCGACCAATGCTGATGTTTTTGCCAAGGGCCTGCTCCGGATTTTTGACACCTACCTTGCGAAGGAATGTCTCATTCACCACACACGAACCAATGGAATCGCCTGCTAAATATGGCCCGCCGGCTGCGAATTCCAGTCCGTAGGTTTTGAAATAACGTTCGTCTGCAAACTTGGTAAACAATTGAAAATCTTCGTCTTTACCCCTGTTATCAAAAGCAAAATTTCCCGACCAATTGTTGTCGGATGATGGAACATCGGACGAAAAACTTGCCGAAGCAATGTCAGGGTTTTGCAAAAGTTGATTTCTGAATGTTTCAAAACGGCTTTTATACGCTTCATCCAAATTCACCGAATAAACGCCCTCTTTGACAAAACCAAGATCAAGATTACCAATGTATTTCATCTGCGCAATGGTTACGATAGTGCCCACAACCAGAATTTGAGAAATGCCAAATTGAACAATAATCAGCGTTTTTTGCAACGAAACCCCACCCAGCGACCGGTTTGAGATCTTGTTTTTTATCGCTTCGATAGGCCTGAACCCTGACATGACCACGGCGGGATAAAATCCCGCTACAAAGCTCACAGCTATTGCCAAACCGGCTACAAAAAGCCAAAGTTGGGGATTTTGTATAACGGGCAGATCCGCCGGCACGCGCGAAATTTTACCAAGTAACGGCATACTGAGCATGGCAATGGCAACCCCCAGAACAACTGCAAACCCCACAATAAGCACCGTTTCACTCAGAAACTGGCGCATCAATTCCGAACGGCCGCTGCCCAGCACTTTACGGACGCCCACTTCTTTGGAACGACGGGCGGATTGAACGGTTGCGAGGTTTATGAAGTTAATGCAAGCCATGGAAATGATCAGAAACCCGATTACAACAAGCGTCCAAAGCACGTTTCTGGCAACGACATGATCGGAATAATTGGGAAAACGGTCGTCATAATGCTGATCGGCGAGCGGGCTGAGGAAATGTTTGATCTTAAAATTATCTTTTTTGCTGTCGTAATGTTTGGCGACGAATTTGACCAGAAGCTTGTCAATGCTTGCAGGCTTTACGTTTTCGGGTAAAAGCACAAATAACTGATCATTGCTGCTCGTTCCACCCCAACTTTCGAAACCACCGAAGCCGAATAATAACGGCTGCTGCCTTTTTGACTCATAAGAAACCACGATATCGACCGGGAAATCTGTGTTTAAAGGCCGATTTGCAAGAATCCCGCCCACTTTCATCACCGTTTTATTATTGATCTTGACAAATTGCCCCATAGCTTCCTGCCATTTACCAAAGTATTTTTCCGCCCGTCTTTGCGAAAGGACGATCACATTGGGGTCTTTCAAAACGGTTTTTGAACCTGCTAGAAATGGGAAGTCAAAGACATCAAAAAACTCAGGAACAGTGAGTAACCCCTCATTGTCTTCATAAAACTTTTTGGCGGATGTCTGATTGTTTGCGTCTTTTCCAAGGATAGTTACCTGCGGATCCAATGTTCCGTATACCGGCACCAGCTTTTCAAACTGCGGAACGTCCACTTTCAATGCTGCGAAAAAAGGAAGCGGGTTTCCTGGTGTAAAGTCGGTTTGCCCGGTCGCATAGTCCGTTTGCCTTACAATGCGGTAAATGCGGTTGTATTTGCTGTGGAATTTATCAAATCCTGCTTCGTAGGAATAGACCACATACAGCAACAGGCACGCAGCCACGCCCACAGACAGGCCCATCACATTCAGGATGGTGTAGTTGCGGTAACGCAAAACCGTACGCAACGCGATTTTCAAATGATTTTTCAGCATAAATTCAGGTTTTAAGGCTGAGGCCAGCTTATTCGTTTTTTAAAGACTCAACCGGATTCATCAATGCAGCCCGGATACTTTGGAAACTAATGGTAACCAATGCAATAACAATGGCTAAACTGCCGGCTGCAACGAATATCCAGACGGGCATCTGAATTTTGTAAGTGAAATCCTGCAACCATTTGTCCATAAAATAATACGCAACAGGCACGGCCAACACGATTGCTATGACCACAAGTTTTACAAAATCCTTTGAAAGCAATGTGACTATTGCCGAAACAGATGCACCGAGCACTTTACGAATGCCAATTTCCTTGGTGCGGGTTTCGGCGGTGAAAGTAACTAAGCCAAAAAGGCCCATGCAGGCAATAAAAATCGCTAATCCCGTGAAGACCGAGAACATGGTTGACATCCGGATCTCCGTTTTGAATGTTTCATTGAAAGCCTCGTCAAGGAAATAATATTCAAATGGCTTCTCGTGATCGTATTTCTTGAATATTTTGCCGATCAATGCGACTTTCTCCTGAATGTCGGCATTCGGATCCAGGCGGGCGTAAAGCACGCCGTTTGATCCGGGAAAGTTGAGAATGTTGGTGGTGTCGCTCACAATCATCAATTCCATCGCCTTAATGCCGCTTTGCAGCGAAGTGAAATGGAAATCCTGGACGATGCCCGCAATTTCATCCTTCTCGCCAAGCAACTGCCCTATGGGATTCCCTTTGATTCCCAGTTCCTTAATGGCAGCCTCATTCAACAGCACATGATTCCGGTTTTTCATAACGCCAGCCGCAGGTTCCGTTTTCCATTTCAGGCCCAGGGTTTTTATAAACTGATTGTCGGTGATCATATTGGCCAGGCCAACATCGGTTTTTGTGGTAAAATTTTTGATAAACCACATATTGTAACCTTTGAAAAGTCCAGCATTGGTCACCGTTACGTTCTGGACGCCCACTTGCTGTTTAATCTCGTCGCGCAGCGGAAAATAGCTTTTGGCAACCGTTGCTGAAAGTGGAATGCTCAGGATCTGATCTTTATATAACCCCAACTTTTTATTTTGCATAAACGTCAGCTGGTTTTTCACAATCAGACTACAAATGATCAGCGCTATGGAAACCGTGAATTGGAAAACCATGAAAAACTTCCGTAATGTGGCGCCGTTGTGGTTTCCTCCAAATCTTCCTTTTAAGACATCCAACGGTGCAAATCCGGATAAAATCAATGCTGGATAACTCCCGGCGATCAGAGCAGAAAGGATCAGCAAGACAACCAGAAAGCCTAAAAATGACGGAGAGACGAGAAACGAGGTGTCAATTTGCAGATTAAGCAGGTCGTAAAATGGCTGCTGCAAGAGAAATACAAAAATAAATGCAAGAGCAAAAGCAAGCACGCATACCAATACAGATTCTGCGTAAAATTGGCGGACCAAACCACTCCTACCCGCGCCTATGACCTTGCGAACGCCCACCTCTTTTGCCCGCAATGTGGCACGAGCGGTGGTGAGGCTCATATAATTGAAAAGCGCCAGCGACAGAATCAGTAAAGCGACGCCAGCAAAAATGGTGATCAGCTTCGAGTTACCCGAATCATTAAAATTATTGCCTAAATGCGTGGTGGCAAAACCTTCGAGCATATAAGTGGCCTGGTTATCGAATGCACCCGTGCGCATGCCCTCCCGTTTGATATTTTTCTCTACGGCCGCCACCGACTTTTCTGAATCCAGAAGCAGGTAAAGATTGAATGCACCGGCGTTGTCCCAAGCATTTTTATTATTTTCGCTCAGGGCGGGAAATGTTAAGGATGAGAGTATAAAATCAAAATTGAATGTGGAGTTGGACGGTGGATTTTCGGCGACACCTGTAATGCGCAAAGGGTGTTTTCCTTCGTATATCAGCGTTTTACCAAGAGGGTCGCTTTGACCAAAATACTTTTCAGCCGCACGTTCCGAGATAACCACGTCAAAGGGGTTTTCCAATACTGCTTTGGTGTTTCCTGCTTTAAGTTTAAATGTAAAAATGCTGAGGAAAGAGGGATCAGCAAACATTACATTTTTCTCAAAAAACACCTCCGAAGGCTTTTCCGGATTTTTGATAACTACCTTATCGACAATCGTTTTAACCCGCGCGAAATCTTTTACCTGTGGGTTATACTCCTTTAAAACGGGTCCAAGCTTTGTTGAAAATGAGTTAAACTGCAGGTCCGTTTCGCCCATTTTCACCCGCGCCAGGATCCGGTAAAGGCGCTCATGGTTCGTATGGAATTTATCAAAACTAAACTCATGCATTACGAACATGAGTATCAGCACGGAAACGGCCATTCCGCCAGCCAGTCCAAAAATATTTATAAAAGAGTAAGTCTTGTTTCGGGCAAGATTCCTCAGCGCAATTTTGAGATAATTTTGAAGCATAGGCTTAATTTTTACTCACTTTTCAACGACTTCACCGGGTTCATTAACGCGGCTTTGATGCTTTGGAAACTAATGGTGAATAAGGCGATTGCAATAGCTGCGAGCCCTACTATTATAAATATCCAGGGACTGATTTTAATTTGGTAAGCGAAGTCGGAGAGCCATTTGTTCATGCCATACCATGCGGCTGGCGTAGCAATTGCAATCGCCACAAGTATCATTTTCACAAAATCTTTCGAAAGCAACATAACAATACTCGCAACCGAAGCTCCCAGCACTTTTCTGACTCCAATTTCTTTCGTTCTCTGTTCTGAGATGAATGCTATTAATGCGAATAGTCCGAGGCAGGATATAAAAATGGCTATGCCCGAAAATAGCCCTAGAATAGCAGAAACGCGTGTTTCGGCCTTATACATTTCATCAAATTCCTGATCCAGGAAATGATATTCGAAAGGCCGCATCGGGAAATTATCTTTCCAACGTTGTCTCAGCAGATCTACGGCCTGCCCTGATTCGTTGCCCGAAACTTTTACCATTACTTTTCCAAAATAACTGTATTCCGGAATAATGGCGATGGGACCTATTTTTTCATGCAATGACCGGAAGTGAAAATCCTGCGCAACCGCTTTAACTGCTCCTTCCCTGCCATTCATATTGACCATCTTTCCAACGGCGGTTTCAGCGGTCCATCCTAATGCTTTCACCGCGGATTCGTTTAAAATGAACGCATATTTTCTTAACGCGACAGAATCGGTGGTTGCCTGCAGAATATCAGTGTCGTTGAAATTTTGCCCGGCAATCAAACGCATCCCGAGTGTGGGCACGAAATCCTTTTCTACGGGAATTGCCGTAATATTCATCTGGAAATCCTGCGGTTTATCGCTTGCAGATATTGTATAGCCGCCTTGTACATTAATAGGGGAATCATAAGACGCGGTGACATATTTAACGATCGGATTATTGAGCAACTCATTTTTCATCGAAGCCAGTTTTCCAGCAGAAATGCCTGAACCGACATCCATAACGATGATTTGTGATGCGCCAAGGCCGAGACCTTTATTCTGGATATAATGAAGTTGCTGGTTGGCAATGATCGTTCCAATGATAAAAAGGATTGAAATCGTAAATTGAAAAACGACCAGCGTGCTGCGCAAACCGCTTCCGCTATTCGCTGCAAGCACCTTTCCCTTTAAAACTTTTATTGGCTCAAACCTGGAAAGCACTGCGGCCGGATAGATTCCAGATAACAATGTCACGCTGATCGCCAATGCAATGAGCAACAAGATCACGGAATAGGCTGGCCATATGCGTAGTCCAAGCGCAGTTTCAGTAATATTGCTGATTATTGGAAAGCCTAAAAGAGAAATCAGCAATCCTACGATGGTTGCCGCAATCGTTATCAGGCCACATTCAAACAAATACTGGCGGAAAACCTGTATTCTGGCGGCGCCCATTACTTTTCGCACGCCTACTTCACGTGCCCGGACTGCGGATCGGGCGGTGACCAGATTCACAAAATTAATGCATGCAATAACCAGAATGAGTAAAGCAACGCCAGAGAGAATATAGACGTATTTGTAATTACCTGACGCTTCCAGGCCGGCGGAAACTTTGGAGTGGAGGTGAATGCGGTTAAATGCTTCCAGTTCAAGTTTTATTTTGGAAGATGGATCTTGCGGATTATTCAGGTTTTTGGCAGCAAACTGATCCACTTTTGCCTGTAATGTTTCCACCTTTGCCTGTGGCTGGAGCAAAAGATAAGTGTAGTCGTTCGCAGAATCAAAAGCTTCTGTTTTGGATCGGGGTAACGTGCTGTAACTGCCTAGCCAATTGAATTTTATATGCGAATATGATGGAACATCGGCAATGACCCCTGTAACTTGCATTATCAGCTTTTCATTCATCGTAACCGACTTCCCGATCGCGCTTTCCCCACCGAAATATTTTCGGGCAGTGGTCTCATCTATAACGACTGAATTAGGCTGGGCCAATGCCGTAGCCTGATCGCCTTCGATAAATTGGGTTGGAAATATTCTGAAAAATGATTCGTCTGCAAAAAGGACTTTTTTCTCGTTGAACAGCTTATCATTGTATTTCATGGCAACAGCTCCTCCGGCACTGTAAGGATAAAGCCTGACAGCATCCTTAATTTCACCAAATTCTCTCGCGAAAGCGGGTGCCACACCCGTGGGTGTGACGGCGACCTGAACCGGCTCGCTATCACCGGATTGATAAGAGAAATTAACCCTGACAATGTGATCAGCATTCACTTGAAAGCGGTCATAACGGGTTTCATGAAGCACAAATGTGGCTAGCAAAAGGAAACAACCAATTCCCATTGCAAGTCCTATTGTACTGATAATGGAGTTGGTTTTGTACTTCCAGAGATTCCGGACGGCGATTTTAAAATAATTTTTTAGCATGTGTTTGTTATAGGTTTGAAAATTACTCACTCTTTAAAGACTTCACCGGGTTCATTAACGCGGCTTTGATGCTTTGGAAACTAATTGTGAATAAGGCGATTGCGACTGAAATGACGGCTGCAAATACGAATATGCTCCAGTGGATGTCGGTATGATAGGCAAAGTCCTGCAACCAGTTATTCATGGCATACCAGGCTATGGGTGAAGCGATTACAATGGCAATCATCACCAATTTAAGAAAATCGTTGGATAACAAAATGACAAGGCTGGTAATGGAGGCACCCAGCACTTTCCGCACACCAATTTCTTTGGTCCGGATTTCAGCCATGAAAATAGATAGTCCCAATAACCCCATGCAGGAAATGAAGATCGCTATGCCCGAAAATATGCCGAAAAGAAGCTGCTGGGTTTGTTCCGTTGCATACAGAACGCCAAATTTCTGATCTAAAAATTCGTATTCGAACGGACGTTCCGGAAATTGCTTTTGCCAAACGGATTCAATGTGTGCCAACGCATCTTTAATGTTGCCGCCTGCAATGTGCACCGACATCCAACCGAGCCGGTCCGTTTGTGCAAACATGGCGATCGGTGCTACTTTTTGGTGCAGGGATTCGAAATGGTAATCTCTGGTAACTCCCACGATCTGACCACGGATTTCGCCATAACCGAAACGTGCACCAACCGCATCAGCAGGATTTTTCCAACCCAGCAACCGGACGGCAGTTTCGTTTAAGATAAAGCCATTGGTCTTGTCGGTAGAAAAGGCCCTGGAAAAATTTCGCCCTGCGGCCATTTCAATCTGATAAGCGGGAATAAAATCTTCGTCCACTGATAGTGATTTCACACCGATATCGGCAGGGGCCATCGAATCGCCTTTCATGACGTACGCTTCCCATGAATCCAGCAAACGGCCGGATGGAATCCGCGATGACCGTCCTACCTCCACAATGTTGCTGTTAGCCTTCAATTGCTGTTTAATACTCTCATAATTGATTACAGAGTCACTTCCGGCACGGAGCAGCACGATCTGATCTTTGGAAAACCCTAACTTATAATTTTTGACGTATTTCATCTGACTGTAGACAACTGCGGTGCAAATGATCAGCACAACCGCGATTGCAAATTGCGTTACCACGAGTCCCTGACGCAGTTTTCCGTTTTTCAATGCGGACGCGATCCGACCTTTAAATACACTTAACGGCTGAAATGACGTCATAAAAAACGCGGGATAACTTCCTGCGATCACACCAGTGAACAATGTTATGGCCAGCACAATGCTCAGGAATATAGGATCCATCAAGGCATTGAACGAGAGCTGTTTCTGGGTGAAATCATTCAAGAACGGAAGGCATAACACGACGATCACAATGGCAAAAAACAATGAAACCGAAACTAAAAGAATGGATTCGCTTAAAAACTGGCGGATCAACTGATGCCTTACCGCACCGATCACTTTACGCATGCCCACCTCCTTCGCCCGCGTGGCGGAACGCGCAGTGGCGAGGTTCATATAATTAATGCAGGCAATAACCAGGATGAAAATCGCGATGGCCGAAAACAGGTAAACATATTGAATGTCCCCATTGGCTTCAATTTCTGAATCCAGGTGTGAATGTAAATGTATATCTGTGAGTTTTGTGAGATTTAAGACCGAATATGTCGATGCATTTGGATCAATATGCCTGTTTTGAAATGCTGGAAATGCTTTTACAAGCTTTTGCGGATCATAGTTTTTGGGTAAAAGCAAAAAGGTAGAGAACGAATTGTTACCCCAGTTTGACCTCAAACCTTCGGCTCCGTAAACACGGTTGTCATTTAATGTCGAAAATGAAATTAACGCTTCCGGGTGAAAGTGCGATTGGGAAGGTAAGGACTCGTAAACACCGGTTACAGTGCAATCAAATGCATTTTCCAGTTTAACAATCTTTCCGACCGGGTTTTCTTTCCCGAAATATTTTTCCGCCATCTTCTTGGAAAACATGATGGAAAAGGGATTTTCGAGCGCCTTGTCCGGGTTTCCCTGAATTACTTTAAATGAAAAAACCTTGAAAATATTGGCCTCTGCCGCATACACATCGCTTTCATTATAAATCTGCTCACCATGCTCGATCAACCCTCCCATTTCGAGTAATCGCACAACCTGCTCCACCTCGGGAAAGTCCTGCTTAACCAAAGGCCCGAATGGGGGCGCTGCATGTCCCAGACGCAGCGATTCTGTGCCATCTTTTGACAGAAATGTTCGGTTTAAACGATAGATCCGTTCCGCATTTGCGTGAAAGCGGTCGTAACTCAGCTCATCTTTGACGTAAAGAGACAGCAGCAAAAAACAAGCAAGGCCAATGGCAACGCCGGAAATATTAATAAAGCTGAATGTCTTGTGTTTCAGCAAATTCCTGACGGCAATTTTGATATAATTTCGAAGCATGGCTATTTTGGGTTCTCGGCGTTCCGAAGCTGGTTTAATGTTTTTGTGTAGCAACAAATTTATGCCATTGCTACAAGCAACTGAATATCAGCTATTTGTAGCAATGGCAATTGTTCGATAACGGACATGGGCGTTCGGCTGTGAAACGGATATATGTCAGTTCTGAACGTCGTCGTTTCTGATGCTGCGTTGGTTTTTCTTGATAGCGTCTTTTAACCGGCCGAATTTGTAGTTGAGGCTGAGGTTGAAATAGCGGAAATAATCTCTCCGGTCATTAAATGAGGTAAAATTGGGCCCCGAGGTTTCGGTATGGTATTTCCGGAATTTGGTAAAAGGATTGTTAGCGGCAGCCGAAAACGATAATTTATCCTTAATAATGTCTTTGTTAATGCTGAAAGACGGACTAATCATCGAATTGGAAGTGCCTTGCAAGTTTACGCTAGGCCCCATGCTCACAAAGTTTGCATTAATGCGCCAGTCCCTTTCAAGTTTGTAACCCGTAGAAACGGATAGTTGATACATTACTCCGCTATTGGTGATCGTAGCCCCATTTACAACGCCCGTTACTTTCCCGTGCGCGATGCGCAAGTTCGTGCTGAAATTCCATTTTTTTGTTATCGGATAATTCATATTCAGATTTCCGCTGATAAGCCGGGCTCTCCCTGTGTTTCCGAATGATGTGCGGGTGATTTCTGTTTCAGGATTGTAAACCGCAACCGCGAAAATCAGGTCTTTAAACTGTGTGAAACCGACTCCAAAATTGACAGAACCCTTTTTTGATTTACTATAACCCAATTGCAGGTCATGTACGAATGCAGGCCGCAGATCCGGATTGCCTGTTCTTTCAAAACTGGGGTTGGTGCGGTCAATGAATGGATTGAGCTGGTAAATTCCCGGGCGTTGAATGCGTTGTGTATAGCCAAAATTCAGGCCAACATTGTCCTTGAACTTTCTGTTAATGGAAACAGACGGGATCACATTGAAATAGTTCTGCTTCACTTTGGAATCCGTAGAAATGAAGTCTGCATTGATGATAGTTTGCTCAATTCTGGCACCCGCCTTCAAACCCCAGTTTTTGAAATTATATTGATATGTGTTGTAAGCCCCAAACACGTTTTGCGTATTATTAAACTTATTGCTCATCCCGGGATCGATCTCAAATGTCTTAGTTTCAGCATTGTATGTGCTGTATTGGAAATCGCTTTTATTATCGCGCATAATTCCTTTCAAACCGGCTTCAATGTTGAGTTTTTTAATCGGATATACGTAATCAACCTGAAAAGTCTGTTCCGAAAAGCTCTGGTCGTTGATCTGGCGGTAATCCGGTGTGTCGTAATTAATGCGCTCAAAAATCGTCAGGTTGGTGTTTTGGTTATTATTAAATCCATAATAACGATATGAAAATGTCAGGAGCCTGTTTTTGTCTGCCTTGAAGCCTCTTTGATAGTTTAAGGCTCCGTCCATTCCATTGCCACGGCCCTTGTTATAATTCCTCACGCGGTAACCTTCAATAATCTCATCATTTACATCAATGACAGACTTTTGATTACCAGAGCCATCGGATTTGCTGCCATTGAAATTCACCTGGGCGCTCAATAAATTGAGGCTATCCACCTCGTAACTAAGTTCGTAACCAATGTAACCGTTTTTGTTACCGGATCTTGAAAAATTCTCCTGAAACAGCTCTGAGGGTTCCGCTCCCAATGCAGTCCGGCCCACCCGGGTGCGTGTAAGAGGCGTGTCGTACTGACTTCCGCCGGCTAATGCAGTCATTCCAAATTTGCCCAGCTTGGCAGAGATTGTGCCGCCAAAGCCCGGACCTCCGACACGGAAACGCTCACTGATGTTCAATGTGCCATTATATCCGTTGTCCACTTTTTTGTTGGTAATAATGTTGATAATGCCTGCCAAACCTTCTGCATCGTATTTTGCGGGAGGCGTCGTGATTACCTCAATGCGTTCGATGGACGACGCTGGCATACTTCGCAAAACCTCTTTGTAACTGCGTTCCACCATGCTCGAAGGCTTTCCATTGATCAGGATCTTAAAATCGGCATTGCCTTTGAGGTAAATGTTTTCATCACCATCCACAGACAGGAAAGGCACTTTCCGCATCATTTCCAGCACGCTGTACACTTTGCTTTCCGGATCGGCCTGCAGATCGTAAGTAATGCGGTCAACCTCTTGCTTTACAATGGGTTTGAAAGCCGTTACCGTAACTTCTTTAAGCCCCACTACGGTAGGACTGATATCGATTGAGCCGAGTTTCACCTCTGTCTTAGTACTGTCTGAAAGGTCCGCAGCAATGATTTTCGTTTTGTAACCCACCCCAACAATGACAACGGAATATTTCGCTGGTTTTAGTTTTTGAAAAGAAAATGATCCGTCCGTTTTGGTAAAATCGGCTTTGATTGCCGTGCTTCCGATCATCAGGTTAATGGTCACAAAATCCAACGGTTTCTTACTCGAAGAATCGGCTACCACGCCAGAAATTTGGCCCCCGGCAAATGGTAGTGACTGACCAAAGGACAGGGAAGCAATACAGACCAGCCCGGAGATCAGGGCGGAAAGAAAAAAAAGGAACAATGTTCTCATGGCTAAAATTTTAAATGGCTAATAGATTTCAAAGGCATAGGGATTCCGGTAAGAGTTTTCACTCTTTTCAAATTTTTGCGGCAATGCGTTAATTCAGAATTTTGTCGTCGGCAATACTAGCGGCAATCCACGCCAGACAACACAACAAATGTATAGAAAGGTACTTTGCGATGCAAGGTACTATGCTAAATTATTTTTGATCATTGCACATGATTCTTCTCTCATTTAGCGCCTAAATCTGTAACCACTAGGTCATATCACCAGTCTTATAAACAGATGAGTTAACTTAATGCATGAAAAATCCGGGTGGCCAGATCCATATTGACAATGTTAAAAAAGGAGACCTGGGATCCTTCACTTTTATTGTAGAGAAGTATAAAAACATGGCGTACACGATTCCATTAAAATTTTGGGAAATGCGGAGGATGCAGAAGATGCGGCGGAAGAGCGTTTTGTGAAGGCTTATTTGCAGATCAACGCCTTGTTGTTTGATTATTTCTTTCGCCTGAAAACAGGAAGACTTGCCAAGTCTTGAAGCAACCCAGTTTATGTGGGTCGCTTTCAATACTTAGCAAGTCTATTCTTCCGAAAAAATTACCCTCTTCTGTTGTAACGTCCTTTGTTGAAATTGTTTTGATAAGCAAACAAACGTTGGCGTTGTGCTGGTGTCAGCACTTCCAGGATGTCTTTTTGTTTTGATTTTTCCAAACGTTGCACATTCTGAAAACTGCTGTATCTGTTATTTGAAGACATCAGGCGGTCGTAGTGGTTTTCGATCTTTTTGATCTTATTTTCCTGCTTCCGCGAAAGGCTCACAATCTGGTCCAGCTTGTTGATTTGAAACTCTTCGACAGCATTATCGCCACGCGAATTATTCATTGCCGGAACTTCATGACGGTAACGTTGCGCGAAGCCGTTTCCTACTGTCAATGTTACTATGGTTGCGATTGCTAAGATGGTCTTTTTCATGGTTTCTAATGATTAAATTGTTTGTTTATGTAGGTTAGAGGCCCTTTTTCAACAAACGTTTAACGCACTAAAAAGCCAATCTGCCAACTGGACCACTTCCCAGACCATCTGCCACTTTGCACCGATGAATGGTGTTGTTTCCAAAACTTTGTTACAAGAATCTTAAACAGTTATATTTGACTAGCAACTGACAACTCTCGAAATGTTAACGGCAGTAAAAGGGATATTTGAAAATGGGCAGATCACATTGATGGAAAAACCGCCTGTCAATAAGCGTATGGAGGTGATAGTAACATTCATCGATGAAACGCCCAAGCCTGCGAAAAAACGCAAAGCTGGTGTTGTAGCAGGAAAATTCAAGATGGCGGATGACTTTGATGAACCATTAGACGACCTAAAAGAATATATGTAAATGAAATATTTGCTTGACACACACTCATTAATATGGTTTCTAGAAAATAATCCCAAACTTTCATCCACAGCAAAAGCAATCATTGAAGACCTTGAAAATGAGATTTTTGTGAGTATTGTGAGTTGGCTGGAAATCTCCATCAAAGTTACCATTGGCAAACTAACGTTGCCTGCTTCGCTTTCAGAGATCATGTCGAAATCAGCATCGATTCAGATCAACCCAATCGGCATTCTGGAATCTCACATTATAGCTTACCAAAAGCTTCATTTTTTTGAAGAACACCGAGATCCGTTCGACCGGATTATCATCGTGACTGCTATCGCTGAGGGACTGGCAATCATCACTACTGATCCAAAATTCAAATTATACCAGGACAATGTTGTCCTGGTATGGTGAATGGTGTCCACTACTCACTCCGTAACGACTTAACCGGGTTCATAAGCGCTGCTTTGATGGCCTGGAAACTGACGGTCATTAGGGTAATAAGAATGGCGGTTATGGCTGAGACGGCGAAGACTACCCAGCTTAGCTCGATGTGATATTCATATTTTTTCAGCCAGTCGCTGAGGAAATACAATGCGATAGGCGACGCGATGGCACAGGAGACGATGACGAGATAGACGAATTCTTTTGAAAGCATTGCCCACATTTGCGCTACACTAGCTCCAAGCGCTTTCCGTATGCCGATTTCCTTCGTTCTTTGCTCTGCCGTATAAGCGGCCAGTCCGAATAGACCGAGGCAGGATATAAAAACCGCCAGCACTGCAAATACCCGCGCCAATTTGCCAATCCGCTCCTCTGCCCTGAATTTGGCTTCATATTCCTCATCCGCGAATTTAAATTCGAATGGTGAATCCGGATCGTGTTTTTTGAATATTGCTTCCAGTTTTTTCAGGGATTTGTCCACCGGCGCGCCTGGCAACAGCTTAATGTTGATCAGGTTGGCCCACTCGTAATCCATCAGAAAAACAGTCGGCACTGCCGGCTCGTAAGGCGATTGCATGACCATATCCTTAACAACGCCTACCACCTGTTTTGGCTTTCCATTGAAACGGATCGTTTTCCCGACAATGTCTTTTATTCCGGTGAGCTTTACAGCCGATTCATTCAAAACAAATGCAGCCGTGTCAGTTGAAAATTCTCTGGAAAAGTCGCGGCCGTCAATGATCTTCCAGCCTATTGTTTTACCAAAATCATGCGTAACAGCAATGGTGCCAAACAAGGGCATCGAACCCGGCTCCATTCCCTCCCACTCAAAACCAATCTGATTGGAATAAATGCCGGTTGTCGGACTGGACGATTCACTCATTTCGAACACGGCGCCGGATTTCAGCAGATCATCGCGCAACGGATAATATTTTCCGTAGAGATTGGGGGAGATATTAATTTGCAAAAGGCCCTGCCGGTCGTAGCCAACGGGGCGGTTTTTGGCATGCTGAATTTGCTGAAAAACGATAATAGTCCCGATTATCAATGTGATAGAGACCGTAAACTGCATCACAACCATCACTTTACGCGGCACAGCAGACCATTTCCCCACCTTAAATGTGCCTTTCAAAACCGAAAGCGGATTGAAAGATGACAGATAAAATGCTGGATAACTACCTGATATCAAACCGGTAAACAGCGAGAAGGCAAAAAGCATCAACCAAAACTGAAAATATTGCCAGGGGAAACTCACCCGCTTGCCAGAAAGATCGTTGAAAGCAGGCAGGGAAATCAAGACGATGAGAATCGCGAGAATCAATGCGAAGGAAACAACCAGAAATGATTCGCTCAGAAATTGAAAGATGAGCTGACTCCGCAGCGAACCGATTGATTTCCTGATCCCGACTTCCTTAGCGCGTTTTTCAGACCGGGCAGTGCTGAGATTCATAAAGTTGATGCAAGCCAGCAACAGCACAAAAATTCCGATAATGCTGAAAAGCCAAACGAACTGAATGCCGCCGCCTACATTTTTGCCATTCTTAAAATCAGAATACAAATGCCAGCGGCTCATCGGATGCAGAAAATACTGAGGCTTATCGGTCTTTGAAAAAGCATGCGGCAATTCAACGTCCCGGATTTTTAAAGACACTTTTTCAATGTCCGCATGATCGGCAACTTGTGCATAAAATTGGAAAGAATGGTTTCCCCACTGCGTCTGCGCTTCTTTCACCCAATTCTCCGCAAGCAGGTAATCGTTCCATGTCAGCAAAAGATTCAGATCGTTAAACTCAGAATTGAAAGGTATGTCTTCATAAACACCAGTCACTTTCACATCTTTTTTAATGTCCAGTTTGAGTGTTTTATTCAAAGGATCCTCATTGCCGAAAAGGGCTTTTGCAACAGATTCTGAGATGACAACCGAACCCGGGTCCTTCAATGCTGTTTTTAAATCCCCTTTCAACATTTTCAGCGAAAGCATTTCCGGCATTGCTGGCTGTGCCCACATGCCTGCCTTATTAATTTTCTTATCCCCATTGGCCAGCAAATGGCCGAAATTCCATGACGCCATGGAGGTGTTCTTGAAATCAGCAGAATACTTATTAGCCATTTCTGCCACCGCCGGCAACGAAACCGCTCTTCCGCTGCCAGTTTGGCCATTGAATGTCTGGCTTATGTATGCTTGCGTGAGCCTATCGTAGTTTTTGTGATACTTATTAAAAGAAAGCTCGTCCCAAACCCACAGACCAATCAGCATCGCAACCGCAATCCCTACGGCCAGGCCGGCAATGTTAATGAAAGAATAAATTTTGTTTTTTAAGAGGTTCCGGAATGCGATTTTGAAATAATTCCTGATCATGGCTACGCAGTTTTTGGGTGAATGGTTACTCGCTCCTTAAAGATGTCACAGGATTCACTAAAGCTGCTTTGACACTCTGAAAACTTATGGTGATTAAAGCAATAATGATTGCTCCGATGCCTGCAAGCACATATAACCATGCACTAATTTCTACCTGATAAGTGAAATCCTGTAACCAGCCCTTCATCACATACCACGCGATGGGAGATGCAATGACCAATGCGATCATGACCAATTTCACAAAATCCACTGAAAACAAACTGAAAATATTAAATGCGGATGCCCCTATGGCCTTCCGGATGCCCATTTCCTTCGTCCGCGACTCAGCCATGAAAGCGACAACCCCATACAGCCCGAGACAGCCGATGAAAATGGCAATAGCGGTCAGTATTTTGAAGAGATCAAATAGTTTGGATTCCTTTTCATAAAAGCTGTTGAGCGTTTCGTCGAGGAAGGTGTAGCTGAACAAGTAGTCGGGAAATGTTGCCGACCAGGCTTTTTCAATTCTTTCGATCTGCTTTGGGTCCGCATTTTTGGTGAGCTTGATCCCTAATGTGCCGTAATTTCCGCGTTGTGTGGTGAGTACGCACGGGATAATTTCACGGTGCAGACTATATGTATTGAAGTTTTTCACAACCCCAACAATAGGCAGCTTGTGCTCAGACCCACCGATGGTAAGCCGTTTGCCGATCGCGTCAGCCGGATTTTTGAAGCCCAGTTTTTTTACAAATGCTTCATTAACCACATATTCACGCATCGTGTCTGCTGGCAGATACATTCGACCGGCAACCATTTGCAATCCGTAAGTTCTTATATAAGCAGTGTCCGCAGGACGCATAACGATCTCGTAATCGAGAAATTCAGCATCGTTTTCATATTTAAACCCGGTTTGCCAATTACTCCGCGACATAGGCGTAAATGCGCTGAAACTCATGGATTTTATGCCAGGCTCATTGACTAATTTGGCATACAAACCTTCCAGAACACCCGGATCCTGTGCCGGAATTTGCATACTGATGATTTCGTCCTTTTGAAACCCAAGGTCAAGCGTACGGAAATATTTCATCTGACTGTAAGCGATCAATGTTCCAATGAGCACGATCTGGGAAATCGTGAATTGCAGAACGATCAGCCCGGAACGCAGGCTCGCCTGCCCTCTTCCCGATGTCCTCATTTTCCCTTTCAATGCAAGAATGGGCTGGTAACCCGACACCACCATGGCAGGATAGAAACCAGCAAGAATGGTCGTAAGAACTGTCAGCACGGCCAGAAACGCCATTACGGAAATGTCCGTCACAAAAATGACCCCTTCTGATTTAATATTTAAAATGTTGGCGACACTGGGAAGCACAATTTGCGCCACAATCAATGCGAGAATAACAGATAAAACGGTGATCAGCGCAGTTTCTGAGAAATATTGCCTTAATAACTGCCCGCGTGTGCTGCCCAGCACTTTTCTTACGCCCACTTCCCTCGCGCGGCGGAGTGCTTGCGCGGTGGCGAGATTTATGAAATTCACGCAAGCTGTAACCAAAATAAACATTCCAACCAGCACCATTGCCCAGATCATCCCTTTGCTGATCGTCCTGCCGGTATAGTTGGATGTTTTTGTATCAAAATGAATGTCATTAACGGGTTGTAAAATGTATTCTTCAACCGCGGCATCCTTTGGTTCTCTGTATTTTTTGACAAAAGAAACAAGCTGTTGTTCCATCTTCTCTTCGCTCATATTTTGAGGCAGCATCATGTACATTTGTCCGCCGCCGTATGAGCTTTGCCAGTCGTCCCAGTTCGTGAATGAGCCGTAGCCTTTCAGTGAAGCGAAAGAAAGCATTGTTGTAAAAGGAAAATTGGTGGTTGCCGGCGGGTCCTGGATAATGCCGGTAACTACAAAATTCATGTTGTTTTCAACCCTGATGGTCTTGCCCATTGGATCTGCATTCCCAAAGTATTTTTTTGCCTGACTTTCGGAAAGCACCACCGCGCCGGGATTATTAAGCGAGCTGGCAGCCGAGCCCTTCAACCATTTGTAATCGAATAGTTTAAAATATTGAGGATCGATAAACGAAACTGCATTGCTTTGTTCAAAATGCTTTTTGCGGTTCGGTCCTTCTCCGATTGTGATCAGCGCGCCGCGCATGGCATATGTGCATGAAATCTGGTTTCGTAATTCAGGAAAATCATTGCGCAACGCCGCCAGAGCCGGAAGCGGCATCCCGGTATTAAAGCCTTTATCGACCTCTCCTTTTGTGTGTTTCAAAATCCGGAATACGCGGTCGACATTTTTATGTTGCTGATCAAAACTAAGCTCGTAGCGAACCGTAAAAAAGATCAGAAGACAACAGACCAGCCCCAAAGTAAGCCCGGTAATGTTGATCAAAGTGAAATTCCAGTTACGCCTCAAATTCCTGAAAGAAGTGATAAGATAATTTTTGATCATGGTTGTTTAATGCTTTTCAATGGGAGAATGTTTGTAATCTTTCGTCTTACTCACTCACTCTTCAGCGAATTTACCGGGTTCATCAATGCGGCTTTAATGCTTTGAAATCCAACGGTTACCAAGGCGACCAGGATGGCGCTGAGGCCGACCAGGATGAAGATCAATGGGTTGATTTCGATGCGATAGGCGTAGTTGTCGAGCCATTTCTGCATAAGAAACCACGATAGGGGTGTGGCAATGACGATTGCGATCAGCACGAGTTTTACAAAATCTTTGGACAATACAAACACCAGACTGGCAATGCTGACACCCAGAACTTTGCGAACGCCAATCTCCTTGGTCCGCTGCTCCATCACGATCAATGCGACGGCAAATAACCCCAGACATGACAGGATGATCGCAATCCCGGATGCGAGACTGAAAACTTTGGACAAATGCCCTTCTTCCCTGTACCAGGAATTGGTGTTTTCGTCCACAAATGTTCCCGTGAACTCCGTTTCGGGTGCTACTTCTTTCCAAACGCTTTTCAACTTGTCCATAGCAATCCGAAGACTTTGCGGAGTAACCCTGACAAAAACATAATTAACTGATCCCGAGCCGCCTAAATGCATGGTAATCGGCTTCTTCTCATTTTTGGAAGAATACAGGTGAAAGTCTGGAACCATGCCAATGATCTGGTATTTAACGCCGGCCGTATCCGTTTGAAAATACTTTCCTACCGGATCTTTTTCCTGGATCATTTTGGCCATGCTTTCGGTAATAATCACCCTGTCGAGTGAGTCACTGGGAAAAGCCGGATTGAACTCCCGACCAGCCAGCAATTTGATATTCAATGCTTTGAGATAATCATAATCGATAGAAAGCCAGTCTGTGCTGATATCCTTCTCCTTATAGGTAAATCCGATCACACTCCGGGAAGTGCTTCTGTCCATTCCAACACCCAGATTAACGGCACTGCCACTGATTGCGAGCACATTAGGATCGCCTTCGAGCTCGTTGCGCAGTCTCTGCAACACTTTGTTACCATTGATCTTGTTACCAACAGGAATGCTGATGACCTGCTCTTTTTCAAATCCCAAAGGTTGTGTCCGCAAATGATTAACCTGCTGAACTGCGATAATTGTGCTGCATATCAATAAGCTTGACAACGTGAACTGCGCGATAATGAGCGAGTTGCGCAGCACACCCGGCTTCTTCAATGTCACTTTTCCTTTCAGCACTTCCACTGCATTAAACTTGGACATTTGCCACGCCGGGTAACCGCCTGCGATCAATGTTACCAGGATAAAAAGCCCCAGCAGCAACGCAATCTTGTCCGGTTCAAACATATAATCCAGACTAAGTTTGCTTTGAAAAGTAGCATTAAAGCTTGGCAGCAATAATACGGCAAGTATAACGCCTGTCAGAAATCCAAAAAAGCAGATTACTGCGGCTTCACCCCAGATCTGAAAAAACAGCTGTTTTTTCAACGCACCCAGCGACTTGCGGACGCCTACTTCCCTGGCGCGGATAAAGGATCTGGCAACATTGAGATTAATAAAATTAATACAAGCGATCAGCAGGATAAAAAAGCCGATTCCCATCAGGGCATAAATAAGCGCGATTGGTGCTGCGCCGCCACCTGAAACCTTGGAATTGAAATGCAGATTTGCCATATTTTCAATCCTGATGGCGAAAATATCTCCTCGTTCGTCGGGCTTTGCGCCCTTCCTTTTTAATGTGGTAATGCTTTCAGCAAAGTATTTCTGTGCAAATGGTTTCAGCCTTTTTTCGAAAGCAACCCGATCAGCATTTTTGGTTAATTTCAAATAAACCCGGTGTGAATATGCATCCCACTGCTCCTTGGATTGCTGATATCCGCCAGCGTTTTCGGTTCTTACAAATGCATCGTATTTGATAGACGAGTTCTCAGGAAAGTCTTTCAGCACACCCGTAACCACGTATTCTTTGCGATTGACATCCAGGCCAACTTGCAAAGACTTGCCCATCGGATCCTCTTTCCCGAATATAGCCTTCGCCATATTTTCACTGATAATGATGCTGCTGAGGTCTTGAAGCGCGGTTGCGGCGGTGCCTTTTACAAGCGGGAAAGTAAATATTTTAAGAAAATCAGGATCGGTGAACATGACCTGCTTATCGAAATATTTCCCTTTGTATTCCAGAACATCACTGCCATTCACCACCCTGGCAATGCTCTCTATCTCAGGAAATTCCGCTTTTAAAGCAGGTGTTATAGGAAAGGGCATTGAACCGGAAGCCTGCGCGTTTTCCGGGTCATTGGAAAAGAAATAAGTTTGATAAATGCGCTCTTTATCTTTATGAAAATCATCAAACGACATCTGAAAGTAGGCCGTCAGAAACAAAAATGCGCTGATGCAGAATGCAACGGACAAACCTGTGATATTGATCACAGCATAACCCTTACTCTTCCAAAGGTTACGAAATGCGATTTTGAGATAGTTTTTAAACATCAGAATTTTTGCTAATCGTTGTTTCTATTCGCTCTTCAAAGATTTTACCGGATTTGTAAGCGCCGCTTTAATCGCCTGCGTGCTAACCGTGATCATGGCAATAATGACCGCCAAGGCGCCTGCCACAACAAACATCCACCACTGAATGCTGATCTTGTAGGCGAAATCCTGCAACCATTGGTTCATGACATACCATGTAAGCGGTGTTGCTATCAGCATGGAAATGAGAACCAGTTTGATAAAATCACCTGAAAGCAACCCTACAATGCTGCCAATGGAAGCGCCCAAAACCTTTCTGACACCAATTTCCTTGATCCGCTGCTGGGCCGCGAAAGCTGCCAGTCCAAACAAACCAAGGCAAGAAATAAGGATGGAAATAATGGTAAATGAATTCACGATCCGTGCCGTGCGGGCATCGGCAGCATAATTACTCTGAAAATCCTGATCCAGAAACGTGTAAGAAAATGGTTCACCAGGAACCAATGCCTTCCATTTTGACTCAATAAAGGGCATAACCTGACTGACATTGTTCGTATTCACGTGGGCGATGATGTAATTGTGGTTTTCATTAGCGCTCAGGAAAAAAGCGTAAGGTTCGATGGCCTTGTGCAGATCCTGATAATGAAAATCCTTTACGACGCCGACAATTTCCAAAGAACCGATTCCATTTTCACCCATATCGAAGTCAAGATGCTGGCCAACCGCCTTGTCCACGGGGATAGCAAATTTCCTTAGTGTTGCCTCGTTGACCACGATTTTGTGATTGGTATCTCCTGGAAAAGCTGCTGAGAACATCCGGCCGGCTGCCATTTTGAATCCCATTGTTTCCATAAAATCCGGCGCAACCCAGTTGGTTTTTATCATTCCATCCTCATTCACACTTTGTCCGGGCAGAAAAACTGACATGTCGCTCGGGTTCAGAATGCCGGGATAATAGCTTGTTCCGGATGCCGCAGTGATCTGATTATTTTCCAGCATTTCATTACGGAGAGCAGTATACGCTTGCCTAGACTCCTCACTCCGGAATGGAATGACGATCTGCTGTTCCTTTGTAAAACCCAAGGGCTGCTCTTGCATGAATTTGATCTGACCCTGAATCACCATGGTCGCCACAACCAGTCCGATGGATATCACAAACTGGAATACAACCAATCCCCTCCGCAATGCAGTCGCGGACACCGAATTGACAAATTTTCCCTTGATAACATCCAGCGGATTGAAAACAGACAGATAAAAAGCGGGATAACTGCCCGCCAGTAAGCCGGTAATAAATGCTAATACGACAAATGACGCAATAATGACAGGTTGGAAAAGCGCTGACAAGGACAATGCTTTATCCGCAAGCTGATTGAAAACAGGAAGGGATAAGACCACAAATATGGCCGCAATGATCAGTGCCAGAAATGCTAGCACCATCGATTCGCCTAAAAACTGGCCGATCAAGCCGCTCTTACCCGCGCCCATTACTTTCCTCATGCCCACTTCCGCAGCACGTTTGGCTGAGCGTGCGGTGGCGAGGTTCATGAAGTTGATGCACGCAATGAGCAGTGTAAATATGGCGATGGAGGCCAGCACATACAGGTAAGTTGTACTGGTTGTGCTTGTTACAATTTTATCGATCTTGTTGAAAAGGTGAATGTCTTTGACTGGAAGCAACGCCAGCTTTTTATCAAAACCCGCAATTTTAAGATCCTTGCGGGCATATTTTTCAATAAATGAAGGAAGTTTCTGACCGAATTTCTCTGCACTTGTGCCTGGTTTCAAACGCAGATAATGGTAAAACATGTTGTTACTGGTAAAATTCAGATCAGGCTTCCGCAAATAATCGCCCACCCAGCCCGCATGCAGCGAAACAAAATAGTTGGCATCAATGTGCGATTTATCACCCTGACTTTTAAACACGCCCGTTACGCGAAAATTTTCGTTGTTACCGGTTTTACCGCCTATGCGGATCGTTTTGTCCAAAGCCGGACCGGCTCCGAAAAGCTTTTGCGCAACCGCTTCCGACAACACAACCGAGTGGGCGTCGTTCAATGAAGTTTTCGGATCTCCCTCTGCAAACTCATACGTGAACACATCAAAAAAAGTGG
Source organism: Dyadobacter fanqingshengii (assembly GCF_023822005.2). Lineage (GTDB taxonomy): Bacteria > Bacteroidota > Bacteroidia > Cytophagales > Spirosomataceae > Dyadobacter > Dyadobacter fanqingshengii. The sequence continues at coordinate 3,400,689 of NZ_CP098806.1, forward strand.
AATCCACATGAATCCCCTTTGTTTCATAAAATGATTTTTCTCCTTGTCCGGGCTGGTTTACACGAAAAAGCGCCTTGTCTTCCAGGAAATTCTGCCAGAGCCTGGTTACCTGAACCACTTCCGGAAATTCCGATTTTACCGCTTGCGCGTATGGTGCCGGACCGCGCGGATTGTCCATTGTCTCTCCATTGGACTGGACATTCTCGCTGCGCAGCAAATAAAGGTCATTGATGTGTTCGTGTTGCTGATCAAAAGAAATCTCACTTTGAATGTACAGCAGCAGCAACATGCAGCACGTCATGCCCACGGACAGTCCAAACACATTAATGGCGGAAAAGAGCTTACTTTTAAGCACATTCCGCCAGGCAATTTTTAAATAATTTTTGATCATGGCTAATCTTCCTTATTAATGTTGATATCCTTTTGATCCAGTGATATCAAATGGTTGAAGAGGATATTTTATTTTTCATAGCTAAATAGATATTCCTACCTAATGAATAATTATACCAAGGTCATTATACGGACATCAAACAGCTGACTATCAGTAATTTAAATCCATTTTAAAACAACAAAAGTGTCCGGTTTCGGACACTTTTGTTCGGTATTGGACTGGTTTTTGTGTTTAAATAATAATTCAGGACCGAAGCGGAAGAATTCGAACTTTTGCTTTCTGTTCAAGTAGGGTTACCAAGCTCCCTTCTTCCAAATAAACAGCATATTGAGCGAGACATGTAACAACTGTTTCTCCGATTAAGTGTGGCAATAAACTTTGGCTTCTGATCTGAAAAACGCTGGGAGCGGAAGCATTCGTAGCGGCTAATATGGATCCGAAATCCAGGTCATTTGTAAAAACAATGTAATTATTCAGCCGCGCATATTCAAAGATGATTGCGTCCTGGTCTATCGCTTTCCCGACCGATGACCAGTGAACTGAATGAATATTCTTATCAGCAAAAAATCCGACCCATGAAGGCGACAAGTTCATGTCAATTAGTATCTTCATGCAGCTAGGAATGGCATTTCAATTTCCTCAGAGCGCCAGGCAGCATAGGATAAAGCTTGTTTAATATCCTCAATTTCAATGTATGGATAAGCGCTTAAAATATCATCAAATGTGCTTCCGGAAGCCACAAGACCAACGAGCGTGCCAACCGTAACCCGCATTCCACGGATGCAAGGCTTGCCCCCCATCAATTTCGGATCAAAAGTTATTCGGTCTAATTTCATGTCTTTTTTATTATTGTGCTTCCCAAATTTAACTAATATTACAAAACCTGCCTAATCCAAAACGTTTCTCTCATAGCAACACCCGTAAAATGAAGCTTATCATTGACGGTCATCACCTCACGAACAGAATTTCTGTAAAAGCCTGGTTACCACAGCATCTGGAAGGCAATTTTTTAAATCACTTGTAAGCATTGCCCAAATTTACCAGGAAGGGCTGATATCAATAATCACTCGGTTTTTAACGATTTTACAGGGTTTGTCAGTGCAGCTTTGATGCTTTGATAACTGATCGTGAACATTGCAATGATAATCGCGGCGGAGCCTGCTAGCGCGAAAAGCCACCATTTAAGGTCGATTTTGTATTCAAATCCGTGCAGCCATTTGTCCATAAAATAGTAGCCCACCGGCGATGCTATGGCGATGGAGATCAATATCAACATTAAAAAATCTCGCGAAAGTAATGATACAATGGCAGTTACAGAAGCACCGAGCACTTTCCTGATCCCGATTTCCTTCATTCGCCGTTCAGCTGTAAACGTGGCCAGACCGAACAAACCTAAGCTTGATATGAGCACTGCAATCGTTGTGAATGTATTGAACAAGGTGGCTGTTTTGGCTTCGTTTTTATAAATTTTGTTATATGTTTCATCCAGGAAAGTATATTCGAGCGGATAGTTAGGTATCATTTCTTCCCAAACCTTTTGGGTAGCACGAATGGCCTCGGCGTCCCTGCCGGGTTGTGCTTTTACATAAATTCCCAGGCTCCAGGATAAGTCGTTGAATAACACCAGAGGCTCAATTTTTTCACGCAGGCTTTTATAATGAAAATCCTTCACGACTCCTATTACAACACCCTTTTTGCCTTGAAAATCAAATCTTTTACCGATAACCGGCTTTTTAAGCAATAATTTTTTAACGGCGGTTTCGTTTAGCACCACATTCTGTTTGTCGGTCGTCCGGTTGTCATCAAACCAGCGACCTTCCGCTATTTTAAGTCCAAACATGGATTGAAAATTGGACTCCACAGCCAGCTGAGAAACGATTGGATTAAAATCTTTTGGCCTTCCATCCCAATCGTACGAACCTGTGGTGCTGCTATTTATCTGCACAATGCTCTGACTCGAAATGGTCACATCCGCAATGCTCGACTCACGCAAGAGCCGCTCTTTGAAAGTTGTGGGCTGTATTTTATTCTTCATCGGCCAGGGCATCCGGAAACCAAAAGCGTGCGCGCGGTCGTAACCCAGCTCTTTTTCACGAATAAATTTCATCTGTTGAAACACAACGAGCGCCGAAATGAGGAAAACGACCGTAACTGTAAATTGCAAAACAACCAGCCCCTTCCTGAAACTTGCACTGGAAGAACCCAAAACATTGCTCCCGCGGAGAATTTCAAAGGGTTTGAATGAAGAAAGCAGAAGGGAAGGATAAATGCCTGTCAGCAGAATTGCCAAAATAGTGGTCCCAACAAGCACTAACCAAAGCGGCTTATTAGAAAATGAAAGCTCAAAAGTCTTTTCTGTAACACCATTGAACAACGGCAATAGCATATAGATCAGTAACAATGCCAGACCAAAAGCCATCAGGCAAGTCAGTACGGATTCTGTCATGAATTGCGCAAAAAGGTGCGAATGCTTTGCGCCCAGCAACTTTTTCACCCCCACTTCTTTCGATCTGATACTGGCCCGTGCGGTGGTAATGTTGACGTAATTGATACACGCCACAAGCAAAATAACCAAGGCCATGCCGAAAAAGATATAAATCGTTTTTTTGTCACCTTTGCTTTTATCCGAACCTTGAAGTTCCGTATTGAAATGCATGTTCGTCAAAGGCTCGGCTTCCAACACGATATCTGACGAGGGTTTTCCTTTATCATCCTTCTTAAATTTGGAAATAAGGGCAGTTAGTTTTGTAGCCACCTTTTTACGATCGGCATCGTGCCTGAGCAGAACGAATGTCTGATAATTAAACTGGTTCCAGCTCTTTTCACCTTCATAAGTTCGTGGATTGGCGAGATATGCGCCTAATGGCAAAATATAGTCGTATTGAAAGCTCGAATTTGGGGGATTATTTTTATAAACAGCCGCGATCGTATAGTCGAGCGTATCGATCCGCATAATTGTTCCGGCGACATTCGTGCGCCCGAACAACTGCCGGGCCTTAGCTTCCGTAATGGCAACATTTCGGATTGCCGAGCCGAATTGCATCGCCGACCCATCCACGAAATGGTAGTCAAACAAGCTAAACCAGTTCGTATCCACATAAACAGCATTTTCTCCAATAATCTTTCGGTCACCAATACGAACAGGAAGGTTTGAAGCAGTATTAACACGGGTAACCGCTTCAATTTCAGGGATTACTTTCGTTTCCTCAGCTAGCAAAAGAGGCGTGGCCGACCAATGCCAGGTGTCTTCTTCGCTAACCTTCAAATGCGTCACAATCCGACTGATCCGATCTGACTTTTTATGAAAATTGTCAAAACTCAGCTCATTTTGTACCCATAGCAAAATAAAAACGGCTGCTACCATTCCACCGGTTAGCCCGGCAACATTCAACGTGGTGAACAGACTTGCACTTCGCAGGTTCCTAAGGGCGATTTTAATCTGGCTGCTAAGCATCACATTACAATTTAAGATAATTACTCACTTCTCAACGACTTAGCCGGATCCAGCATAGCTGTTTTCAGGCTTTGGTAACCGACGGTTAGTATTGCAACTGTAATTGCCAGTAATGCTGCGACCACAAAATACCACCATGAAATTGCAATGCGATAAGGGAAGTCGCGCAACCACGTGTCTGCCGCGTAATATGAAAACGGCAGTGCAACGACAATTGCTACCAATACAAGTTTGATAAAATCCGAGGATAACAATGCTGCAATGCTGGCTGCGGAGGCGCCCAGCACTTTCCTGATGCCAATTTCCTTCACCCGGGTTTCCGCATTGAATGTGGCCAAGCCGAAGAGTCCTATGCAGGAAACAAAAATCGATAATATGGCCGCTAATGTGATCATTTCCTTCCATTTTGCCTCGGATTCATAACGTTTCAGATTTTTGGCGTCCTCAAACTGATATTCGAATGGCATGAATGGCACGTATCTACGAAATATTTTTTCAACCGTTTTTACGGTTTCAACATTGTTTCCGCCGGTCAACTTCAAAAACAATGTACTCTTCCCGTAATTCGGGTCCTGCGTCATCAGCAACGGTTTTATCGTGTCTTTCAGCGAAGCGTAATGGTAATTTTTCACCACACCTATCACCGTCATTTTCTGATTTTTCCATTCAAAATTAATCTCCTTACCGATTGGATTTTTCCAGCCCGCCTTTTTCACAAATGCTTCATTTACCACCACCGATTGTACCGGATCGGAGGGAAAACTTTTAGAAAAATTCCGGCCTCTAGCAATCGGGATTTCCAAAGTTTTTAGAAAATCGTCATCCACACCAATGTATCCAAAATCAATTTTGCCAGTCTCAATATCTCCCAGCGTACCATTGTAGTTGCCATTGAAAGCGCCTACTTTTTCAACACCTGCAATGGTTTCCAATTCCGCTTTTACAACCTCGAGATATCGTTCACCTGAACGACCGCGACCCAGGCTAAAACTCATCAGGTTTTTATCATTGTAACCTAAGTTTTTGTTTGTAAGATATTTGAATTGGGAATAGATGACAATGGTGCCGATGACAAGGCATATCGACAATGCAAATTGGAAAACGACCAGGCCCTTTGTCAGGTAATTTTTCTGTGTCAGTTTGGTCCGGTTGTACAAAGTTTGTGCGGGACTAAAACCTGAAAGCACCAATGCCGGATAAAAACCAGCAACCATTCCCGTAACCAGGAATAAGGCGAAATATCCGGAAACGAGTTTAATGTCGAGTAAATAAGAAAGTGCTAGTTGCTTATTAGCCAACTCGTTGAATGTGGGTAAAACAGCAAGCGTCAAAACGACGGCAAGGGAAAAAGCGATAAAAGAAAGCAGGAAGGACTCTCCCAGAAACTGATACATTAACTGTTTGCGCTGGCTTCCCACAACTTTGCGAATGCCAATTTCCTTCGCCCGGTTTAAAGAGCGAGCAACGGTTAGGTTCACAAAATTAATGCAAGCGATAAGCAGGATAAAGATGGCTATACCGGAAAGGATGTATGAATAAATGGGACTGCTGCCGCGACCAAGCCCGTTGCGCAAATCGCTTATTTCGCTATCAAGATGAATATCCAGGAATGGTTGCAGGCTGAAACTGATCCTTTGGTCGAAATCTTTGATCTTGCTGATCTCCTCCGCAGACTTTGTTTTAAAAACCTGATTCAGTTTTGGAACGACCGTTCTGTAATTCGCTTTTTCGTGCAGCAGCACAAATGTGTTCATATAAAAACCTAACCATTCTTTATCAGTCCAGCCTCTGGTAACCTGCAATTCAAACGGGATCACGGCACCAAACTGAACGGATGAATTCTGCGGGCATTTTTTGGCAACCCCGGATACGATCAATTTTTCGAAGTTATCGTCTATTTTCAACTCCATCGTCTTACCGACTGCATCCGTTGTATTGAAATATTTCTCCGCAACCTCTTCTGTCAAAACGATGGAATTGACATTGGCAAGCACCGTTTTGGGATCTCCCGCAACGAGCGGCATCGAAAACACAGTGAAGAAATTGTTATCTGCGAAAAGCACATCTTCGCTCAACAGCTCATTCCCTTTTCTGGTGACGAATGTGTTGCTTTGGGCTCTTACGATCTCCTTAATCTCCGGAATTTCCTGCTTGAAGCTTGGCCCGTGAATGGTGTTGGTGCTGCCAATCGTGCGGGTCTCGCGGCTGTCCGACATGGTTACCTTGATCCGGTAGAGCTGGTCTTTATTTTCCTGAAACCGGTCAAAACTGACTTCATCCTTGGTATAAAGGACAATCAGCATGCAGCAGGTAAGTCCAAGCGATAGCCCGGCAATGTTGATAAAGGAAAAAATCTTATTCCTCGTCAAATTACGAACCGCAATTTTGAGATAGTTCTTGATCATGGCTTGGATGAAGATAACGGTGACTTATGATTGTGTCTTTTTTTAGTTAACTTTGGTAATACGCAAATGCATTTAGCTATGGAATTGATCAGGGAAATCATAGTGCCGACCGGTAACTCTTACACACTCAACCTGCCGGACGAAATGATCGGCAAACAGGTTGAAGTAATTGCTTTTGAAATTGAAAATTGCGTTCAAGATGTTGATATTGAGAGCAAGGAGCGAGAACAAAAAATTGAGCAGATCCGCGAAATCTACAAAGACTCTCTTGTCGATTTGAGCAATTTTAAATTTGACCGTGACGAAGCGAATAATTACGATGAGTAAAGTTGCTTTGGATACGAACATCTTAATATACCTGTATGATTTTTCCGATGAAAAAAAACGACATATCAGTGAATTACTGCTAGCCGTTAGACCTGCAATAAGTGCGCAAGTGATATCAGAATATTTAAATGTAACTAAGCGGCTGCAAAAACTACCCAAGCTTGAAGTTCTTGAAAAGTGTGTCAAACTGCTGGCGTTTTGTGACATTATTCCGCTAAATGTGAAAACCATGGAAAAGGCTTTGCTACTGCTCAGGAAGCACGATTTCCAAATGTTCGACAGCATAATCATCGCTTCTGCATTGGAAGCTAATTGCAGCATTCTATATTCAGAAGATTTGCAACATAACCAGCTGATTGAGAATAAACTTACCATCGTCAATCCGTTTATATAATTAACTCCGAACGCCCCTCTCCTACTCCCCCCGCAAGGACTTCACAGGATTCATTAGCGCTGCTTTTATGGCCTGGAAACTTACTGTGAATAAAGCGATCAGTAGTGCCGCAATGCCGGCTACCATAAAATACCACCATTCCATTTCGATCCGATAAGCATATTTCTCAAGCCAGCTTTGGAGGAAGTAGCCTGCTATCGGGAATACAATTAATGCAGCAATGGCAACCAATTTTACAAAATCCATGGACAGCATGCCAACCAGGTTTGTCACACTCGCGCCGAGCACTTTTCTGACACCGATTTCCTTCGTTCGCTGCTCTGCCGTGAAAGCTGCAAGCCCAAACAACCCCAGGCAGGAGATGAAAATCGCGAGGAAGGCAAAGTAATTGGAAAGTTTGCTTACGACCGTTTCGGCCTTGTATAAATTGCCAAACTCTTCGTCGGCGAAACGATATTTGAATGGAAATCCAGGGTTATATTGCTTGTAAACCTTCTCAATGCTTGCTATGGCCTGCTTCGTTTTACCAGCTTCCGTCAGGATCAGCGCCGCGCCCCAGTTTTCCTTTTTAGATTGCAGATTTATTATGAGCGGCTCAATAGCGACGTGCAGCGAGCCAATGTGAAAGTCTTTCATTAGCCCGATAATCCTGCCCTTTTTGCGCCACATGGTCAGCTCCTTCCCTACCGGATCTTTATAACCGATTTTCCGGGCTGCCGCTTCATTGATAAGATAATTGGATGTGTCCGTGCCGAACTGTGGATTGAAATCCCTGCCATCCAACAACTTGATTCCCATTGTTTTTACAAAATCAAAGCCTACCGGATTCACATTGAAAAGCATGCGTTGCGTGGTGTCTTTACCCGGCCAGATTACGCCCATTGTAGAACTCCCAAAATCCATTGGACTAGCCTGCGAAACCGTTACTGCCTTAATGCCCGGCTCACCTTCTAAAACCTGTTTGAATGAGGCAAAGCTCTTCGGCATTCCTTTCTCTATATCACTGATATACAAAAGGTTGCTTCTGTTGAAACCGAGATTTTTGTTTTGGATAAATTCAATCTGGCGATAAACCACGATCATGGAAAGGATCAATAGAATGGACAGGCCAAACTGAAAAACCACCAGTCCCTGCCGGAAATAAGCAGCGCTCGGCTTGAATTTCAAAGCACCTTTAAGCACAACAACAGGGTTCAATGAGGACATGAACAAAGCCGGATAACTTCCGGCAAAAACGCCTGTAATGGTTGTTAAAACCAAGAGCAGAAGCAGCAATGTAGGATTGAAGAAATTGAGCGATAACTGCTTCTCGGTTAATGTATTGAATGAAGGAAGCAGCACGGCCACTAAAATAAGGGCAAAGGCTAGCGCAAGCAATGTGATAAGAATTGACTCGCCCATAAATTGACCAACCAAACTGGATTTGTAAGCGCCAACCACTTTGCGCAAACCCACTTCCTTCGCCCGCTTTACCGACCGTGCAGTCGCGAGGTTCATGAAATTTATGCAGGCGATAACCAGGATAAAAATGGCCACAATGGTAAACAGACGCACATATTCTATTCTGCCGCCATTTTGTTTACCCGAATCCCATTTAGAATAAAGATAGGACTGGCCGTAATTGACAAGGAACAGATCAATGTTGCTGTCCTTGTTTTTAGTTTTCAGATAACCCCTGATTTTGGCGTTTACCTTGTTGATATCAGCATTCTTGTCGAGCAAAACTATGCAGCGCGGGCCATTGTTTCCCCATTCTTTTGCCCAGTCGTTGCCCTTAATCCAACGATCGTAACTCATAAGAAAATCGAACTTGAGGGACGAATAGGAAGGAATTTCCTTTAAAACGCCGGTTACGATCACATCGTCCTTATTATCAACCCGAATGGTTTTTCCCATCGGATCCTGCCCTTTGAAATATTTATCTGCGAGCTTTTGTGAAATTACAATTCCGTCGGGGCGCTTTAATGCTGTTTTTGGGTTGCCCTGGCTGAGATCAAACGAGAAAATGCTAAGAAAATCGCCTTGTACGTAGCGGCCCTTCTCGTTGTCGAAATTGTTTCCGACTGCCAGCACGGGCGCTTCCTCCCAAAGCCATTGGCTGGCCATTTCAATCTCGGGAATGTCTTTTACGATGTGATCGGCCAGGATCCCTGGGGTAGCGGCAAATGTGTTGATCACCCCCGAGTAAAACTGGTTCTCCATAACGGAGAAGATCCGGGTGTCATTTTTGTGAAACCGGTCCATCTTGATCTCATCCTGCACCCACAACATAATGAGCAGGCTGCAAGCCATTCCCAAGGCAAGACCAAGAATATTGATGAGGCTGAATGTCTTGTTTTTCAACAAGTTGCGCCAGGCGATTTTAAGATAATTTTTGAGCATAACGAGTGGTAATCGGCTGTCGGCCGTCGGCTATGGATTGCTAAAAAAATCTTGTTTCAACCGTAATCCAATCAATTCGCGAAGGCGGAAAGTGGATGACTGAAAGCCAACAACTGCCCCCTACTCGCTGCGCAGGCTTTTCACCGGGTTCATCAGTGCGGCTTTGATACTTTGGAAGCTTACGGTCAATAAGGCGATTAAAATGGCCAGCACGCCTGCGCCTGCAAACATCCACCAGGTCATGTCAATATGATAAGCAAATTCGCTCAACCACGTGTTCATGCCATACCAGGCAATCGGACTTCCAATTAAGATTGCTAGCAAGACGAGCTTGATGAAATCTCTGGAAAGCAATCCAACTATATTAGACACACTTGCGCCGAGAACTTTTCGAACCCCGATTTCTTTGGTTCTGCGCTCGGCTGTGTACGCAGACAGTCCAAATAAGCCAAGGCACCCAATAATGATCGATATAATAGCAAAGGTGATGAAGATCTGGCCTACACGTTGCTCACTTCTGTATACGTTGTCGAAATCCTCGTCCATAAACCGGTAACTAAAGGGCTGTCCGGGCGCCATGCTTTTCCATACCCGCTCTATTTGCTTTATAGTTTGAACAACATCATTGCCTTTTAACCGAACGGCCATTGTTTCGGAGCTTGGGTGAAGTATAAGACTTAATGCACCGATATTTTTACGAAGCGATTCGAAGTGAAAGTTTTTGACAACACCGATGATCGTATAGTCTTTTTTGTCTTTCTCATTTTGAGAAAATATTTTTTTACCAACAGGATCTGCATAACCTAGAATCTTGGCGGCAGATTCGTTAATGATAATTCCTGTGGAATCAGAGGGGAAGTCTTTGTTAAAAGCACGGCCACTTTTCATTTTAAGGTCCAGCGTGCTTACAAAATCATTGTCAACAGACCAGAACTGCATATTAATGGCCTTATCCTGCTGCATTTGTCCAACAGGGAAAAAAGTGTGGTCGCTTCTGGAAGACGGTGTTGGCAGATAGCTGGTTATCGTGCCATTTTGCACATCGGGAAGTTGGAGGATTTCATTTTTAAATGCATTTACCTGCTTGTCAAGCACATAAGCATCATTAATGATCAGCACCTTATCTTTATCAAAGCCAAGCGTTTTGGTCTGGATATAATTCAGTTGCCTGAAAATAACGCCGGTGCCAACAATCAGCATGACGGAAATCATGAACTGAAATACCACGAGTGAGTTGCGGAGATAGCCGCCCTTCCCTTCGGTCGCAACCGCGTTTTTAAGCACTTTAAGCGGCTTGAACGCGGAAAGGAAGAAAGCCGGGTAACTTCCAGCCAAAACACCAACAAATGCTCCGGTGAAAATACAAATGCCCCAGAACCAGACGCTTCCAAACGGAAACTCTATTTCCTTATTCGCCAGATTATTGAATATGGGCAATGTTAAATAAGCGATAATTAAAGCTAAACTCAATGCAATAAAGCTTAACAATACTGCCTCGGTGAGAAACTGGCTTATTAAGGAGGATCTTTCGGAGCCCAGTGCTTTCCGTACGCCTACTTCCTTTGCCCTGTTTGAAGATCTGGCGGTGGCCAGGTTCATGAAATTCACACAAGCGATTACCAATAAAAAAATAGCGACTACCGCAAAAATGTAGACATACTGAATATTTCCGTTGGCGCTTATCTCAGCTTGCCGTTCCGATTTTAAATGGATATCTGTTAACGGGATCAATGTGTAGTGAATGTAGCTGCCCGATTTAAGTATCTGATCCAGCGATGCGCCCATGATCTTCTGCACCCATTTGCCGGTATAATTTTTGATGATTGTGTCGAAATTCTTTTCAAACTTTTGTGGATCCGTGCCTTTCCTTAGCAAGAAATAGGTATTGAAATTGTGGCTGCCCCAATTATCTTCCCTGCTCTCGCTAAGTGAACTCATCGAAATGAGCATGTTTAGATTACTGAAATGCGAATGCGCAGGCATATTTCGCATGACGCCCGTGACCGTGTAAGTCTCTTTATCGTCCAATACAAGTGATTTTCCCACCGGATTTTCTTTTCCAAAATACTTTACAGCATCCCGTTCAGAAATGACCATTGTATTAGGCTGAGAAAGCACATTGCTCACATTACCCGCAAGGAGTGGCTGAGAAAAAACTTCAAAAAAAGTTGAATCTGCAAACACCACCTGATCTTCTTTCAAATTATTAACAGAATTGGTCCGGCGAACGAGAAAGCTTCCTTTATCTCTCAACCGGGTTGCAGCTTCGAGCTGCGGATAATCTTTTTTCATTATGAAAGCCAGTGGATCCGGTGCCACTGCAAGCTTCATATCAGCCCCACCGAAGCGTATATCGGAATTGACCCGGTAAATCCGCTCTGCATGGTCGAACGATTTATCATAACTAAGCTCATCCACGACATATAGCGTAATCAGCAAACAGCTCGCCAGTCCCAATGCAAGGCCGAAAATGTTCAGGAACGAGTAAAACTTATGTTTACGCAGGTTCCGCCAGGCGATCTTGATGTAATTTTGCAGCACGTAATGTTGAAAGGATGTGGTGTCAAACGCCTGTTCCCGGCAGCTCTATTTCTATTTCAAAATCATCAATAATGTCCTGGCGATCTTCCTCCGACTTTTCCGAAGCATTCACAGTCTTCTCGTAAATGAATTCTTCATTCTGCTTGTTGAAACGGTATCTTAGAAAAAGCTCGCCGGATTCCGGGTTGTATCTTACTTGTTTGGTATAACCATTTTCGCCAGGGATGGTGGAGGTTTTCTCATTATTATTGTCCGAAACCCAAATGTGCGCCTTGGCGTCATTGGAAGAATAAATAACCGGTTCCATCGGCTCTAAGGGTGCCGGAGGAGCCGGAGGTGTGGGTTTGGACGGAGATTTGGGTTCAGGCGGGGCGGGCAGGTCCATGTTGCCTGCCTCAATGGAGTCCAGAACTTTGTCCCGCAGTGCCATACGCTCCTCTTTCGTGAGTTCTTCTACATCAAATGACCTTTCAAAATCAACTCCTTTTCCGTCGATCGTGCCCGTCACGCGAATGGATAATGTTTTTCCATCATCGTCAATGCTTCTGCTCAGATGATTTTTCTTCTGGGCAATCGCCAGCGTGCTGACACCGGCAAGTAAAATGGTAAGGAGTTTTTTCATGGTCAGATTTGGTAGTTAGGCACTGGGTACGCTAAACGTGCACTTTTTCTGTCACGATCTTTCCGTCAAAAAGGTTGACAATGCGATGCGCGAAACCTGCGTCGTAGGGCGAGTGCGTTACCATCAGAATGGTGGTTCCGGCTGCATTAAGCTGGCTTAGCAGGTTCATTACTTCTTCTCCGTTTTTGGAGTCGAGGTTACCTGTAGGCTCATCCGCAAGTATCGTTTTTGGTGTTGCTACAACGGCCCGTGCAATGGCTGTCCGCTGCTGCTGTCCCCCGGAAAGTTGCTGTGGAAAGTGATTGCGGCGGTGCATCATGTTCATGCGGGTAAGCGCAGCTTCTACTTTCTCTTTTCGTTCGGCAGGAGGTGTTTTCAGGTATAACAATGGAAGTTCAACGTTCTCATAAACAGTCAGTTCGTCGATCAGGTTGAAACTTTGGAATACAAATCCAATGTTGCCTTTACGGATCTGTGCACGCTGTCTTTCCGACATTTTGGCCACTTCCGTGCCGTAGAATTCGTAAGAGCCTTCACTAGGGTTGTCCAATAGACCGAGGATGTTCAACAAAGTTGATTTGCCACAACCGGATGGTCCCATGATAGCGACAAACTCGCCGTCTTTTACATCCATGTCAATGCCGTTCAGGGCAGTGGTTTCTACTTCCTCAGTAGAGAAGATCTTATGAAGGTTGTTAATTTTAATCATTGGGTTTTCTTTGGCTATGGATTGATAAATTGCTTACTAATAGAGTTTGTTTGTATCTTAAAATTCAAGCACTTCATTGTCCCCGAAGTTCTCGTACGAGCTGGTGATTACTTTTTCACCTGGCTGCAACCCTTCCAGAACTTCAAAATACTCAGGGTTTTTACGGCCCAATGTGATCTTGCGTTTTGAAGCACGTTTGCCATCGTCGCCCACCACATATACCCAGTTTCCGCCGGTTTCAGAGAAGAATCCACCCACTGGAAGCAATGTTGCCTGAGAAGGCTGTCCCAATTGCAGACGGATCGGCGCTGATTGCCCTCTTTTGATCAATTCAGGAGCGCCTTTGTCAAACTGCATATCCACCTCGAATCTCCCGCTCAAAACCTCCGGATATATCTTGATGATTTTCAATCCATAATCCTTTCCATTGAATTCCATGGAACCCTGCAGTCCTGCAAAAATCCTTGAAATGTAATGTTCGTCTACGCTTACACGCATTTTGAAACCATTCAAATCATCAATTTGTCCGATATTCTGACCCTGGTTAATGTTGGATCCAACTTCCACGTTCATAGAAGAAAGCAAGCCTGAAACAGGCGCCTTAACCGAAAGGTTTTCAAGTGTTTGTCTCCAAAGATTCACGTTCTTTTGCGTGCTGGCCAATGTTCCTTCCAGCTGCGTGATCTGCATTTTAGAGTTTTCTTCCTGGTATTTCTGAGATTCAACCTCAATATCGCGTTGCTTCGAAAGTCTTTCAAATTCCCTTTTGGTTTTCAAATAGTCCGCATCGGGAATGACCTTATCCTTATATAGTTTGGTGTTACGATCATGCGCATCTTTCGCCTGATCAATCTGGAAATCCAGTTCGCTCAATGTCTTTTGCAGGTTAAATCGTGCAATACGCAAGCTCTGACGCGTATTTTGAAGATCATTCACCAGTCGGCTAGCCTCGGTTTCAGATTGCAGGAAGCTCAGTTTCAGGTTTTGGTTTTCCAGTCTCAAAAGCACATCGCCTTGTTTTACCATGTTACCACCTTCAATCAGTTTCTCTGTCACATATCCACCTACGATCGCATCCAGCTGGATGGTTTTCAATGGCTGCACGACGCCGGTTACCACGATAAATTCGTCGAATTTGCCTTGTTTGACTGTGGAAACCGTCAGCTTATCTTGTTCAACATTCAGTTTGCTGCGTTTATCTGCGAAGAAGAATTGATATACTAAAAATGCGACCAGTAATGTGCTTCCCGCGATTATACCAATGCGTTGTGTGGTCCAGAATTTCTTTGGTTTAAGTTTGTCCATTGTCGAGCCCCCGGTGAAACCGTTGTTATTGGTGCTGGATGAGTTAGGTGTTTTGACTTCCATTATATTGTTGGTGATTGGATTCGCTGTTAAACTTTGATCTATTCTATCCAATCCCTATGCCAAAGAAGACATTGCCATGCAAAAACCTTAATATCAGCGTTTTAAGCTTATTTAAAACCGTTTGAAATGTCCGATAACGGACAATTTTGTTCGGGTGCGGACAAGCATTTTTGAGGCTTATAAGGGTAAAATAGTGACTTTTTAGCTTGTTATAAAATTAAATTTCAAATTGCATCTGCTATCTTACCAAACAATTGCCAATAAAGGGATTTAGCCCTTAGCAACCCCAAAAACCAGCCATGCAACTCTCTGAAGCAAAAATCCTGATCATCGATGACGATGTCGACGTACTAAGTGCGGCCAAACTCCTTTTGAAACGCCACGCCAAAACAGTCGACATTGAAAAGAATCCGCAAAAACTGCCATTCCTCGTAACCAACGGTGATTATAACCTCATCCTGCTGGACATGAACTTTACCCGCGATGTAAATAGCGGCCGTGAAGGTTTCCATTGGCTGGACCGCATTCTCGACATTAAACCTGCTTCAAAAGTGATTATGATCACGGCCTATGGAGACATTGAAATGGCGATCCGGGCCATTAAAGCGGGTGCGACGGATTTTGTGCTGAAACCTTGGGAGAATGATAAATTGCTTGCCACAATAGCGGTTGCTATTGAAGGGGGCAATGATAAAATACCGGCCGTAGTGGAAGAGAAAAGCAAGGACGACGGCAAAAAAGGCAAGTCAACCGGCGAATCCATTGTGGCTTCCAGCGAATCCATGAAACAAGTGCTGGCGACGGCGGAACGCGTTGCGGCCACAGATGCCAACGTGTTGATCCTGGGAGAAAACGGAACCGGTAAAACACAGTTAGCCAAGCATATACATCAGCATTCAAAACGTGCAGACAAGCCTTTTGTGGTCGTGGATCTGGGCGCGCTGAGCGAAAGCTTGTTCGAAAGCGAGCTTTTTGGCCACGTTAAGGGTGCATTCACGGATGCGAAGGAGGACCGTGCAGGAAGATTCGAAGAAGCCAAGGGTGGGACCATCTTTCTGGATGAAATCGGGAACCTGTCGCTTGGATTACAAGCCAAGTTGCTGACCGTTATTCAGGAGCGGCGCGTGACGCGCGTGGGTTCCAATAAACCCATTGCCCTGGACGTTCGGTTGCTTTGCGCTACCAATATGAACATTGAAAAAATGGTGACCGAAAAGTCCTTCCGCCAGGATTTACTTTACAGGATCAACACCATTGAACTGGATCTGCCACCCTTGCGCGAGCGTCCCGAGGACATTAGCGCCCTGGCAGAATATTATCTCAAACAATACGGCAAGAAATACAATCGCCCGGTTAACGACATCAGTAGCGCATTGATCAAGAAAATGCAGCAGTATAACTGGCCGGGCAACATCCGCGAACTGCAGCATGCCATTGAACGCGCCGTGATCCTTTCGCAGGAAAAAACATTGCAACCCGACGACCTTTTTCTGAAAAGCTCCGGCGGGCAACCGACCACGGCAACGGGTTTCGATCTGGAAGATATGGAGAAGACTCTGATCGTGAAGGCGATGAAACGTTTTAACGGAAATATTACAGACGCAGCCCGCGAACTCGGTCTGAGCCGTGCAGCACTTTACAGGAGAATGGAGAAGTATGGCCTGTGAGTGGCATGTTTTTTGGGTTATATCGAATAAAATTTCTTAGCTCAATATCAATTTATTCATATAATGACCAAATATTTCTCGCTACTCTCCCTGCTGCTTTGCTGTCAATTGTCCTTCGCACAGAATGGCAAAATCACTGCTGTTCCACTTAAAAATGTAAAAACGAAACAGGGTTTCTGGCACACTCGCGTGGAAGCTGCGCGTGAAGTAACGGTTCCGCATGCATTGCAACAATGCGAGGAATCGGGCCGGATAGACAACTTCGCAGTGGCTGGCGGATTAAAAAAGGGGAAGTTCGAAGGCGTTCGTTTCAATGATTCGGATGTTTTCAAAGTCGTTGAAGGCGCGGCATATGTGCTTCAAAATCAATACGATCCCAAGCTAGACCATTATCTGGACAGTCTCATTACGCTTTTCGCAGCCGCACAAGAGCCGGACGGCTATTTATATACAATCAGGACCATTAATAAAGACACAACCGGCTCCTACGACTGGATTGCCGGGCCTTACCGTTATGGTTTTGAGAACGGCAGCCATGAACTCTACAATGTGGGGCACCTTTATGAAGCGGCCATTGCCCATTACGAAGCCACCGGAAAGAAAACATTGCTCGATGTTGCCACCAAGAATGCGGATCACTTGGTTAAAACTTTTGGCACAAAACCGGGACAACTGGTCGTCGTTCCTGGTCATCAGGAAATTGAGTTGGCGTTGATCAAGCTTTACCGGACAACGGGCAAAAAAGAATATCTGGATCTTTCCAAATTCTTCATCGACATGCGCGGCCGCTCCGATAAGCGCGCATTGTATCTGGACGAGCACAAATTGGGCCCTGCCTATTTTCAGGACCAGGTTCCTTTTGTGAGACAAAAAGAAGCGGTTGGTCATGCCGTTCGTGCGCAATATTTATACACGGCCGTTGCGGACATGCTCACGATCGAAGACGAGCCGGAACACAGTCACGCCGTTCACGCGATATGGGATGATGCAACAGAGAAAAAACAATATGTAACCGGTGGCGTAGGCGCCCGCGAAGACGGTGAAGCTTTTGATAAAGAATACATTTTGCCGAACGACAATGCCTATGCCGAAACCTGCGCGGCCATTGCCAATATGCTCTGGAATCACAAAATGTTCCTGTATACGGGTGAATCCAAGTATATGGATGTGTTCGAACGGGTGCTTTACAATGGATTTCTGGGTGGCATGTCGGTGAAAGGCGACAAGTTTTTTTATGTAAATCCAATGGCTTCCAATGGTGTCAATGATTTCAACAAAGGCACCGGTGCTGAAAGACAACCCTGGTTTGGAACAGCTTGCTGTCCTACCAATGTGTCGCGTTTTCTGCCTTCCATGCCTGCTTACATTTACGCCACAAAAGGCAACGAACTGATTGTTAATTTATTCGCTGATAACGAGGCAACCATTTCAGTCAATAACAATGCGGTAAAACTGGCGCAGCAAACCAACTATCCTTGGGACGGGAATGTCAAAATTTTGGTTGATCCTGAAAAAGCCGGGAATTTCACGGTGTCGGTCCGCATTCCGGGTTGGGCGACAGGCGAGGCGATTCCAGGTAATCTTTATGCTTATGCTAACAAAGATTCCAAACCGGTAACATTGCGTGTGAATGGCAAAAACATCCCGGCTAATATTGAAAAAGGTTACATTAAGCTGGCGAGGAACTGGAAGAAAGGCGATCAGATTGACCTGGTGCTCGATATGCCGGTAAGAAAGATTATCTCCAATGAAAAAATAACTGCTAATAAGGATAAAATTGCCATTGAACGCGGACCTGTTTTGTACTGCGCAGAAGGCCATGACAACAACGGTAAAGCATTGGCTATTCCTGTTTCAGAAAACCAAACATTCGCCGCCAGCTATCAGCAGGGCTTGTTAGGCGGAGTTAATGTATTAAAATCTGAGGCAGGCAATGTTACGCTGATCCCCTATTATGCCTGGGCAAACCGTGGACCCAATGAAATGGTGATCTGGTTTAATAAGGCGCAGTAACATTAACGAGATTTGATATCTAAAAGACCTTTCGAGAGTTTCACTTTGAACACTTACTTCGAAAGGTTTTTTTGTACAGTTTCCAAATCCTTCAATGTTCCGTTGACGATGACATTAACGTCGCTGTTTTTGAACATCTCATTTTCGGAAACCAGCTTGCTTTTAAAATACAATGTGAACGGAAGCTCCTTCCCTTTCGACACCATTTGGCCCGCCGCTTTCAAAACTTTACCCATATCAATAGCCAATGGAATTTCATAAATCTCGCTGCTTTTGCCTTTAACCTTGGTAACACCTTTCACGCTTCCTTCTGCAAGCCGATCCTGTTTACCAAGATCCACGGCGTATGCGGGATTTTCAAACTGAACTGGAAAAGGATTTTGGTTCGAAAACTTCAATTTTAACACAACCTCTGATTTACCGAGGCGGAACTTTGTCACATCATAATCGACAATTTCAACCTTTGGTAACCTGTATAAAGGCAATCTTTTATCCATATCCAGCACGATACTATCTTTTCCTAAAATCGGCTTTTTCAAATGAAAACGACCTTCGAAATGATAGTCTGCGCTATCCTCTCCTACGGCAGCTTCCGCATCGCCTTCCTTTCCAAGTTTGGCAATCTTCAATTGCGCTGGGATTGTAACCAATGTGCTGTCGCGCGGATTGATGGCTAAGGGTTTGGCATATTCATCTTCAATAATAGTCACCCCGTTCATCTTCACGAAATAATCAAAACGTTCCACATCCACCCCAACCGGAAGGGGGTTATCAATCAACAGTTTAAGAGAAAGGTCAATGGTGCTGTCAGTAATGTTGCTGATTTGCCCAATCCCCATCTCTACCCGGGGCTTCAATCCCGATACCGGGTTTACATGCTCATTTTTATACTTTTTGAAAAAATACCATCCTATGACGGCGGCCGCTACTAATAATAAGATGACAAGCGCAATCTTGCGCGACCGGTTAATATGCATGAAGTATAATGTTATAATGAACTGGATAGAAGCACTGTTCAAAAATCATTCCGGTTCCTGTTACGGGCAGTGAATTCAAACTAAAAACTTCCCCAAATACGGATTTTGAGAACGTATATGTGTACTTATATCTTCATCCAAAACGGCAATGCGACGCCTGGAACGGCAACAGCATTTTGGTACGGGTTTTTAGTAGGGCGGGTTCATAAGGATGATTTAATCCTTCACAATTAAGAACAACAAACTACTACAATTATGAAAGCGACCAAAAGTAAATTAGTAAACCAAATCACTGAAACAGATAGTGCGAAGCTGAAAGAACTTTTTGTTGACGGTCTGAAGGATATTTACTGGGCAGAGAAACACCTGGCAAAAGCATTGACGAAAATGTCAAAAAGTGCTACTTCGGAAGAGCTGAAAGCGGCTTTTGAAAAACATACAACAGAAACCGAAGAACACGCAGCCAGACTGGAAGAAATTTTTGGACTTGTAGGCGAAAAGGCACAAGCTAAGAAATGTGCTGCGATGGAAGGTCTTATTGAAGAAGGCGAAGAAATTATCAGCAGCACCGATAAAGGAACAATGGTTCGTGACTGCGGATTGATCATGGCTGCTCAGAAAGTAGAACATTACGAAATCGCATCTTACGGAACATTGAGAAACATTGCAAGAACATTGGGTTACAGCGAAGTGGCGGATATGCTGCAAATTACGCTTGATCAGGAAGGTGAAACCGACCACAAGCTAACAGAATTGGCTGAAACATATGTGAACGAAGAAGCCAGCGCAGAATAAGCTTACACTTCATCATCAGATTAAAAAAGAAAGGGTTGACCATATGGCCAACCCTTTCTTTTTACCATCTATTTTACTTTTCAGGCCAGATTCAATTTGCCATGATCGCCGCCTTCTGGCGTGGTGCCTGTAAGGACCGCTTTGACCATGGAGAAGAAAACCACCATTTTGGACGACGTTGCATCCCAGTATGCGGCTTCCCCGGTTGTCACTTTCAAAACCACCAGATTCGGATCTTCTTTTCCTTCCGGAAACCACGCTTTTGACATAGGGTTCCACAATTCCTCTTTCTTGGTTTCGCTTTCTACAATCTCTGCATGACCCGAAACGCTGATGTAGGTATTTTCTTTCGGTTCCGAATAAATTAATGTTACCGGCTCACCCTGATTGGAGCTGTCACCGATTTCCGTGTTTCTACTGGTGAAAAACCAGACATTTCCTTCATCATCAATTTCCAGTGTGGTCATAGGACGCGATTCTATCCTTCCGTTTGCATAAGTCGTGTACATACAAAACCGGATATCCTCAGCCAGTGATTTCAGTTTTTTTATTGCGTCTTTATCTTGAAGGTCCTTTTCCATAATAATTGTTTTGTTTAATCTCTGATCTTATTTACCTGAGATCGTAAAACAACTATTCCAAGGTCGGATTAGCTGCGCATTAATTTTTCGTACTCCCGCTCCGCCAATCCCTTTTCGTCCAAATTGCCATATGCGACTATAAGATGGGTTGCAAGGCCGATGCCCCATCCCACCATTGGGAATATAGGCCACGGTAAATGATCATTGCCAAAGTGCGGAAAAGCCGTCACAGCCCACAGAAGCCACAAACCTGCATTAATAACCAGATAAGTGCTGAGATGAACTTTAAATGATGCCCTTTTCTTCGCTTTTCTCCAGATAAACTCATTACGCGGCGTTTCCATAGCGGTATTGGTTTAGAATGAAATGTTATGTTTTAACAAACTGTTTTTCAGTTGATAAACCTAATTTACTGCGCCCTGAACCCAGGCAAAAGGGAATGCGGACAGAGTTGATAATTACTGCGATGAAGGAACAGATTAACCCGATGAACTTGTTGTCAAAATCCCTAAAATTCAAGGCGATAGTTCAGCACCGGGATCAAGCCTGTTTGCGTTGTGTTCCTGATCACCTTATCAGTTGGATCGTAAGATCGCTCGTATGCATTCAATCGGTTGGTCACATTCTGGATATCCAGTGAGATTGTTGATGCAGTTCGTTTTTTGTTCTTTGTATAGCTTACGCGGACGTCCGACCGGAAATAATGCGGCAGTTGCTGTGAATATGCCCGGGTCCAGTCTAGTTCCGTTTTTCCTGATTGTTTTGATTTTTCAAGATCAATAGGCGTCACGCGGTTTCCGCCGGCGGCGAGCATTTTAATGTTTGCTGCGAACACATTGGTTTTGTTTTTACCCACCTTCCATTCTTTCCCTGCCAGAACATTCTGTACAAATTGACCATTGAACCTGCTGTTCCGCTCGATACCATCACGACCGGTGTATTTTGACTGATATAATGATGTGGTGCTCATGAGATAAATGCCGCCCGTCAGGGATTTTTCAATGGTCACCTCAACCCCATAGCTGCGACCCGTTCCATCACTCACCAGCGAATCATTTGTAAAACCGCTGATCTCGTTAATTTGGGAATTGTGCAAAAGGTAAGGTTTTGTAGAATTTGGCGAACCGATCGGCACATGATAATGATGTTGGTAATATGCCTCTGTCAAAACCCGCCAGCTGCTGGTAGGCCGGAATTCATAACCGCCCACAAAATGCGCAGACTTCATCAGTTTAAGGTCTTTGTTAGCCGCCGCCGTTTTCCCGGTTTCAGAATTGACCTGTGCAAAATATGTTGAGATCGACTCTGTTTTACTGTGCAACCCGGCACCAAAACTGATGGTAGACTTTGGAGCGACAGCCCATTTCATCCCTAGTCTCGGTTCGAGAGAAAACTGGTTATTAAGTCCCAATAACATGCCGTGAACGCCCGCATTGATCGTAACTGTCGGTGATATACGCGATTTAAGCTGACCATATGCCTGATAAAGCTGAGTAGTCCCTCTTTGATCCAGAAAAGTACGAAAAGGACCGTCTTCATTATTCCTGTCGAAAAGGTTAAAGTCCAAATGGTTGATGATAAATCCGCCGCGAAAGGTGTTGCGGGCATTAAGCTTGTAGTTGAATAAGGAAGATATCCTGAGTGCCTGATTGGTAAAGCTCTGGCGATACGAAATTTGTTTTCCGAGGTTGTCAGTTTCGTCGGTAACCTTGGTTCCCGCATAGGAAATGATGCTTTCAACGTAAGCTTTGTTATTGATATAGCGCAGGTAATTGATGCCCAAAATGCCGCGGTTCGAGGTAAACACTTCATTTTCAGCATTCGTATTTTCTTTTGAAGTGCTGATGCCCCCAATTCCCCAAACCGTCACAACAGATTTGTCATCAGATGGAACGTGAATTTTAAAAGCGCCGTCCTGGAAGTCCGTAGAAGCATCTCCCTGAATGTTCAGGCCCAATTTGTTGAGCACAGATAATGTCGAATAGCGGTAATTGGCCAGGTAAGAGGCTCCGCCTTTGGCGCCGAGTGGCCCTTCCGCAGCGAAATCGAGGCCCAGGACGCCGGCTTGCATTGCGTACTCGCGCTTTTCATTATTTCCGTTTCTTAATTTCAAATCAAACACCCCGGAAGTTGCATTGCCATATTCAGCCGGAAAAGCGCCTGTAAGGAAGTCGGAATTACCTAAAACATTGGCACTCAATGCGCTGATCCCGCCGCCGCTCGAACCTTCTTCGCCGAAATGGTTAGGGTTTGGAATTTCCACACCTTCCATTCTCCACAACATTCCTTTCGGGCTGTTACCACGGATAATGATCTGATTACCACCATCATCGTTGGTGGCTACACCCGCAAAGGACAAAGCCATACGCGCCGGGTCATTCACCGAAGCCGCAAAACGTTTGGTCTGATCCACCGTGAAAGAGCGCCCGCTGACACTCACCATGTCATTGAGAGGAGCGCCGTTTTCCTTTTGCGCCTTCACCACCACTTCATCCAGCGACCGGAAAGATTCTGCCAGTTTAATGGTCAATTCGACTTCCTTACCCGAACCGACAGCGATTTCCTGCAAAAATGCATCATCATATCCCATGCTGGTAATTTTGAAAGAATGCCTTCCGACGGGAACATTTTCGATGCGGAAAACACCTTCCGCATCCGTCGTTCCGCCCATGATCGGAGTAAGTGAAGTGATGATCACATTTGCGCCGATCACCGGTTGCCGGGACTCCGCATCGATAACATGTCCTTTTACAAGTTGTGTCGGTTGCTGGGCAAAAGCCCGCGACAAGATCACCAACGCGATCAGCGCAAGAATATATTTTTTCATAGCTAAGTGTTTTTCTTTCAGACAACTTAGCTATGCCTTACCCTAAATTTTTTCGGAAAAATTATTTTGGTACTGACTTTGGGATCTTATCTGCGCCACGCAATAGAGGCCTCATAATTCACAAACTTCTCATCTTTCGTTACAACCAATAAATTTTCCTCAATGGATTGCGCAATAATTATGCGGTCGAAAGGATCGTGATGGTGATGTGGCAAAATTGCATTTGTCAAAATATGGCTTGCTGTTATAGGAAGCAGTTCAAAACCGGTTTTATCAATAATTGCAAAGATTTCTTTTAGCTCAGCGTGCAATTCCAGCCGTCCCAAAGAATTTTTGATCGCTATTTCCCACAGTGTCGCAATGCTGATGAAGCAACTGTTATCTGCATCCTCCAATAATATTCTTGTTCTGCGTGGCAGTCTTAAATCGTCAGTGATAAACCAAATAACTGCATGCGTGTCGAGCAGTAAATTCATTTGGCATAAGCATTAAATCCTTCGATATCATCATCAAAATTGTCTTTCATGACAATCAGCCCTTTTGCTTTGCCTGGAAGTCTTTTGGTCTTGTAGCCTGACGCGGAGGGAGATTTCTTTTCTAAATCTTCGATAAAATTAACCACCTGTGCTTTTTGCTGCACAGGCAACTTTGAAAGTTTTGTGTATAGTTTTAAGTCTGTCATAAATAATTAGTGCTTAACAAATTTACAATTTTTAGCGCAATGTCGGTCATATCAACGCATCAACTTCGGCATCGATAGTTTAGACGGTCGTTTCGGGAAGAGGTCACATTTTTTCAGAAAATTATTTTCTACTAGTACAACACCCGCAGCGGAACGGGATCGAAAAAATGATTCAGGGGCCCGTTGCCGTTTCCGGTTTTTGCGTTTTTGCCGGCTTCGATGGCGCTTGAAATGTATTCTTTGGCGAAAATGATGGCTTCGGGGAGGGAATTTCCCTGGGCCATGAAGGTTGCGATGGCAGAGGAAAGCGTGCAACCGGTTCCGTGCAGATTCTGGCTTGCTATGTAAGCAGATTCGAAAACGAGCACTTCCTGATCTTTTTGTGCCAGAACGTCAAACAATCTTTCTGAAACCAGGTGACCGCCTTTGAGCAAAACAGCGCGGCAACCCTTAGCGATCATTTCCGAAGCGGCTTCCTGCATTGTCTTCAGAGAATGGATTTTCCTGGATAACAGCAATTTCGCCTCATCCATATTGGGTGTTACCAGATCTGCAATGGGAAATAACCTTTCCCAAAAAACGCTGAGCATTTCGGCTGCTGCCAACTCCGTGCCGCTGGAAGATGCCATCACGGGATCAATCACCACAAATCCAGGCTTGAACTGTTCAATAATGTCGGCAATAACCAGCGCGTTTTCAACCGTCCCGATCATGCCTACCTTAATGGCATCAACCTGGATATCGTCCAGAACCGCCAGTAATTGTTCTCTCAAAAACACAGCCGGAACCGGGAAAACCGTCCTGACTTCCATTGTATTTTGGGCGGTAAGGGCAGTAATGGCCGATGTGCCGTAGCCGCCCAATGCGCCTATCGTTTTCAAATCTGCCTGAATTCCAGCGCCGCCGCAGCTGTCTGATCCCGCAATGGTAAGTATGGTTGGATATCGGTTCATGAATGGTCCGCGATTTGTAAATACTTATCGGTGAAAGTAGTAGTTTTGGATAGTTTAAAAAAAACAGACTCACTTAATAATGATTAAAGCTGCCATATTTGACATGGACGGATTGCTGATAGATTCCGAGCCAATCTGGACAGACGCTGCCCGTAGGGTGATGCAAAGAGTAAATTTTACAATTTCCGATGCACTAAAAAACCAGACGACAGGTCTTTCCATTAAACTTTTCCTTGAATATTGTCACAAAATCCAGCCCTGGCATGCGCCTAGTTTTGAAGAATTGGAGCAGCAGATCCTGGAATATGCACATACAAACATTCTTGCTCATGCCGTGGCCATGCCAGGCGCCATCGAATTAGTCAAAAGTCTGAAAGCGCAGGGTTTGAAACTGGCTGTGGCTTCGGCTTCGCATATGGATCTGATTGAAGGTGTGCTCAAAAGGCTCGAAATTATTGACTACTTTGACACCTGGCATTCCGGCGAGCTGGAAGAATTCACCAAACCGCATCCGGCAGTTTATCTGACAACGGCCGCCAAATTAGGCTTGCTCCCGGAAGAATGCATTGCTTTTGAGGATTCTCATGCGGGCCTCCGATCAGCCCATGCAGCGGGAATGATTACAATTTCGGTGCCGGCGATGGAAGTTTTTGAGGATACTAAATTCGACATGGCACATTATAAGATCAGTTCTCTCGAAAAATACATATTAAGCGAAATGTCCGGCGTGCCGCAAAGCGCGATTGAAAACTAAAACCCAAATCTTCTATATCATTCATTAATGATCGGACTAAGACATTTTAGCATTGTGATCATGATCAGGATAGTGGTAATTATCCTGAGTGTCATTGCCCTTGCCTGGCTAGCGTCCAAGCACACAAACGAAGTACTCGTATATGTGCTGGGGACCATTTTCATCTTTATCCAGGGATCATTATTGTATCAATATGTTACCAATGTCAACCGAAAGCTGACCTATTTTCTCGAATCAGTCCGCTATTCCGATTTTACGATTAATTTTCGCTCAGACAATAAAATGGGCCGGACATTTAAAGAGCTTAACCAGCAATTCAATGAAGTGCTGCACGCTTTCCGGCAGGCCCGTGCGGAAAAAGAGGCGAACCTGCAATATCTGAATACAATTGTTCAGCATATCGGAACAGGCCTGATCACTTTTGATAGCAATGGTCAGGTTAACCTTATTAACAATGCTGCTTTGCGTATGCTGGGCATTTACCGACTGCATCAGTTGAGTGAGCTAAAAGACAAACATCCAAGACTTTACGAATTACTCTCAACGCTCGACAGCGGCGTGCGCGAACTTTACCGGACACCATCGGATCAGCCGCTGGCATTGCAGGGCGCTGCTATTCAGCTGAGGGGAATGTGGGTAAGGATTGTGGTTTTGCAAAATATCCAGACTGAACTTCAACAGCAGGAAGTAGAATCCTGGCAAAATCTTACCCGCGTGTTGCGGCACGAGATTATGAACTCAATGACGCCGATTGTTTCGCTTGTTGGAACCATGCGACTGATTGTCAATGAGGATATTGAGAAATCTACAAACGATCAGGAAGCGGTTAATGACCTGAAAGAAGCACTGCACACCCTGGAAAAACGAAGCAAAGGAATGATGCAGTTTGTGAATGCTTACCGCGATTTTACAACTTTGCCCAAACCCGTTTTTGCTAATCTAAGCGTTGCAGAACTTTTGCAGGAAGTGATCCAATTATTACAAACGGATCTTACTGGTTCGGGCGTTTTGTGGAAAATTTCTGTGAAACCAGAAACATTAACCATGAAAGCCGACGCCAGCCAGATTCAGCAAGTGCTTATTAATTTGGTAAAAAATGCATCCGAAGCATTTTCTAACCAAACAAACAGGCTGATCACATTAACCGCTTACCAAACTGATAATGTGACCATTATCGACGTTGCGGATAATGGTGACGGCATTGAGCCTGAAGCGATTGAAAACATTTTTATTCCTTTTTACACGACAAAGAAAACCGGCTCGGGAATTGGGCTGAGCCTTTCGCGGCAGATTTTGCAGCAGCACAATGGTCAGCTCAATGTTTCTTCGGAAGTGGGCAAAGGGACTGTTTTTACACTGTTGATTTAGCCAGCTTACTTTTTCTATATCCGTAACTGAAATAAATCACAAGCCCGATCGCGAGCCAGATCACAAAAATCAGCCAATTGGATGATCCTAGCTCTGTCATTAAATACAGGTTCGTCAAAATCCCGGCAACAGGCAAGATCGAGAAGTTGTGTTTGAAGCTCATCACCGCAAGAATGCACCAGGTGATCCAGAAAATGATCGTTAACAGCTTATGTTCAACGATTTCCATTGCAGACATTCCTATCCATTCGTCAACAACACTTTGTCCGTAAATACTCAATCCGGCAATGGCAACGATCAGCAAAGCACCCACCAGATATTTCCCATTTAGATAAGGAACGCGGAATTTGGATTGAGCTGAAATGCCCGTGTGATCCAGATAAAGCACGCCGCCACAAACCAGGATAAAAGCAAAAAATGTCCCGACACTCGTCAGATCCACAAAGAAATCCATCTTGAAAAACAATGCGGGAATGCCTACTACAAAGCCCGTAACAATGGTTGCGAATGATGGGGTTTGATATTTGGGGTGGATTTTTGAGAATTTTTTCCAAAGCAAACCGTCGCGGCTCATGGTCATCCAGATGCGCGGCTGGCCCAATTGATAAACGAGCAATGCACTTGTAATAGCAATAACAGAACTCACAGAAATGACGCCTGCCATAAAATCAAGGCCATTTTTTTCAAAAACAAATGCCAGTGGATCGCTCACTTTCAGCTCTGTATAATTGACCATTCCGGTGAGCACCAATGTGATCAGAACATATAAAACTGTACAAATAATCAGACAGTAAATCATGGCTTTGGGCATGTCGCGTTGTGGATTTTTACATTCCTCAGCGGTGGTCGATATGGAGTCAAACCCGATGAATGCGAAGAAAACGGAGGCGACCCCGCCCATAACGCCTTTAATGCCATTGGGTGCGAATGGCGACCAGTTTTCGGGTTTAACATAAAATGCCCCGGCAAAAATCACCAGTAAAACAACCCCGATTTTCAGTACCACCATGATGTTGCTCGCAGTTCGCGACTCCCGGATCCCGATATAAACCAGGGCCGTTATCAATAATGTTACCAATCCCGCAGGAAGGTTTAGCATAATATGAAAGTCGCCGATCACGGGAGATTGTTCGTAAGCAGCAGCTGCAAATCGCTCGTATGTGCTCATTTCTGCGGCTCCCGCGCTTTGCAATTTGGCGAATGCATCAGAAGCCGTTTCGTGGTTGACGGTGAGCCAGCCGGGCAGTACAATGCCGAAACCTTTCAGCATTCCCGTAAAATATTCTGACCACGAAATGGCAACGACCATGTTGGAGACTGCGTATTCCAAAATCAATGACCAGCCAATGATCCACGCAAATAATTCACCAAAGGCTACATAAGCATACGTGTATGCACTACCGGAGACGGGCACGGTGCTTGCGAACTGCGCGTAAGACAAAGCCGTAAAAACGCACGCTATGGCCGTAAAAATGAATAATAACGATACAGCCGGACCACCATTATAACTTGCAACTCCGATCGTACTGAAGATCCCTGCTCCCACAATGGCCGCTATTCCGAGAGAAACCAGGTCCCTGACTCCGAGTATTTTGGCTAACCCGCCATTTTCCGCAGAATTGGCATCTCTAAGGATTTGATCAACTGTTTTTTTACGAAAGAGAGAAGAATTTTGTTTCATGCAGGAGCTGATTTGGCAAAGTCTCAGTATGTAATAAGTTGGCTAAAATAACGATATTCTCAACGCATCTACCCAACTGTTGATATTTTGTTCAATAAATCACAAATTTTCCGTAGAAAATTCTTCTGGGTGAAATCAAACGGGAAAACAATGTGTTTGAGACCATATAATTACTTAATTTTCCGACTGGCAACCCCACCACATTCCATGAAAAAAATCACTACGCTACTTGTCCTTATGCTGCTTTCTGCCAGGATGTTGGACGCTCAGGACATTAAAGCTTACACTACGGCGCAGGCGCATTCCCACAATGATTATGAAAGAAAAGGCGCTTTCCAGGACGCTTACGATCAGCAGTTCGGCTCCCTCGAAGCGGACCTTTTTCTGGTAAATGACACACTGTTCGTGGCGCATAACCTGAAAGAAATCAGCTCAAAAAGAACATTAAATTCGCTTTACATTCAGCCGATCCTGGCAAGCGTCGAGAAGAACGGCGGGAGCATTTATTCACAAAAGGACGTTCCGCTTCAATTTCTGATCGACCTGAAAACCGGGGCGGCGGAGACACTCGCTGCATTGGTCAAAGAACTGGAACCGCATAAGCATATTTTCGCGCCAGCCGGGACGATCATGATTGTAGTAAGTGGCAACACGCCAGATCCCACCCATTTTGAAAAATATCCCGACTTCATTTTTTTCGATGGCCGGCCAGAGATCACTTACACGCCCGATCAGCTCAAACGTGTAGGCCTGATCAGTCAGGGATTTGGTAAATACTCAAAATGGAACGGCGAAGGCCCTTTGCCCGAAAAGGAAAAGAAGACGATCCAGAAAGTGATCAAGCAAACGCATGACCTTGGCAAAAAAATGAGGTTGTGGGCTACGCCAGACAACATTAACTCCTGGAAGATCATGATGTCCCTCGGTGTGGATTATCTGAACACCGACAAAGTGAAGGAAATGGGCGATTATCTGAGAACTGCGCCGCGCTAGCAATTCCGGGTAAATTTTAAAATGCTTTTACATTTTTCAATGTTATAACCTGTCCTCCCATGTCATCCGAACAAAACGCGTCCCACGGCGCTTCGGCACCCGCCGCTGCGCTCAAAAAAGTTTTGAAACCAATACATCTTTGGGCGATCGCCGTGGGGCTGGTGATTTCCGGTGAATATTTCGGATGGAATTATGGCTGGGGCGTTTCAGGCACGATAGGATTTCTTATAGCGACGCTGCTGGTGACACTGATGTATGTCACTTTTATTTTCAGTTTCACAGAGCTTACCACTTCAATTCCGCAAGCGGGCGGACCATTTTCATACGCTCAGCGCGCTTTTGGCTGGTTTGGGGGGCTCATTGCCGGCTATGCTACACTCGTTGAATTTTTGGTAACACCACCGGCTATTGCCTTTGCGCTGGGCAGTTACTCCCATTTTCTTTATCCTTCACTGGAAGTGCTGGATGTTGCTTTTGCGTGTTATGTGATTTTTATATTAATTAATCTGCTGGGCATCAAGGAATCTGCAATGTTCTCACTTGTGGTAACATTGCTGGCTGTTGGAGAGCTGCTTATTTATATCGGAATTGTTGCGCCGCATTTTTCGTACGAAACCTTTGTAACCGAGCCTATGCCATTCGGCTGGCCCGGTGTTTTCGCCGCATTACCATTTGCAATCTGGTTTTATCTGGCCATTGAAGGCGTTGCCATGGTGGCCGAAGAAGTGGAGGATCCCAAACGGACCATTTCACGGGGATACATTTACGGGATCTTAACGTTGGTTGTGCTGGCACTTGCCGTCATGATTTTTACCGGCGGCGTGGCACACTGGCGGCTTTTAAGTGAGATTGATTATCCCCTGCCAGCTGCGCTCGGCATCGTCCTGGGACGAGATAACAGCCTTACCCAGCTGTTCGCCAGCCTGGGATTGTTCGGACTGATTGCTTCTTTTCACGGAACGATCATCGGTTATTCGCGACAAATTTATGCGCTGGCCAGGGCCGGTTTGCTGCCTTCATTTTTAGGAAATGTGAATAGCCGATTCCAAACGCCGCACTGGGCGCTGATCGGCGGAGGAATTGTCGGTTGCGTTGCATTAAAACTGGGCACCACAGACCAGGTTATCATTCTCGCCGCATTGGGAGCGGTTGTCATGTACATGATCAGTATGGTCGCCCTTTTTGAGCTTCGCCGCAAAGAGCCCGGCCTCGAACGCCCCTTTACCGTCCCAGTCTACCCCTACTTTCCACTCATAGCGCTCATCTTATCGACCGTCTGCCTCATTGCGATCGTCTATTACAACATCATGCTAAGCGTCTGGTTCTTTGCTGGCCTTATATTAGTTACCATACTCTACATGGCAACCGGCAGGCACAAAGTCACCGGGGACAACGAGATCACGGCAGGCAACGCAAAAGTATAACGCCGAGATAGTTTCTACCGGTTACTAAATTGTTTTTTAAAAAATGGTCTTAATTCCCAACTAATTCGTACATTAATCTGAATTTTTTACTCAACGATAAGCTGAAATTTGCAACTTTTGAAAACACTAACATTGTCCCTGTTCGCCAACCCTGATTTTTCAGAGCATGGGATCGAATTTTAAAATCCAGAATGAATATTTTAATTGTTGAGGACGACCTAATTGTAGCAAAACATCTTCAATATTTACTCAACGGCTTCGGCTATGACGCAAATGACGTGGCAACGGATTACAGCACGGCTGTCGAACTGCTCAATAGCAAGGTTTTCCATCTTGCCGTTTTGGATATTAGCCTGAATGGTTACCAAACCGGGATCGATCTGGCACATCATATCCGCGAAAATTTCAAGATTCCTTTTCTCTTTCTTTCCAGTCATGAAGACATTGCAATCGTAAATGCGGCCTTGCAGGCATCTCCGCACGCTTTCCTTCAAAAGCCTTGCCAAAAAATCACGGTATATACGGCGGTTAAGCTGGCTTTGAAAAATTATCGTCTTGCCGCTTTGGCGGGAGAATCCGATCAGGAGGATAAACAAGATTCCACTGTTATCAAAGATGCGCTCTTCATCAAAGAAAAGCATATGTTTACCAAAATCCTGCTGGCGGACATCCTTTACATTCGCAGTGACGACAATTATCTGGAACTGCATACCAAGAAAAAGAAGTACACCATCCGCGAAACATTGAAAAATATGCTTCAGCAACTTCCGGCTAATTACTTCTTCCGGGTTCACAAGTCATTTATCATCAATCTCAATGCCATAACATCGATCAATTACATTCATGTGATGATCAATGAAATTGAAATTCCGATCACAAATGACAACCGGAATGAACTCCTGAGCCGGGTCAAAACTTTTTCGTGAAAAGCACCTAAAGAACTTTAAACCAGACACTCCCATTTCCAACATTCACCCCGGAAATTGGTTATTTCACCACATTATTTTGTCTGTCATCCAACTACGAATTATTATTACAGCACGTAAAATCCTCTTCTATTTTAAAACAGTGTTCTTGTGATAGCTGCCTGAGCTTCAACATTTAAAGAAAAAAAATTAGAAGCTCAGGCATCCATTTCAATCCCAGGGACGTAAATACTATAAAATGATTTATTTGCATAAATCCGAGTTTTATACACACAGATATTAACCATACCAGACCTAGACTAAATCATTACCATTAGTACTTTTTTATTTTAATATCGTTGAGAATAATTAGACATCCCCGGGATACATTCCCTGGGATGTTTTGTTTTTAATAGAGCAGATATTTCTTGCGCATATCTTTATAATCTCCCAAGCCGGGCTCCCAGCTTTTCCTGATCTCTTCTTCGGAAGCACCCGCAATGATCTGTTTTTTCAGATTTTCCGTGCCCGCCAGTTTATCAAAGCTTCCCATTTGCTTGCTCTGGCTCATATCAAAGAATTTGGCCTTGTCGGGATATGCTCGATACATTTCTATGATCCAGTTCAAATGCAGTTTTTCAGATTTTTGAAGTTTTGAAATATCATATTTCCGAAGGTCAATGCCGTAACAATCCTCATTCATGTGCAATGGCGTTTCGCTCATTCCTTTGATGCTTTTTGGCGTGAAAACGAAATCAAATTTTCCTTTGAGCAAAGGCGCACCAAGCACCGTAAACGGCATATAAGTGCCTCGCCCCTGGCTCACAATCGTGCCTTCAAACATGCATATATGCGGGTAAAGCATCACAGATTGTTGCGTATTCAGGTTGGGTGAAGGCATAACAGGCAATGTATAAGGCGTCTTGTGGTTATAGTTTGCCACTTTGACGATCTTCAATTTGCATTGCATTTTATTGGGCAGCCAGCCTTCGCCATTAATCATCTGCGCAAATTCTGCGATGGTCAAACCGTGTGCGATGGGGATTTTATACATGCCGATGCCTGAGCGCAAATGGTCTTCCAGGATAGGTCCGTCCACCAAAAACCCGTTCGGATTGGGGCGATCCAGGATCAGCATTTCCTTGTTGTTTTCCGCACAGGCCTCCATTACATGCCCTAATGTGTTAATGTACGTGTAGAAACGCGCCCC
This sequence comes from Dyadobacter fanqingshengii, assembly GCF_023822005.2. GTDB lineage: Bacteria > Bacteroidota > Bacteroidia > Cytophagales > Spirosomataceae > Dyadobacter > Dyadobacter fanqingshengii. Next base: position 3,434,112 of record NZ_CP098806.1, read on the forward strand.
AACATCCTGAATATCAAATATCATCAGATCAATGCCTGCCATTTGCTCCTTGGATGGCTTTTTTTGTTTGCCGTAAAGTGAAATGGCCGGGATGCCCGTTTTTGGATCAACACTGTCGCTTACTTTATCGCCATTGCTGGCGGTCCCGCGGAACCCGTGTTCAGGGCCAAAGATCATTACAATGTTCACTCCCAGCGCAACCAGACTATCGACGATCGGCGCTTTACCAATAATGGACGTCTGATTCACCAGAATCCCGATCTTCTTCCCTTTCAGATAATCCAGATATTCCGAAACCTGATCCGCACCCGTCACCGGCAACTTGGCCGGCGCTATTGTGTTTTTGCCGACATTCAGGGAATCGCCCTCGGTTATTGCGGGATTTTTTTGCGAGGAGGAATTAACGCAATTGCTGAACAGGCAAATGCACAGTGTGAGGTTTACTAATGTGGAAAATGGTTTCATTGGATTTAGGATTGATTTAAAATAAACGCATTTGCCCGGCACGCATAAATTGGGTTGTATCGAGTGCGGGCAGCGCTACATCTTTAAAATATTTGCGGCAGGCATGCGCGTGCAGTTGCCTGATGTTCTCTGCGAAATTCCCCTCTCCCACCATTCTGTATCCAAAACGCGAGTCGTTCAGATTTCCGCCGTGGCATTCTGCAATCTGGTTCAGCACTTTTGCGGCCCGGTCGGGGAAATGGTGATGGATCCATTCTTCAAACAAAGTGGAAATTGCACCATTGAGTCTCACAACCGTATAATTGGCCCATAAAGCTCCGTTTTCAGCCGCTGCCTGCACAATGGCTGGAATTTCGTGATCATTTAACCCTGGAATTATGGGAGCCGTCATTACGCCCATAGGCACGCCCGCGTCATGCATTGCCTTTACGACCTGCAATCTTCGTTGTCCCGTGACAGTCCGTGGTTCGAGCGCACTGCGAAGGTCCTCATTTAAAGATGTGATGGAAATGGCTCCATGCACGAGATTCAGCTTGGCAAGCTTTTCGAGCACATCCAAATCCCTCAGCACCAAAGCATTTTTGGTCAAAACACTTACCGGGTTCCGATAGCGCAGACAAATTTCGAGCATTTGCCTCGTCAGTCTGTATTTCTTTTCCCCTGGCTGATAACAATCAGTGTTTCCAGAAAAATGAATGACCCTAGGCTCCCAGTTTTTTGAATTAAAAAGTTTTTCAAGCAACTGCGGAGCATTTTTCTTGACAACGATCTTCGTCTCAAAATCCAGGCCGGCAGAATATCCCCAATATTCATGGGAATTGCGCGCATAACAATAAATGCAACCGTGTTCGCAGCCCCGGTAAGGGTTAATCGAGTGAAAATGACCCAGATCCGGACTATCCGTGACGCTGAGCAATGTTTTGGAATGTTCCTCGATAAACTGCGTTTTCGGATTTACAGCCGGTTCTTCCCATTGCTGCCAATCCTCCGATGTGTATTCTATTTCATGCTTAAAAAATCTGTTGCGGGTGTTGATAGCAGCCCCACGGCCACGAGCCCTGTTGTCCATTGTTTGTTGATGATTGCATGTTGATGAAGTGTTAAGTTGTTGGTGTGTGTTATAAAATTACTTTATATACCGAAAGTCCTCGTCTCCTTTCAAAGACAGCAAGACATCATACATGAGTTGGATTACGTTTTTGACATCCTCTTTATGAACCATTTCCACGGTCGTATGCATGTATTTCAGTGGAAGGGAAATCAATGCCGAGGCGATGCCTTCGGTTGAGTAAGCAAATGAGTCCGTGTCTGTTCCCGTTGAACGGCTTACTGCCTGGCGCTGGAACGGGATCTTTTTCTCATCGGCAATGCGGATGAGCAGGTCGCGTACATTGTTCTGCACAGCCGGCCCGTAGCAGATAACCGGTCCGCCACCACTTTTCAGGTCGCCTTGCTCCTTCTTGTTGTACATCGGCGACTGCGTATCGTGCGTAACGTCCGTAACAATGGCCAGATTTGGTTTCAAACGGCGCGAGATCATTTCCGCGCCGCGCAGGCCAATTTCCTCCTGCACCGCATTCACAACATATAATGTAAAGGGCAACCGCACATTGTTCTCATGCAGCATACGCGCCACCTCGGCGATCATAAAACCGCCCATTCTGTTGTCCAGCGCGCGTCCGAGGTAATATTTTTCATTCAGCTCGTCGAGTCCGTCTGCAAATGTGGCAACCGTTCCTACATGAATGCCCATTTCCAGCACTTCGTCTTTTTTAGACGCGCCGACATCGATAAACAATTCATGAACCTTAGGCACCTGATCCTTTGCGATATCCCGAACGTGTATTGCGGGCCAGCCGAAAACGCCTTTTACAACGCCTTTCGCTGTGTGTAAATTCACCCGCATGGAAGGCGCAATGATCGCATCCGAACCTCCGTTGCGGCGTACGTGAATGTAACCGTCGTCGGTAATGTAGTTGACAAACCACGAAATTTCATCGGAATGTGCTTCAATTACAACCTTGTAATCCTGGCCTCCGCCAATCACCCCGACAGCCGTTCCGTAGACGTCTATAATAGTCTCTTCAATGTAAGGCTTTATGTAGTCCAGCCATATTTGCTGACCGCTTGCTTCAAACCCGGTCGGCGATGCATTGTTCAGGTATTTATAAAGAAATTCTCTGCTTTGATCTGACATATTTTATCAAAATTACTTACTGAAATGCTGTTGAATAACGCCGTTTCTGGCGCAAACTATTGTCTTAAATAGCCCCAAAAGGCCCATAATCGCCGTTTTTTGAGATAATCCAAATCTCCCTGATGCTGATATGCTTCGCGCTCGAACGAAATGTGGAGATAGGCGAGATAATGTTTTTTGTACTGGATCAGGCGGACTAAATATTCGGCAAAATACCAAATATAAAAGACAATCAAACCCAATTCAAGCTGTTGTCGCAAATGGATTTGCTCGTGGTTGATCAGGAAGCGGCTGCAAGGTTTTTTTCTTACTAAAATGAAGGGAAACAACGCCATGCCCTCCACCCGAAGGAAGGAAACACTCAATAAGATCCCTTTGAATTTCATAGCGGCTATTCCTGATCCAAACCAATTTAAAACAAAAATGTTGGATTGCGAATGGTCAACATTCTGCAATCCAACATCCTATTTATGCCTTGCGAAATTACTCGCTGAACCTGCTGATATCCAGGACTTCGAATTCCATCAATCCCGCAGGAACCTTGATTTCGGTAGTGTCTCCAACTTTTTTCCCCAGCAAACCTTTTCCAATCGGCGATCCTACTGAGATCTTGCCCGATTTAAGGTCCGCTTCTTCTTCTGAAACCAAAGTGTATGTAACTTCCATTCCATTCTTACGGTTTTTGATCTTCACTTTGGAAAGCACCGCAACCTGCGAAGTATCAATCGACGACTCGTCGATAACCCGCGCATTTGACATGATCTCTTCAAGCTTGGCGATCTTCATTTCATGCATTCCCTGCGCATCCTTCGCCGCATCATACTCTGCATTCTCGCTCAAATCACCTTTATCCCGCGCTTCTGCAATCTGTTTTGCAATCTCCGTGCGGCCTTTTGTTTTCATATCATTCAGCTCATTCCTCAGCTTATTTAATCCTTCTTCCGTATAGTATGAAATTTTAGCCATGACCTTAAATTGGTTTACAAGTCTTTAAAATTTTGAAAATTTGATAAAAAAAAAGAACGGCTCTAAGACCGCTCTACAAGAGTAACAACACTCGTAGTAGAAGGCTAGAAGACCCTGTCTTTTCGGTTCGTATATGATTTCGTCTGGATCATAATTTTCTGTTAAGAACGACAAAAATAACAATATTTGTAAATGGTATCACCATTTTTTATCCAAAAGCGGTAACAATCTATGTCAACCCCATTAAGAATAATTTTCATGGGAACACCCGAATTTGCGGTCCCAAGTTTACAAAGTCTGGTCGAAAGCAATTCTAATGTAGTGGCTGTCATTACTGTGCCGGACAAGCCCGCAGGCCGTGGGCAAAAGCAAACCGCATCGCCGGTAAAACTATACGCAGAAGCCCGGGGCATCCCTGTTTTGCAGCCCGAAAAACTGAAAAATCCTGAGTTTCTGGAAGCGTTAAGGTCTTATAAAGCAGACTTGCAAGTGGTTGTAGCATTCCGTATGTTGCCAGAAGTGGTGTGGAGCATGCCGCCAAAGGGCACATTCAATTTACACAGTTCATTGTTGCCCCAGTATCGTGGTGCGGCGCCCATAAACTGGGCGATTATTAACGGAGAAAAGGAAACCGGCGTAACCACATTTTTTATAGAACAAGACATTGACACGGGGAAGATCATATACCAGGACAGAGAGCCGATCTACCCTCAAGACGACGCCGGTTCATTATACGAGCGCCTGATGGAAAAAGGCGCAAAACTGGTTGTTAGAACGGTTCAGGCAATAGCAGCAGGCAATTATCCGCAGGAACCACAGGAAGAGCCGGCGGAAATCCGTTCCGCTCCAAAAATTTTCCGCGAAACCTGCGAAATCGACTGGCATAAACCGGCGGAAGAAATTCACAACTTCATACGCGGACTATCACCTTACCCGGCCGCCTGGACGACCATTAACGGTCTTTCCTGCAAAATCTTCAAATCCAATGTTGTGGATTTCCCGGAAAGCGATATGCCCGGCCAATTCAGAACGGATGGCAAATCCTATCTCTATTTCCGAACCGGCAACGGCTGGCTTTCGATTGAAGTTTTACAATTGGAAGGCAAGAAGCGGATGGAGATCGGGGATTTTTTGAGGGGGAATAGGCTTTGATCGAATTTTTTAACAACGTACAATGCTCATATCAATCATCGTGGCCGTTTCGGAAAACGGCGTTATAGGAAAGGATAATCAATTACTCTGGCGATTGCCTGATGATTTGAAACGGTTTAAGCAGCTTACATTAGGCCATCCAATGATCATGGGCCGGAAAACTTTCGAATCCATTGGAAAACCATTGCCCGGGCGGACTTCCATCGTGATCACCAGTCAAAAGGATTTTAATGTAGAAGGCATTCTTGTTGCGCATTCGCTGGAAGAAGCGCTGCATATTGCCCGGGGAATCGAACAAACAGAAGCATTCATTATCGGCGGTGGGGAAATTTACAAGCAGGCTTTGCCCCTGGCCGACCGGCTTTATGTTACCGAAGTCGAAACCGTCATGGACGGCGATACGCTTTTCGAGATTACAGACCGCGGCGCATGGACTGAGTCCGAACGGATTGTGCATGAAGCGGATGAGCGACATAAATGGAAATTTGCATTCGTAAATTACATTAAACAAAAATTTTAATAAGTACCTTTGGCATATAACCCACAGTGACTATCAGCACAATGCAAGTTTTAGAAGAAAAAACAGCACTATCACCTGTCATCGAGGTACTTTCAGAGACATTTGAAATTCCTCAGCTAAATAAAAAGCGTCGTGTTCATGTGCTTTTGCCACATGATTATTACGAAAAGCCGGAACAGCGTTATCCGGTGCTATATATGACGGATGCGCAAAATCTATTTGGAGACGGCTCACCTTACGGAAACTGGGAAATTGACAAAAGCCTGGCACTGCTGGCAGAGCAAAATAAAGCAGATGTGATCATTGTTGCCATCGATCATGGCGAAGAAGAGCGGATCAATGAATTTTCTCCTTATGATAACCCGCGTCTCGGTAAGGGTTTGGGCTCACTTTTCCTTCGTTTCGTTGTTGAAACACTCAAAAAGCATGTTGACGCAAATTACCGCACAAAGCCGGACAGGCTCAATACAGGCATGGGCGGAAGTTCAGTGGGTGGGTTATTGAGTGCCTATGCAGCATTAATGTTCCCGCAGGTTTTTGGTAGGCTGATGATTTTCTCGCCCTCACTATGGATTTCACAAAAGGTTTATTTTGACGCCATTCACTTCTTCGAGCCTTTTGAAACGCGGATTTATTTATATGCCGGTGGAAAAGAAGGTGCTAACATGCTTCCTAACTTCGAAAAGTTTCATAAAACGCTTGAAAATCAAGGATTCGGTTACAAACGTGTGAAAATTAAAAGTTCGATTGATCCGGAGGGTGAACATACCGAAACGCAATGGAGCAAGGAATTTCCAATTGCGCTGAAATGGTTGTTTTTTGAAGAATAATTACTTGACAACATTATAAAAGAAGAGGGAGAGCAGCGTTAAGCCAGCTCTCCCTCTTCATTATAATCAATGTCCGTTTACAAAATATACTGGCTCAAATCCCTGTTTTTCACCAAAGCAGAAAGTTTTTCAGAAACCAGATCCGCCGTGACTACAATGTGAGAATCCGCGCCGATGACGTCTGGAATGTCAAACATAAAGTCATTCAGTAACAGGCTCATCACAGTTTGCAAACGACGAGCTCCAATGTTCTCCACTTCGCTGTTCACTTCAAAAGCGATCCGTGCAATTTCCCGAAGCGCGCCGTCTTCAAATTCCAGCTCAACGCCTTCCGACTCCATCATGGCCACATACTGCTTGGTAAGGGCGTTTTTAGGCGTTTTCAGGATCTGGTAAAAATCAGATTCGGTCAGGCTGCTCAATTCCACGCGGATCGGGAACCGTCCTTGTAACTCGGGAATCAGGTCCGATGGTTTTGCAACGTGGAATGCGCCTGCTGCAACGAACAGAATGTGGTCCGTGTTAATAACGCCGTGCTTGGTATTTACCGCGCTTCCTTCCACGATCGGAAGCAAGTCGCGCTGCACGCCTTCGCGGCTCACGTCCGGGCCGCTGCCTCCACCCGATCTGCTGGACGCCACTTTGTCAATTTCATCAATAAAAATGATTCCCAGGTTTTCGGCTTTTTTGATCGCCTCCATCTTCACCTCATCCATATCGATCAGCTTGGAAGCTTCTTCGTCCAACAGGATTTTTCTGGCTTCCTCCACGGTCACTTTACGTTTTTTACCCCGGCGCGGCATCATGTTACCAATCATTTCCTGAATGTTCATCATGGAAACATCGTCCATAGCGCCGCCGATCATGCCTACATTAGGCGCTTGATTTTGCTGCACTTCAATGTCGATCTTGCGGCTGTCAAGCTCCCCGTTTCTGATCTTTTCGCGGAAACGTTCTCTTGTACGCTGGTTCAGTTCGGCATCATCCTCAGGCATCACTTCGTTCGTATTGTTATCTGCTTTTATTTTAACGGAACTCGAACCATGAACCGGCGGGATAAGTGCATCCAGGATAATGTCTTCAACAGCCTGCTCGGCTTTGAGCTTCACTTCTTCCTTTTTCTGGGTTCTTACCATGCCTACTGCTTGTTCCACCAGATCACGGACCATGCTTTCCACATCGCGTCCCACGTAACCCACTTCCGTAAATTTGGAAGCTTCTACTTTTACAAATGGCGCATCCGCAATTTTAGCCAGCCTGCGTGCAATTTCCGTTTTACCGACGCCCGTCGCGCCGATCATTAATATATTGTTTGGAATAATTTCCTTTTGTATGTCCTCGGGACTATTCATTCGCCTCCACCGGTTTCTTAATGCAATAGCAACATTGCGCTTTGCGTCATTTTGTCCGATGATGTACTGGTCAAGCTCGAAAACGATCTGACGTGGGGTTAGGCGATTTAAGTGTTCAGTCATTGTGATTTATATCAATACGTAATTTATTGTTGGTTTCTTTCTAAAAATGCTTCGTTATTAAATATGGCTGTAAAGAATTATGCCGGTACAAAATGTCATGCTACCTTTGTTTTCTCTTCATGTTTCTGTATAAAAGATTTGTTTACAATATGAAAAAAATCCTGCAAGCCCTTAACCTTGTCTTTGCAACCACATCATTCCTTTTTGCTCAAAAGCCAGCCGATAACGACTTTGTCGACCTTGTGAACCCGCTGATGGGAACACAATCCAAATTCAGCCTTTCATCCGGTAACACTTACCCCGCCATTGCATTGCCATGGGCGATGAATTTCTGGATGCCTCAAACGGGCAAAATGGGTGACGGCTGGGCTTATATGTATGACGCAGAAAAAATCCGCGGTTTCAAACAGACCCACCAGCCCAGTCCGTGGATCAATGATTACGGCCAATTTTCAATCATGCCTGTTACAGGAAAGCCGAAAATTGACGAAGAAAGCCGCGCGAGCTGGTTTTCCCATAAAGCCGAAGTTGCGAAACCACATTATTACAAGGTTTATCTGGCCGATCACGACGTTACCACGGAAATTGCACCCACAGAAAGAGCAGCGCAATTCCGCTTCACTTTCCCGCAAGCCGACAGCTCATTTGTGCTTATTGATGCTTTTGACAAAGGTTCTTACATTAAAATCATCCCTGCCGAGCGCAAGATAATCGGTTATACCACCAAAAACAGTGGTGGCGTTCCGGCTAATTTCAAAAACTATTTTGTGGTCGTTTTTGATAAGGCATTTACATTCTCTTCCGCTTTTCATGGCAAAACATTAGCCAAAGACACATTGGAGCTGAAAGCTGGCCACGTAGGTGCGGTTGTTGGTTTCAAAACAAAAAAAGGAGAGCAGATCGGCTTAAAAGTGGCCTCTTCATTCATCAGTCCCGAGCAGGCTGAACTGAATTTGCAGCGCGAAATTGCCAATGACAATTTTGAGGCTACAAAAGAAAAAGGACGCCAAGCCTGGAACACGGAGCTGTCACGTATACAGGTGGAGGGTGACAACAAAGATCAGATCCGCACATTCTATTCTTGCCTGTATCGCGTGTTATTGTTCCCAAGGAAGTTTTATGAATTTGATAAGGCCAACAAGATCGTTCATTACAGTCCTTATAGCGGTGAAGTGAAACCAGGTTATATGTTTACTGACAATGGCTTTTGGGACACATTCCGGGCGGTTTTTCCATTCTTTACATTGATGTATCCTACGCTTAATGCGCACATTATGGAGGGATTGGCCAATGCTTACGATGAAAGCGGTTACCTGCCTGAATGGGCCAGCCCCGGCCACCGCGATTGTATGATCGGTTCCAACTCGGCGTCATTAATTGCTGATTCGTACGTTAAAGGGATCCGTGGTTACGACATTAACAAGCTTTACGAAGCGGTGATCAAAAATACAGAGAATGCGGGTCCAGTGAGTTCAGTGGGCCGTTTCGGCCATGAATATTACAATGAACTCGGTTATGTTCCTTATGACGTAAAAGTGAATGAAAATGCGGCGCGGACGCTGGAATATGCTTATGCCGATTTTTGCATTGCACAATTGGGAACTGCGCTGAAAAAGCCACAGAAAGAAGTGGATCTGTATCTCAAAAGAAGCCAGAATTACCGCAATGTGTTTGATCCTGAAACAAAATGGATGCGCGGCAAAAACAAAGACGGCCAGTTTCAAAAGCCATTTAACCCATTCAAATGGGGCGACGCATTTACTGAAGGGAACAGCATTCACTATACATGGTCTGTTTTTCAGGATGTAAAGGGCTTGATAGGCTTGGTAGGCGGCAGGGAAGCATTTGTTCAGAAACTGGACACGGTTTTCACATTGCCCCCGATTTTCGACGATAGTTATTATGGTTTTCCAATTCACGAAATCCGCGAAATGCAGATCATGAACATGGGCAATTACGCGCACGGAAACCAGCCGATCCAGCATATGATTTACCTTTATAACTATGCAGGAGCACCTTATAAGGCACAATATTGGCTACGTCAGGTGATGAACAAGCTTTACCAGGCAGCGCCGGACGGCTATTGCGGTGATGAGGATAATGGACAAACTTCGGCCTGGTATGTGTTCTCTTCCCTGGGTTTTTACCCGGTAACTCCCGGGACCACGCAATATGTGATCGGTTCACCGCTTTTCAAGAAAGCGACATTGACTATGGAGGACGGCAAAAAATTCACTGTGCAGGCGCCAGCTTCAAATGATGCCAACATGTACATTCAGGGCGCTTCGCTGAATGGTAAAACGTATGGCAAAACATTCCTCGAACACGCCGACATTCAAAAAGGCGGCTCGGTCCAGTTCAATATGGGCAGCCAGCCTTCCAAAACCTGGGGCGCAAGTGCGGACGCTGCTCCTTTTTCTTTGACAAAATAAAGTGCCGTAACAGCTCTGTTTGACACTTTAATATTAATATTCGATCATTATTCCACTTTTCGGTGAAGTGTTCCGGGAAGTGGAATAATTGTTTGACAAAAACCTAAAAAACTAAACCAATTTACAATGCAATACAGGAAACTAGGAAACTCTGACCTGGAAGTTTCGGTGATTACTTTTGGCGCCTGGGCTGCGGGAGGCTGGATGTGGGGTGGAACGGAGCGCAGTGAGGCGGTTAAGGCCATTCAGGCGTCGTACAATGCAGGGGTTACCTCCATAGACACCGCGCCGGTTTACGGACAGGGATTAAGTGAGGAAATTGTTGGGGAAGCCATTAAAGACCTGCCCCGCGACAAAGTTCAGATCCTGACCAAATACGGCATGCGCTGGGACCTTACACAAGGAGATTTTGCCATGCACAGCAAAAACAACGCAGGCGAAGACATTGACATTTATAAATATGCAGCCAAAGACAGCATCATTAAGGAATGTGAAGACAGCCTGAAACGCCTTGGAACGGATTATATTGACCTTTATCAGATACATTGGCACGACAAAACCACGCCGATTCAGGAAACAATGGAGGCCGTTACGGAACTAATCAAACAGGGAAAAGTGCGGCATGCTGGTGTATGTAATTATGATGTGGCATTAATGCGTGAAGCAGCGCAGTATATTGATCTGGTTTCGGATCAGGTCCCGTACAGCATGGTGAAACGGGAAATTGAGCCAGAACTCGTGCCCTATTGCATTGAAAATAACAAGTCAATCGTGGCTTACAGCCCGTTGGAACGCGGATTACTGACCGGAAAAATGAAGCCTGGCCATCAATTCGCTGCGGACGATCACCGTGCCTCGATTTATTTTTACAAAGATGAAAACCTGGAAAGGGTTAATGCATTTCTGGACAAGATCAAACCGATTGCCGACAGTAAAAATGCAACGATTGGCCAGCTCGTTCTCAGGTGGACCGTGGAGCAACCGGGCGTAAGCATTGCATTGGTGGGTGCAAGGGACGCAACGCAGGCATTGCAGAATGCAGCCGCCATGGAGATTACTATCAGCCCGGAAGAAATTAAGACCATTACCGGGGAACTGGACAAACTCGAACTTGTAAAATAATCTAAATCAAACATCTATTCACCTTAATTCATGAACAAAAACATTCCTTTATTAAAAAAATATCTTCCCGTTGCATTGGGAGGATTGATGCTTACCGCCTCTATCGGATTGATGAGCAACAGCGGTTTCGAACCGGAAAAGCCAAAGAAATTATCCGAAGCCAATCTGAAAGTGGATACAGTTGCCTCGGGTCTTACCATGCCGTGGGCTTCTGCATTACTGCCAAACGGCGATATGCTGGTAACCGAGCGCGGTGGAAAATTACGGCTTGTAACGGGTGGAAAACTGGATCCAAAAGAAATTACCGGCATTCCTGAGGTATTTTACAAAGGACAGGGCGGCTTGCTGGACGTTGCATTACATCCTGATTATAAGACAAATGGCTGGATCTATATCAGCTATTCATCCCCGAAAGCAGCGGGCGAAGAAGGAGAAGATGGCGGCGCAAACACAGCATTAATGCGTGCAAAGCTAAAAGACCATGCGCTTACCGACATTCAGCCATTGTTTAAGGCTATCCCAAATGTAAAAGGAAGCCCTCACTATGGAGGTCGCATTGTATTTGACAAAAAAGGTTACGTTTTCCTATCACTGGGTGAGCGTGGGCAAAAGCAAAATGCACAGGATTTGGGAAGAGATCAGGGAAAAGTGGTCCGTTTGCATGAAGATGGAAAAATTCCGAATGACAATCCTTTCGTAAGCACCGCGGGCGCAAGACCCGAGATCTGGACCTACGGCCACCGCAATCCGCAAGGCATGGTCATTCACCCGACTACGGGCGTAATTTGGGAACACGAGCATGGACCACAAGGCGGTGACGAGCTTAATATCATTGAAAAAGGAAAGAATTACGGCTGGCCGCTGATTACGTTCGGGATCGATTATGACAACAGCATTATATCAAAAGACACGGCGCGTGCCGGCTTGGAACAGCCGGTTGTATACTGGAAACCATCCATCGCACCTTGCGGAATGACTTTCGTTACGAGCGATAAGTTCAAAGATTGGAATGGCGACTTGCTGGTTGGCTCACTCAAATTCATGTATCTGCAACATTTGGTGGTGAAGGGTAATAAGGTGATCAGCCGTGAGATCATTTTTGATAAAATCGGCCGCGTGCGGGATGTGCGCCAGGCGTGGGATGGCAACATTTACGTTGTACTTGAAAATTCCGGTAAAGTTGTCCGTATCAGCCCAAAATCTTAATGAAGAAGATATTTGCATTATTAACAGCGGTCGTTTGCTGCTCCGCAATCTTCCCGCAGGACGACGAGCTGGCCAAGAGCATCGAGCGGGGTAAAATGGTTTATTCGGAAAACTGCATCAGCTGCCATATGGGCACCGGCGAAGGCGTTACGGCTACTTTTCCGCCTTTGGCAAAGTCCGATTATCTCATGGAAACACCAGAAAGTGCGATCAAGGCAATCAAATTCGGTCTCATAGGTAAAATCAAAGTCAATGGCGTGGATTATGACAATATGATGCCCAATCCAGGCCTGGGTAACGATGAGATCGCCGACGTTACCAACTATATCATGAACACCTGGGGAAATTCGTCAGAAAAGAAGATGATAACCGAAAAGATGGTTGACGAAATCAAGGAAAAGAAGTAAGTCAAATCCAAATTTGTCCGAAAAGCAGGATCACGTCACAAATGGTCCTGCTTTTTGTTGTTCACCCACTGTAAACGCGTTTGCGACATTATCGCCATTACGCTATTTTAAATAAATCCAAATAAACGCTTGTATCGAAAATTTTGCCGTACGATATTTGCCAACCAAATAATTATTTAGACCAATTTAAAATAAAATGCTAAAAATTTATACTTTTCTCCTGATCATACTATCCGCCTCCGCTCTATTAGCTCAAAATGGCAGAATTACGGGCCAAATCCTAAGCTCTGATGGCCAACCGGCGGAACAAGTTTCTGTCGGAATCAAGGGAAGCTCAAAAGGCTCTGTTTCCGATGCAATGGGTAAATTCGTTATTGAAAGGGTGAAACCAGGCACTTATTCGCTGCTCGTAAGCTTCGTGGGATTGGAAACACAGGAAAAATCGGTGGAAGTTATCGCGGGTGAAACGGTCAATGTTTCTTTTGCCTTGTCTGAAAGCGCCAATCAACTTTCGGAAGTTATCGTAAAAGGCGGAAACCCCTACAAATCTGACCAAGTTTCTTCAAGTCTGAAATTGCTGACGCCCATTTTGGAAACTCCTCAGAATGTGCAGGTTGTAACTTCCAAAGTGTTAGCCGACCAGCAGATCATCAGCATGAGCGACGGCTTGATCCGCAACGTAAGCGGTGCCACGCGCCTGGAACACTGGGGTGATATGTATGCCAACATCACCATGCGCGGTTCGCAAATCCAGGCTTTCCGCAATGGTTTTAATGTCGTAAGCTCATTCTGGGGGCCGCTTACCGAGGACATGAGCTTCGTGGATCACATTGAATTCGTAAAGGGCCCGGCTGGATTTATGCTGGCAAACGGCGATCCGAGCGGTCTTTATAATGTGGTTACCAAAAAGCCTACGGGAGAAACCAAAGGCGAATTGTCGCTGACGATGGGAAGCTTTGACTTCTACCGCGCAACATTGGATCTGGATGGCAAACTGGACAAAAGCGGCAAGCTGCTTTACCGTCTGAACATCGCAGGCCAGAACAAAAATTCGCACCGCTCATTCGAATATAACAACCGTTACAGCATTGCACCGGTAATTTCTTACCAGCTGGACGATAAGACAAAGCTGACCGCGGAATACAACATGCAATACGCAAAAATGTCTGATGTAGGCTCTTATTATGTCTTTACAACAGACGGCTACGCAACATTACCAAGAGATTTCACGGCGATGCCTCCGGGACTGGATCCAACCAAAATCAAAGATCAGAGCCTTTTCGTAAACCTGCAACACCAGATCAACAGCGACTGGAAAGTTACCGCGCAGGTCGGTTACTTCAATTATCAGCAAACAGGATCTAGCATGTGGCCTGACTCCGTTAGTGCGGATGCCCGACTGGTTCGCAGCGTAGGAATCTGGGATGCAAAAAGCGAAATGACGCTAGCACAGGCATTTATCAATGGTTCGGTAACAACCGGCGGTGTGCAGCACAGAATTTTGGGTGGTATTGACATTGGAACAAAAAATTACTTCGCGGATTGGGCGCAATCACATGCATTGGATACGCTTGGAGGTTTGTTTGATCCCCGTTATCCCTATTATGGAACGCCCAA